>JBDTVQ010000179.1:0-12744 GCA_040007195.1 Acidobacteriota bacterium | reverse complement strand
ACGGTGACGCACAGTCCCGAATTGGCCGCGCGCTCGGCGAAACACTTCGTGCTGCGCGATGGCGGGCTTCACCGGGCTTAAGCGCTTCGATGCCGATTTCTCACTCCACACTTTTACGACGCGGACTGGCGCACTACTGGCGCACGCACGCGGCGGTGGTTGCCGGTGTCGTCATCGCCGTAGCCGTACTGGGAGGCGCGTTACTGGTGGGCTCAAGCGTACGCGGCAGCTTGCGGCGCATCGCCCTGCAGCGGTTGGGAAACACCGGTTCGGTGGTTGTCTCCGCGACTCTGTTCCGCGAGCAACTGGCCGCCAGCATTCCCGGCAGCGTCCCGCTCATTGCACTCGAAGGCCTGGTGATTCATCCGAGCAGCCGGCGGCGCGCCGGAAAGGTGCTTGTGTACGGCGTGGATGAACGGTTCTGGCGGTTTCACGGAGTGCCGGCGGTCGCGCTGGAGGGCAGGGATGCGTGGTTGAGCCCGGCGCTGGCCGCGGAGATGGCGGCTAAGAAAACCGATACGCTGCTGCTGCGGCTGGAAAAGCCGGGCGACATTCCCGCCGAATCCATTCACGGCCGTAAAGACGACGCAGCGGCCGCCATCCGCCTGCGCTTTGAGGGCGCACTTCCGGCTGAAGACATGGGCGAGTTCTCCTTGCGGCCTTCGCAAGGCGCGATCCGGGCGATCTTCGTTCCGCTGCGCCGCCTGCAAGAAGACTTGGGCGCCAACGGGCGCGTGAACACACTACTCGTGAGCGAACGTGTCGATGCCGCCGCTAAGGTGCGCGAGCAATTTACGCTGGCCGACCTGGGTGTGCGCGTGAAACCGGTGGACGGCGCGGCACAACTCGACACTTTGAGCGGCGTTCTGTCGCCGCAATTGACCGACATCGCGACGCACCTTGCGCGGGACGGCGGCATTTCCGTGACGCCCGTGCTGACGTACCTGGCGAATTCCATTCGCGCCAACGGACGCGAGACACCTTATTCGCTGGTGGCCGCACTGCCACTGAACGCCGTGACGCCAACCGGGGACGCCGCGCCGGCCAACTCGATCGTGCTCAACGATTGGACTGCACGTGACCTGAACGCCAAGGCGGGGGACAAAGTCGCGCTCGACTACTACGTGTGGAAGGACGACGGGCGACTGGTAACGGAATCGTCCGATTTTGTTGTTTCAGCCGTAGTGCCCGTCGCGGGCCTGGCGGCGGACCGGCAACTCGCTCCCGACTATCCAGGCATCACCGACGCCGAATCGGTTTCCGATTGGGACCCGCCCTTCCCGATGGATCTCTCGCGCATCCGGCCGCGCGACGAAGACTATTGGGACCGTTACCGCACCACGGCAAAGGCGTTTGTGCGAATCGCCGAGGGCCAGCGTCTGTGGTCCACGCGCTGGGGCAATGTGTCGGCACTCCGCCTGACCGGCGGATCCGTTTCGCGCGAGGAATTTGCGATCAGGCTGCGCCAGTCGCTCGACCCGGCGAAGTTCGGACTCACGGTAATGCCGATTCGCGAGCGTACGCTGGATGCATCGCGCGGGTCGACCGACTTTGGAGAGTATTTTCTCTATTTCTCCTTTTTCCTGGTCGTGTCAGCCCTGCTGTTGGTTGGCCTCTTCTTCCGCCTGGGGGTCGAGCAACGCACACGCGAACTTGGCCTGCTGGAGGCTGTGGGTTTCACGCGGCGCGGCGCGGCATGGCATTTTCTCGGCGAAGGCCTGGTGCTGGCCGCCATTGGTTCCGTGCTCGGCCTCGGCGCGGCGCTCGGCTATGCGTCGCTCATCGTGTATGGACTGAACACGTGGTGGAGCGGCGCGGTGGGGACGCACGACCTGCGTCTAGCGGTGGAGGCCTTGCCACTGTTGTCCGCGCTCGCTTTTGGAATTGTCATGGGCGTTGGCGTCACGGCGCTCACGCTGCAGCGGCTATTACGTGAAACGCCAAGGGCGCTGCTGCTGGGCGGCTGGGAGTTACAGCCAGGCGCGGCGAAATCCACGCGGGCCGGGCTGTACGCAATCTGCTTCGCCGTTCTCTCGCTCGTGCTTGTAGCCGCGGGAGCGCGTGGAGATATTCCGGGCGTGGCGGCGTTCTTCGGATCGGGCTCTTGTTTGCTTATTGCCGCGCTCACTGGGTTACGCAAAAGGCTGGCGGCAAAGTCTTCGTCCGGGCTCGTGGGCAGAAGCGCGTCACTGTGGCCTCTGGCGTTCCGGAATCTTGCGATCCGGCCGGGACGAACGCTGTTGGTCGCGTCGCTGATCGCGTCGGCAACGTTCCTGGTGATCTCGGTCGAGAGTTTCCGCCGCGAAGGGTCCACGGCGATGGGGCGCGATTCGGGTACGGGCGGATACCGGTTGACGGCAGAAAGCGTCCGGCCGATCTATTACAACCTCAACGACACGACGGGCCGGGAGACGTTGAACCTCACAGGCCTGAATGACGCGAATTTCGTAAGCTTCCGCTTGAAGCCCGGCGATGATGCCAGTTGCTTGAATCTTTATGAGCCCGGCAACCCGCGCGTGCTCGGCGCGCCCCAGGCGTTCCTGAACGAAGGCCGCTTCGCCTGGTCGTCGTCACTTGCGTTGACGCCCGAGGACAAGGCCAACCCGTGGTTGTTGCTCGAGCGCCAATCGATCGACGCCAGTGTAATTCCCGCCGTAGCCGATGCGAACTCGCTGGAATACGTACTCCACAAAAAAGTGGGCGAAATTATTGAGGTCCCTGGTAGCAGAGGCGTGCCGGTGCGGCTGCAGATTGTCGGCGCGCTTTCGGATTCGCTGTTTCAGAGCGAACTGATTATTTCGGATAGTAATTTCCAGAAAGCATTTCCCGACGTGCAAGGCTTCCGCGTGTTCCTCATCGATACGCCGTCCGCACGGGCCGGCGAGGTTTCCGCCGCGCTCGAAGATGCGATGTCCGACGCCGGATTCGACGCGCAGGATGCGGGCGAGAAGCTGGCGGCGTTTCACCGCGTGGAAAACACCTACCTGGCCACGTTCCAGGCGTTGGGCGCGTTGGGGCTGCTGCTGGGAACGTTGGGGCTTGGAACAGTTCTTGTTCGAAATGTTTTGGAGCGGCGGCGCGAATTCGCCTTGCTGGCCGCGGTCGGCTTCGCGTCATCACGCCTGCGCTCGCTCGTATGGCGCGAGAGTCTGTTGATGCTCGCGGCAGGGCAGTTGTCGGGTGTGGCTTCGGCCGCCGTTGCCATCGCGCCCATTGCCGCCGAGCGTGGCTTCACCGGATCGCTTGTTTCCATGGCAGCCATGATGGTGGCAATCTTCCTGACAGGCGTGATTGCCTGCTGGCTGGCCGCCGGATACGTTGCCCGCCTGCCGCTGGTGGAAACGCTTCGAGCCGAATAGTTCGACAATGAGAACAGTGTTCCGATACCTGTCAATTGCGCTCTGTTGCGCCTGCGCCGCATGGGCACAGACGCGCATCATGCCGTTGAGCGACGTGCGCGCCGGCATGAAGGGAACGGGCAAAACCGTCTTTTCCGGAGACAAGATCGAGGATTTCGGCGTGGAGATTTTGGGCGTGCTGGAGAACAGCGGGCCCAAACAAGCGCTGATTCTGGCCCGGCTGACAGGCAGCACGGTGGAGCGCACGGGCGTCATGCAGGGTATGAGCGGCAGCCCGGTGTACATTCAGGGGCGCCTGGTGGGAGCGGTGTCGAGCGCGTTTCCTTTCGCCAAGGAACCGATTGCCGGCATTCAACCGATTGAGCAAATGCTCGCCATCCCCGATACGCCTCCCGCACCCGCCGCCGTGCAGCGCGCCGCGCATGGACTCTCCAGCCCTTCTTCGATCCTGCCGCGGAACACCCGCGCGGAAATGAAGTTCGGCGACACAAGTTTGGTGGAATTGTCCGCGCCCCTCTCGCTCTCCGGCTTCACGCAACACGCCATCGATCAGTTCGCGCCGCAATTCCGCGCGCTTGGTTGGGAGCCGCGCCAAGGCTCGTCATCGGGAGGAACGGGAGGGGCGATGGGCGATCCTGCGCGCATCAAAGCGGGCTCGATGATCAGCGTGCAACTGATGCGCGGCGATCTGGCTATGGGCGCCGATGGAACCGTGACGCACGTCGACGGCAACCGCATCTTCGCCTTCGGCCATCGCTTTCTCAGCGCCGGCGGCACGGAGCTTCCCTTTGCCCGCAGCGAGGTGCTGACCTTGCTGCCGAACCTGTCGACCAGCTTCAAAGTTTCGACGGCGCGCGAACAGATGGGCGTCATCACGCGCGACGCTTCGGTGGGTGTTACCGGCACGCTCGGCAAGCCGGCGCGCATGGTGCCGCTCGAGGCAAGCGTGGAGGGTCCGGGCGGCCGCCGCACCTATCGCGTCGAACTCGTGCGCGACCGGCTGCTTACGCCCTTCCTGGCGCAGGTGGCGTCGTTCGCAATGCTCGATGCGACGGAGCGTTTGAGCGGCGCGGCGACCATCGAGGTGAAATCGCAGGTCGAATTCGACGGTCACGTCGCTCCGCTGAAAATCGACAACGTGTACTCGGCCGACACCGCGGCGGGCTTGCTGGCTTCGCTGGCAACCGCGCTGCCGCTCACCTACGCCGTGCAGTCGGATTTCGACGAACTGACGCCGCGAACGATTAAAGTGCACATGCGAGCGACCGAGCGGAAGCAGCAATGGACGGTGGCCGGGATATGGGCATCGCCTTTGAAAGTGCGCCCCGGCGGCAGCGTGAAGTTGACGGCGCTGCTGCGCGGACCCGCTGGCGAGGATGTATCGCGCGAATTCACATGGGCCGTTCCTTCGGGGATGCAGGCAGGCGCGGCGCAGGTGTTGCTGAGCGACGCCACCACGGCGAACCTTTCCGAATTCGCTTCGGCGATCGGGCAGCAGCAATCGACGGCGGAAGGAACCGTGGAGTTCCTCAATTCCCTGCGCGCGAATCAGAAGGCCTACTTGCGCGTGTTGCTCGCGAAGCCGGGTTTCACCCTCAATGGCCGCCCGATGACCGCGCCGCCCTCATCGATCGCGCTGCTGTTCAAGGATTGGCAATCTTCGATCGGCGCGAATGCGATGTTGCAATCTTCAGCCGCCGAGTTCTCCTTCGAGCCGGGCACCGGTGCCGTGACCGGTTCGAAATCCATTCCAATCGAGATACAGGAATAATGCGCAGACTAACAGCCGCCCTTCTCGCCGCTGCATTGCCGACGCTCGCGGCCAGCCCACAAGCGTGGGAGTTGAGCAGCTACGACGATTTCCTCAAAGGCACGCCGGTGGGGTTGTCCATTGGCCGTCAGGGCCGTCTGCGGCTGGCGCCGAAACCAGTGGAAGTTTTCGCATCGGCGCAAGGCGCGATCTGGGCGATGGCGCGCGCCGCCGATGGCACGATTTATCTTGCCACGGGGCACAGCGGGAAATTGTTCCGCATTCCTCCAGGCGGTAAGGGCGAGGTGATCTTCACGGCGCCGGAGCCTGAAATCTTCGCGCTGGCGCTGGACGCGCAGGGACGAATCTATGCGGCTACTTCGCCCGACGGCAAGATCTACCGCATTGAGAATGGCCATGCGAGCGAATACTTCCGCCCCTGGACGCGCTACATCTGGAGCCTGGCCGCCGCGCCGGATGGCACGCTCTACGCGGGCACGGGCGATCAGGGGCGAATCTATCGCATCACGGGACCGGGGCAGGGCGAGTTGTTCTTCGATACGGAACAGATGCACGTGACCGCGCTCGCGCTCGACAGCAAAGGACGCCTGCTCGCGGGCACGGAACCGAATGGAATGCTCTACCGCGTCGACGCGAAGGACAAGGCATTCGCGCTGTACGATTCATCGCTGCCGGAGATCCGGGCGATTCTGCCCGCGCCCGACGGATCCCTGTATGTGGCAGCGCTGGGCGGTTCGCTGGTAAAGCAGGGCATAGGCGCCGGCGCCACGCCGCAAGTGACATCGAGCTTGCAGACGAGCGCCCCCACCGCGACGATGACGGTGACCGATGAGGGCGTGCAGCGCGGCCAGCCGCCGCAGCCGAAGCCGCCCACGGCACAACAACCACAGGCTGCGCAGCAACAGGCGGAGACCGCCGCCGCGCAGGCAATGGTTGAGTATCCGGGTGTGGAGAAGGCGGCGCTCTATCGAATCGGCGCGGACAACACGGCGGAGACGTTGTGGTCGTCGAAAGAAGAAAACCTTTATGACGTCGCGCTAAACGGCAACCGGGTATTTCTGGCGACGGACAACAATGCGCGCTTGTATGAGTTAGGTCGCGATCGCAAGACGCGCCTGCTGGCGGAAACGCGCGAAGGCGAAGCCCTGCGGCTGTTGGCAGATGGTGCGGGCGTGCTCGTGGCTACCTCACCTGCAGCGCGGCTGGTGCGCTACACAGAGCCCGCAACCGAAGGCGAATTCGAATCGCCCATTCACGATGCAACGACGGTTGCGCGTTGGGGCCGCGTCTCATGGAGTGCGGAATCCTGTGCCTCCTGCAAAATCGCGCTGCGCGTCCGGACGGGCAACTCGGCGCGGCCTGATCGAACGTGGTCCGACTGGAGCGAGCCACTCACCGCGGCGGAAGGTTCGGCGATTCCCAATCCAAACGCGCGCTACGTGCAATGGAAGGCGACGCTCACGGGCGCGGCGGGCAAATCGCCGGTGCTCGATTCGGTTCGCGTGGCTTACCTGCCGCAGAATACGCCGCCGGAAGTGAAGGCGCTGACCGTGAGTTCGCTCACCTCGGCCGCCGCTGTTTCGGCCATCAAGCCGAACGCTGCCGCACAGCCGGCCTACAGCATTACGGTGACCGATTCCGGCGAAGAGGGCGCTTCGAGCAGTTCCGGCACGCCCACGCAGCCGGTGACACGGTCGGCGACGGAGCAGATTCAGATTGCATGGTCGGGCGAGGATCTGGATGGCGACAAGCTCGCCTACAAGATTGAATTTCGCTCGGAAGGGCAATCGGGTTGGACGTTTTTGAAGGGCAACCTTACCGAGACCACGTATGCGGTGGATGCCGAATCGTTCGCCGACGGCCGCTATCAGTTTCGCGTGACGGCGAGCGATGCGGCATCGAATTCGGCTGCCAGTGCACGCGAGGCCGACATCGAAAGCGCGCAGATTCTCATTGACCGCACGCCCCCCTTGGTGACGATGAGCGCGCCGAAACGCAGCGGCGCCGGCAATCAAACCGTCGATGTTCAAATCGAGACGCGCGATGGCGCATCGCCGCTGACGCGTTGCGAATATTCCCTGAACGCCGGGCCGTGGCGCAGCATCGACGCCGACGACGGCGTGATCGATTCGCCCACCGAAAAATTCAATCTGCGTTTGGCGAACCTGCCCGCGGGTGAATATCTGCTCGTGGTGCGCGCCTACGATTCCGCGAACAACGCCGGCGTTGCGCGCACGGTTCTGAAGTAAACCGCGCGGCGACTACATCACCTGGTGCAGCTTCATCATGTTGGTCGTGCCCGGGCGGCCGATGGGCTGTCCAGCAACGAACACGACGGTGTCGCCGGATTTTACGAGCCCGTTATCGAGCAGGTAACGATCCATCATGGCCATCATCTCGTCGGTGGATGCGAGGTCCGGCGCAACGTGACCGTGCACGCCGTACAGGACGCTCAACTGGCGCGCACGATCGGCTGAAGCCGTGAACGCGTAGATGGGGACCGAAGGCCGGTAGCGTGCGACTAACCGCGCGCTGGTGCCAGTGGCCGTGAATACAACGATGGCCGCGGCGCCTAACAGCACTGTCGCGCGCCACGAGAGGTAGGCGATCATTTCCGGATGCGTGCGGTGTTCCGGACGCCCTAATTCCAGGGCTCCAAACTGGGTCACCTTGATATCGGTCTCAGCGGCCACGCGCTCCATGATGGCGACGCTTTCCAACGGATACTTGCCCGCCGAGGTTTCCGCTGACAGCATCACAGCGTCGGTTCCGTCGTAGATGGCGTTGGCCACGTCGCTTACTTCGGCGCGCGTGGGATAGGGATTCTCGATCATCGATTCGAGCATTTGCGTTGCGGTGATGACGAACTTACCCATCAGGCGGGCTTTCCGAATAATCGACTTTTGAATGAACGGCACCTGCTCCAGCGCCATCTCCACGCCGAGATCGCCGCGTGCCACCATGACGCCGTCCGAGGCATCCATTATCTCGTCGAGATTCTCCCAAGCCTCGGGCTTTTCAATCTTCGAAACAATCGGAATGCGGGAATCGTGCTCTTCGAGAAAGTGGCGCAGCCGCAGCACATCGTCGCGCTTCCGCACGAACGAGAGAGCCACCATGTCGGCGCCGCATTCGAGCGCCTGGCGCAGATCCGCCATATCTTTGCGCGTGAGCGAAGGAGTGGATACCTGCACACCCGGAAGGTTGATTCCCTTGCGGTCGCTGATTCTGCCGCCGTTTACGACCAGACACTTCACGGCGTTGCCATTGCTGGCAAGCGCGCGCAATTCAATGGCGCCGTCGGCGAGCAGCACGCGGTCGCCCGAGCGAACGTCGCGAGCGAACTCGGAATAGCTGGTGGACGCCATGTCACAGGTGCCCATCACCTGTTCAGTGGTGATGGTGAACTCGTGGCCCTGTTCGAGCATGCAGCCGCCGTCTTCAAAACGGCCCAGGCGGATCTTGGGTCCCTGCAAATCGACGAGCACGCCGCACGGTTTTCCCATTGTCTGGGCGGCCGTGCGAACATCTTCGATGCGGGCGGCATGTTCGGGCATGGAGCCGTGGCTCGTATTGATCCGGAACACATCGGTTCCGGCCTTGAGCATGGCAATCAACGTGTCTTGTTCGGTCGAGGACGGGCCGAGAGTGGCAACGATTTTTGTGTTTCGCATGGGGGAAGTGCGCTACGATGGCCTACTGTTCATTATGTCTCTGCTGCATGTGATCATTCTTGCGTTTGTTCAAGGAATCACTGAATTCTTACCCGTGAGCAGTAGTGCTCACCTCGCTTTGGCGCCGTGGCTGCTAGGCTGGCCGGATCAGGGATTGGCCTTTGACATTGCCTTGCATATCGGCACTCTCCTCGCCGTTCTGATCTACTTTTTCCGCGATTGGGTGCAGATCATTCTGCAGGGACTCGGCATTGAGTCCGGTCACGATCCGGAACTGAAGCGCAACCGGGCGCTGCTGTGGTTTCTCGCCGTGGGGTCGATTCCCATCGGTGTGTTTGGCCTTCTCCTAAAAGAGCACGCCGAAACGACTCTGCGCAACCCGCTCATCATCGGGTCGATGTTGATCATTGTCGGCATCCTGATGGGCATCGCCGATCGTGCGGGCCGGCACCAGAAGGGTATCGAGCACGTCACGATGCTGGACGCGGCGGTCATCGGGTTGGCGCAGGCGCTCGCCATTGTGCCCGGTACGTCGCGCTCGGGGATTACCATCACGGCGGCGCTATTCCGCAATTTTGAGCGCGCCTCGGCGGCACGCTTTTCGTTTCTGCTGTCCACGCCCGCCATCCTGGCCGCGGGCGCAAAGGCCTTCTGGGACCTTCACAAGGCCGGCGGAGTTTCACCGGACATGCGCATCGCGTTCGCGGTGGGTATCGTGTGCAGCGCGCTCACAGGCCTGGCCACCATTTCGCTGTTCATCCAGTTCCTGCGCTTCTGCTCGTTAAAGCTGTTCATTTACTACCGGATCGTTTTTGGCATAATAGTAATCGCTCTGGCAGTTTTCCTTCGCAAACCGGGAGGATGAAGATTCTTGGACCCACGCCGCTCGAACGGCTAAACGAGGCGGTGGGATTAGTGTGCCTCGCCACGGCGCTCGCACTCACTCTCAGCCTCGTCTCCTATCAGCCGCTCGATCCCAGTTGGAATACCGCTAGCGGAGCGGCGCGCGCGCATAACCTGATCGGCAATACCGGTGCGTGGATGGCCGATCTACTGCTGCAGGCCTTTGGCCTGGCGTCCTACCTGCTGCCCGCGTTCCTGACCGCTCTCTCCTGGAAATGGATTCGATCCTCGCCCATCGAAACGCAGTGGGCGAAAATTGGCGGCGCCCTGATGCTCGGCTTCAGCGCCTGTTCGATGCTCAGCATGGGCAACGATTGGGGCGTGCAGGCGGCCAGCATATCGGCTGGCGGCGTTGTAGGCAGCCTGTTCGCATCGTGGCTTTTGGGCGCGTTCAACCTCACTGGCGCGGTGCTGGTGTGCTCGACGCTGCTGCTGCTCTCGCTGTACCTGATTTCCACGTTCAGCCTGCAACGTTTGCCAGAGTGGCTCATGACTCCGCTACGCGGCTATCAACAACTTCGAGCCACCTTTGAGGAATGGCGCGAGTCCATGCGACGCCGTAGCGAGCAGCGTGCCGCCGCGCGCCAGCAGGAGATTCTGCGCCGCGACGGAGCGGCCGGTGAAGACGAACTTTCCCTGCGCCCACGCCGCCGCCGGGGCGATCTCACCGACGACATGCAACCCGTGGAGCCGCGTGTGTCCCCTCTGGCGCCGGCTCCCGGCTCGAGCCGCACGGGCACGGCGACAGACGTTCGTCGCAGGACCGAACTCTACACGGTGGTCTCCACGCTCGACAACCAGATTCCCATTCGCACACTCGATGGCGCGGGCGAAGAGGAGCACCTCGCCGCCGCCGCTCATGCCGGAGCGGTGAGCGCGCCGCCGTTCGAGCCTACGCGCGAGCCGGCGTACCAGAGCCGTGCATCGCAGGCCCCGGCCGAACCCGCCGTCGTGGAGTACGTTCCACCGGCTCCGGTTGCGGCGCCCTCAACCGCACGCACGGCGATGGAACCGATGGCACGCATGGCATCGAAGTCGCAGCCGCAGTTCGTATTGCCCTCGACCGAATTATTGAACGAGGCCGAAGGGCGCACGAGTTTCGACACCGAAGAGTTGAAGACGATCGCCGGACGTATTAAGTCGAAGTTCGAAGAGTTCAACGTACTGGGCAATGTGACGCAAATCAATCCCGGTCCCGTTGTCACGACGTTTGAGTTCAAACCGGAAGCGGGCATCAAGTACAGCCGCATCACAACGCTCACCGAGGATCTATGCCTGGGCCTGCAAGCGGAATCGATTCTCATTGAGCGCATTCCGGGCAAGCCCACCGTGGGGATTGAAGTACCGAACAGCAAGCGCGAGGTGATTGCGCTGCGCCAGATTCTCGAGAGCGACGAGTTTCTCTCGGCGCCGTCGAAGCTCACCATCGCACTGGGCAAGGACATCTCGGGCCGCATCCGCGTGGCGCAGCTCGAGCAGATGCCGCACCTGCTCATCGCCGGTTCCACCGGCTCGGGCAAATCGGTGATGCTCAACTCGCTCATCATGAGCGTGCTCTACAAGTCGACGCCGAATGAAGTGCGGATGGTGCTGATCGATCCCAAGCGCGTCGAGATGGGGATGTACGAAGGCGTGCCGCACCTGCTCACGCCCGTGATCACCGATCCGCGCAAAGCGACCAACGCGCTACGGAACGCCGTTGCGGAGATGGAACGGCGCCTCAAGCTGCTTGCCTCGCAGGGCGTACGCAACATCGATCAGTTCAACAAGAAGATCAAGCTGAAGCTCAGCCAGCCGCGCAGCCTGTTCGAGCAGGATTCCCCCAGCTACGAAGAAGAGCTACAGCCGCTGCCGTTTATTCTGATCGTCATCGACGAGTTGGCCGACCTGATGATGCTGGAAAAAGGCAACGTCGAGGAATCGGTCACGCGCCTGGCTCAGATGGCCCGCGCGGTCGGAATGCACCTTGTGGTGGCCACGCAGCGCCCGAGCGTCGACGTCATCACTGGCTTGATCAAAGCGAACTTCCCCGCCCGCATCAGCTTCCGCGTCGCCACGCGCGTGGACTCACGCACGATTCTCGACGTGATGGGCGCCGAACATTTGCTGGGCAAAGGCGACATGCTGCACCTTCCGCCGGGATCGGCGCGCCTGACGCGCGTTCACGCGGCCTACGTCAGCGAGAACGAAATCTGCGGTGTCGTAGACTGCTGGAAGGCGCAAGGCAAGCCCGAGTACGATGAGAGCTATCTGATGGCGCCCCCCGCTGACGACGCCTCCGTCGATGGCGGCAACGAAGAGTTCCAGGGCGCCGAAGATCCCGCCTACCAAGATGCCGTGCGCGTCGTGCTCGAAGTGGGCAAGGCATCGACGTCTATTCTGCAACGCCGCCTGCGCCTCGGCTACGGACGCGCCGCGCGCCTGCTCGACATGATGCAGAAAGAAGGCATCATCGGACCGCCCGATGGCAGCCGGCCGCGCGAAGTGTTGAAGCGTCCGGATTGGCTGGACGAAATCGACAAGTCGATGCGCTAGACCCGCTCAACGGAAATTTAGGTCTTGCCGCCGGCCATCTTCGGCGAGAGGAACCAGCGCAGCACGCCACGCGGCTTCGGCCCTAACTGGTCAATCTCAATCCGCAACAGCGCGCCCTTCTTGAAATCGACCCGCAGCGAGGGTGCATCGAGCAGGAAACTGGCTAGATTGCTGAACAGCGGCTCGTGTCCCACCAACAGCAACTGCCCGGCCTCGCGGTAAATCCTTACTTCGTCCCACACCAACTCCGGGCGTGAATGCGGAACCAAAGCCTGTGTGTGGATGAGCTCGCCGGAAAACTCGAGAATGTCCGCGGCAATTTCAGCGGTCTGGAGGGCGCGGGCGTAGGGGCTGGTGAGTATAACGTCGGGCTGCACACCGGCGGTGCGAGCGAGGCGCATGATCTCGCGCATCTTCTTGCGCCCCTCGGGCGTAAGATCGCGTTCCGGGTCCGGCGTGCCGGGCCGTCCATTTTCAGCGAGACCGTGGCGAAGGAGGTAGA
>JBDTVQ010000178.1:0-12845 GCA_040007195.1 Acidobacteriota bacterium | reverse complement strand
GCGACGATCTTATCTGTCATGAATAGTTTGAGAGAAATTTCTTGTGGCGCTTTTTTCAATTTCGGATTATAAACTAAAGAAGAGGCACGGGTTCACCTGGAGGTCAGCCGTGCGTGGACAAAGCAAGAATGATTGATCGATTAAGGCGCGTGGGGTATGTAGTTGCGATTCTGCTGGTAGGCGGATTCGCGGCTGTGCATCTGGCTGGGGACAATGGAATTCCAGCGCTGATGGTGAAGCGGAAACAGATTCGCGATTTGGAAGAGCGCAACCGGACGATTGAATTGCAGAACGATGAGCTACGCAAGGAGAACGAAGACTTGCGCAGCAACCCGGATGCACAACGGCGGATTGTGCGCGAGGACTTGGGGTATCTGATGGACGACGAAGAGGGCTTCCGCACCGAGGGTGGAGCGGATAAGCCTGTGGCGCCACCGAAGGACGATACCGCGAAGCCTTGAGCGGGGTCTTGAGCGGGGCATGAACGCGGGTTTGCGCTTGGGGCGTTAGTGCACGGCTTCGGCCATTCGCAGGCGGCCATCGGAAGTTTGATCTACAAAAAATCTGCGTTGGCGATTGGCCTCCACGATGGTGATTCCGAAGTTGGTGGCGGCGATGGTGCGCGCGCCTTCGATGAGGATGGCGTTGGCAATATCGGTCGACTCGAAGCGATGCACCTGTTGCGTGGCCCGGTCGAAGCAAAGCAAGCCGGCGCCGGAGGAGCCCCACTCACCGTTGTGGACGAGGCCGAACCAGACATGCTGGGGCGAAACGGCGATGGCGGAAACCGAGTAGGGGACAATCTCAGGGGGCGAGTAAGTGGTGTACCGGCGAGCGGCGTAGTCGTAGAAGCCGAAACCGCCGACGCCGGTGTGGCCTTCGCCGTCGTAGAACGATTTTCCAAACCAGAGTAAATTGTCCTCTTTTACGCGCGGACCGATGATTTCCTCAACGGCGGTGACGGTGCGGGTGTAGCCGTTGGCAACGCGATCGGGGCGGGCGCGTGCGAATTCGTCGTAGGTGGGCTGACGGAGAGGCGGCAGGCCGGACGGCTGCGTGTAGCGCGCGGGCGGATCGGGCCGGGGGAGGTGCGCGGCGGCTTCGATACGGAATGAGGGTTCCGGCGTTGGGGCGACGATGACCCTGAGGGCGCGGTCGCCGTTGGAGGCGATGAAGTGGGCTCCGGTGAAGGCAAAGGGCATGTAGGTGAAGTGCTTCACCAGAGCCTTGGAGCGGGGATCGTAGACGAACTTGAGGTTGGGGTGGATGGCGCCTTTTTCGCCGGCACAAGCGAGGACCGTGTCTGTAGCTGTGGCGCGTTCCAGGCGCAGCATGCAATCGGCGGGCGCCGGGACACGCGCGATGGAGTAGCGGAGGTTCGGATTGGCGGGGTCACGGAGCTCGATGATGAGAGTGGGGCGCGAGGGAGAAGGCAGGCGGACGAGCGGTTCGAGGGCGGCGGCGGCGAGGAGCAGGGCCAGTATCATGTGGCGAAGCCTTGGACGCGCAAAAACATTTCCTGGGCTTCCTGTTCGGACTTGGATTCGACAGCGAAGCGGAGGATGGGTTCGGTGTTGGAGCTACGGACGTGGATCCAGCGGTCGGGCCAGATGAGCTTGAGGCCGTCGGTGCGATCGATTTGAGGGGCGGTGAAGGCATCTTCCACGTCCTGCATGAGCGAGGCGAGGCGGCCGTGCTGATAGGCGACGCTGCCGGACTTGCGGACGTAGCGGGGGAGGCGGGCGGCGAGCGTGGTGAAGGGCTCGTTGGTGGCTGCCATGAGATCGAGCAGGAAGGCCATGCCGTTGTAGGAGTCGCGGCAGTATTGGACGGCGGGGAAGATGATGCCGCCATTGGAGCCTTCGCCACCGATGACCGCTTTGGCGCGCTGCATGCGTTCGACGACGTTGGCTTCGCCGACGGGGGTGCGGAAGACGCGGCGGTTGTGGCGGGCGGCGATGTCGTCGATGACGGAAGAGGTGGTGAGGTTGACGACGACGTCGCCGGGGAGGCGGGCAAGGCAGGCGTCGATGGCGAGGGCGAGGACGTCGTCGTTGTCGAGGACGTGGCCGGTTTCATCGCAGACGGCGAGGCGGTCGCCATCGGGGTCTTGCGCGAACCCGATGTCGGAGTGCGTGTCTCTGACGAGTACGGAGAGGGCTCCGAGCGTGTCGGGGCGGGGTTCAGCGACGCGGGGGAAGGGTTTGGTGGGGTCGACGGAGATGGCGTGGAGCTCGCAGTTCAAGTAGTCGCGAAGGAACTCAACGGAGAGGAGGGAGCCCGCGCCGTTGACGGCATCGAGCGCGACACGGAAGCGGCGGCGGCGGATGCGTTCGACATCAACGTGCGAGAGGACGCGTTCGAAGTGGATGCGCTTGGGGGCGGTGAGTTCGGTGGAGATGCCGCGCATGTCGGAGTTGTGGGCGTGATGGAAGTTGCTTTGGTGCCAGAGGTCGATCAACTCGCCGCGCTCATAGGTGTTGCAAAAGAGGCCCTGGGCGTTGAAGAACTTGAGTGCGTTGTACTCGGGCGGGTTGTGCGAGGCGGTGATGGCGATTCCGCCCTGAGCCTTAGTGGCGGCGACGTAGACCTGAATGGTGGGCGTGGGGAGGATGCCGGTATCGATGACTTCGCAGCCGGCGGCGAGAAGGCCGCAGCGGACGGCATGGAGGATCATTTCGCCGGAGGGACGGGTGTCGCGGCCGACGATGACGCGGCCCGCGCCGACGTAGGTGCCGAAGGCCTGGGCCAGGGCGGTGGTGAGAGCAGGGGTGAGGAATTCGCCAACGACGCCTCGGACACCGGAGACGCCTACTTTGAGTTTGTGTTCGCGGGTGCTCATGAGAAGCTCCGGACGCGATCCATGAGGCCGTTGAAGAGGTCGTGGGGCGGCGCGCCGCGTTGTTCGCAGATGACGCGGACGAGGGGTTCGGTTTGCGCGACGCGGACGTGGAACCAGCGCTGCGGTTGATCGGAAGTTTGCGGCCAATCGATGCGGAGGCCGTCGGACATGTCGGCGGCGCCACCTTCGAAGTCCTCCTGGATCGACATGAGAAGTTCGGGGATGCGCGTGGTGGCGAGGGGAACTTCGCCTTTGAGCATGCTGTAGCGCGGGTAGGTGGCGAGAATGGCGGAGAGCGGCTGGGCGCGCGCGGCAAGCATTTCGAGGATGGTAAGCATGCTGACGATGCCATCGTAGATGTAGGGGAAGCGGGCGAACATGATGGCGCCGGTTCCTTCGCCTGCGAGGGCTACCTGGCCGGGGCGGAAAGCGCTGAGGGCGTCGATGGCGGCCTGGCGGCCGACGGGGGCACGGAGGACGCGGCCACCGTGACGGGCGGCGATCTCTTCGATCAGCGCAGTTGTGGAGAGGTTGGTGATGACGGTGCGGCCTTCGGCGTGGGGCAGGACGTGATCGGCGATCAAGGGAAAGACGAGCTCTTCGCTGACGGGTTCGCCGCGATCGGTGGCAAGGGCGACGCGGTCGGAGTCGACATCGAAGAGGAAGCCTGCATCGGCTTTGAGCGGCTCGATAAGGGGCGCGAGTTGCAGCGCTACGGTGCGGGCGTTGGTAGCGGGCGAGTGAGCGAACTGGCGGCCGTCGGTGGCGGCGTTGATCAGGATCAAGGAAAAGCCGTAGCGATCGTTGAGGCGCTGGAGAAGGAGCGAGCTGGTGCCGTTGCAGCAATCGACGACGACGCGGAAATGGCGGAGGCGGTCGAAATCGAAGACGGCGGCGAGGTCGGCGAGATAGGAGTCGATAGCGGAGGCGTTGGTGGAGAGAGAGCCGAGTTCGTTGAAAGGCGCGAAGCGGAACTTGCGCAGATGATAGATGTCGAGGAGTTCGGTGGCCTGGGCGGTGGAAAGGTAGGCGGCGTCCTGACCGAGGAACTTGAGGGCATTCCAGGAGGCCTCGTTGTGCGACGCGCCGATGGAGATGCCGCCGGGGGAGCCGAGGCGGTGGATGGTGTGTTGGATGACGGGCGTAGAGACGACGCCGAGGTCGAGGACGTTGTGGCCGGTTGCGAGCAGGGCGCTGACGACGCCTTCGCGCAGCATGAGGCCGGAGAGGCGCGGGTCGCGACCGATGACGATGGGGGAGTTCGACGCCGGGATATCGAGGAACGTGCCGAAGGCGGCGGCGAAATCGAGGATGTGGGTGGCCGTGAGGCCGTTACCGACGACGCCTCGCAGACCTACGTGGGAGATGCGCAGAGCGCGCGTGCTCATAGAGACTATTTGACCAAAACGGCTTCGCCGAACTTCTCGGGCGTGTGGTGACTGGGGTTGCCGACAGGCTTCCACAGGATGCTGCGCGAGGGGCCGACGCCGTTGACAGGGCCTTTGCCGGCGAGGCGGTAGACGTTGAGGCGGAGCTTGAGGCCGTTTTGATTTTGCGCGGGCGCGCCAGGGACGCCATTGAGGATGGCGGAGGCGGGAACCTTCATTGCGCCATACCAGATTTTTTTGTCCGAATCTATTTTGGCGAGGACTTCGAAACCGGAGTTCCACTTGATGGCGTTGTTGCCGTTCATGGCCTTGCGGTCAATGTCGAGGTCGACGAATTCCCCTTGCGGCGAGACCTGCAGTTCGCGGTAGCGGTGGATGGCGTTGAAATCGGCGCCGATGAAGACTTCGGTGACGTCCCAATTCCAGAGCTGATTGGTTTCATTTTTCAAGTCCGGGTCGGGCTTGAGGGTGAGTGCGTCGTAGGGACAGGTGAAATGGATGTACAGGTAGGCCGGGGTCCAGAGGATGCGGAAATCGAACTGATTCAGGGGCTGCGTGTTGCCCATGGGATCGACGGAGGCGTGGACCGGCGGAGCCTTTTTCCAGACGGAGGCGGCGGGGTCGACGGTGAGGGCGAAGTCTTTCGCGGCGCGATGGATTTTAAGCGGTTCATCGGCGGCGAGCAGGCCGGGCAGGAACGCCACGGCGATGAGGAATGCGGATCGTGTCATGTATGCTCTCATTATGCGCACAGCGGTCTTTTCGATTTTATTGAATGTTGCGGTTTTGGCAGCACAGCAGGCGCCCCCGGCGATGCCTGCACTGCCCAGCGGCGTGACGGTGGAGCCGAACGTTTCCTATGCCGAGTATCCGGAAACCAAGTTGGATGTGTTCAAGCCCGCGGGTTGGACGGAAAAAGGGAAAGAGAAACATCCGGGGATTCTGGTGATTCACGGCGGCGGCTGGACGGGCGGGACTAAGGAGTCGATGGTGAAGTTGTGGGTGCTGCCGTATGTGGAGAAGGGGTTTGTTGCGGTGAATGTGGAGTACCGGCTGGCGAAAGCGGCCAAGGCTCCGGCGGCGGTGGAGGATGTGTTGAAGGCGGCGCAGTGGTTCGAGAAGAACGCCGGGCGGTTGCATGTGGACAAGAAGAAGATTGTGGTGACGGGTGGTTCGGCGGGCGGACATCTGGCACTGATGGTGGGCATGACGCCGAAGAAGGCGAAGCTGGGAAAGCCAGCAAAGATTGCGGCGGTGATCAACTTTTACGGCATCACCGATGTTGGCGATCAACTGCAGGGCCCGAACATGCGGACTTATGCCGTGACGTGGGTGCCCGAGCAGGAAGGACGATTTGCGCTGGCCGACCGGGTGTCGCCGAAGACTTATGTGCGGCGAGGGCTGCCGCCGGTGCTGACGCTGCACGGAGATAAAGACCAAACGGTCCCTTATGAGCATGGGACAAAGATCACGAAGGCGCTGCGCGAAGCGGGCAACGACGCGGAGATGATCACGGTGCCCGAAGGCAAACATGGATTTCCGCCGGAGAAGATGGCGGAGTTGCAGGTGCAGATTTTCGAATTTCTGACCAAGCACGGAGTGATGAAGCAGTAGCCTATGGCACATCCTATTCTTCGCGAGCGGCAGTCGGAGTTGGAGAGCTACGAGTTTCAGATGGGGGTGGCGCGGGGGCGGCTGGCGATGACGATGGACCTGTTGACGGACGCGCTGGTGCTGGTGGGTCAGCATGGCGTCTACTGCCAGAGCGCGCGGCAGGCGGGGAAGCCGGCGATGGACGTGCAGATCATCACGCAGTTGATCGAGGGGGCGAAGGAGTTGACGATCGAGGCGATGACGGAGATCAAGCGGGAGCGTCGGGAGCGGACCGAGCAAGCCTAACTCAGAGGCGCTTCAAACTAACTCAGAGGCGCTTTAAGAAGGGGTTGCGTTCGCGTTCGCGGCCGATGGTGGTTTCGTCGCCGTGGCCGGGGATGACGCGGGTTTCGTCGGGAAGCGTGAGCAGTTTGTTCTTGATTGAGCGAAGCAGCATGCGGTCGTCGCCGCCGGGGAGATCGGTGCGGCCGACGGAACCACGGAAGAGCGTATCGCCGGCGATCAAGAGTTGCTCGGAGGGAACGAGGACGCAGAGGCTGCCTTGGGTGTGGCCTGGGGTGTGGAGGAAGGTCATCTCCGTTGTGCCGCAGGTGAGCTTGTCGCCGTCGCGTGTGTGGACGTCAATTTCGGTGACGGCGGGGAGTTGCATGTTGAGCCACTGGGCCTGGATTTCGATGTCGTCGTAGAGGGACTGATCGTTCGAGTTCATATAGACGGGCGCGCCGGTGGAGGCTTTGAGTTTCGCGGCGGCGCCGATATGGTCGATGTGGGCATGCGTGATGATGATTGCCTTCACCCTGAGCCCGTGTTTGTCGAGGATTTGCTGAAGGCGGTCGAGGCCGGAGCCATCGCCGGGATCGATGACGATGGCTTCGCCAGTGGTTTCATCGCCGAAGACGGAACAGTTGCACTGCAGTGCGCCGGTGGACAAGATTTCGTGGATCACTTCCAACGATTGTATCGGGGCGGCGGGAGCGAGCATCCATAATGGAGGTATGGATGTTCCCCTTGTAGTGAAGATTGTGGCGCGCTTTGCGCATATCGCTTCGGCGGTAACACTGGTGGGCGGTGTGATTGCGTTGAAGTGCGTGGCCGGGCCGGTGACGAACGAGATGGCGCGGAAGTGGCGCGGGGTGGTGCTGTGGGCGGGGTTGGGACTTGTGCTGGCGGGGATGTGGAACCTGATGACGAAAGAGAATCCTCCACCGGGATATCACATGTGGTTCGGCATCAAATTCCTGTTGGCATTGCACGTACTGGCCGTGAGCGCGGTGGCGGCGAAGGAGACGACGCCCACCGAGAAGCGCGGGCGGCTACTGGGCGGCGCGATGTGGAGCGGTTTGGCTGTAATCGCGATTTCAGCCTGGCTGCGGTGGATGAGCTAAACACAATGACTGGTTACGAAGCATTATTGGAGCGGGCGGCGTGGATCGATCTGCGCGGGCGCGGGTTGATTCGAGTGACTGGCGAGGATCGGGCGCGGCTGCTGCACGCGATGTCGACGAATCAGATTCAGGAGTTGAAGCCGGGCGAGTGGTGCTACACGTTCTTCTTGAGCGCGCAGGGGAGAATTTTGACGGACGCGTATGTGGTGTGCCGCGAGGACGAAATCCTATTGGATGTGGAGCCGGAGCGGCGGGCGTTTCTGTATGAGCATCTGGACAAGTTCATCATCGCGGACGATGTGACGCTCGAAGACGTGAGCGAGCAGTATTCCGTGGTGGGTGTGGAAGGACCGGCGGTGACGGCGCCCGAGGGGTTTGGGCTCGCCGTGGTGGGCATTTCGGCGACGGGATCGCATGGGGTGCGCATTTATGCCGAGGTGGGGCGGTACGAAGCGCTGGTTGCGGAACTGGAAGCGGCCGGGATTTCACAGGCCGATGCGGACGCGGTGAACGTGGTGCGGCTGGAGAATGCGCGGCCGCGGTATGGGGTGGACATCACGGAGTCGTACCTGGTGCAGGAGACGAAACGGATGGACGCGGTCAGTTTCACGAAGGGTTGTTATTTGGGGCAGGAGATTGTGGAGCGGGTGCGGGCGCGGGCGAATCCGCACAAGTACCTGACGCAGGTTTTGATCGAAGGCACGGCGGTGCCGGAGGCGGGCGCGGAGTTGAAGGGCGGCGAGGCGGTGGCGGGGAAGGTGACGTCGGCGGCGTGGTCTCCGGCGTTGGGGAAAGTGGTGGCGCTGGCTTATGTGCAGACGGCGTGGACCGTGGCTGGCAAGGAGATGCAGTGGGGCGAAGCGGCGGCGGTGGTGAGCCAGCGGGGTGTCGCGTAACGGGCGGCGATTGCGCGGTTATTCGCCGCGGATGAGGTCGTCGAGAGTTTCGCGCTTGCGGATGGTGCGGAAGGTGGAACCTTCGACAAGAATCTCGGCGGCGCGGGGGCGGGAGTTGTAATTGGAACTCATGGCGAAGCTGTAGGCACCCGCGGTGCAGACGGCGAGGGTGTCGCCGGGCATGACGTTGGCGAGGCGGCGGTTCTTGGCGATATAGTCGCCGGATTCGCAGACGGGACCGACGACGTCGGCTTCCACATAGCCCATGGCGGGAATGCGGCGGAGGGGGATGATCTCGTGGTGGGCCTGGTAGAGCGTGGGCCGGATGAGATCGTTCATGGCCGCGTCGATCACAACAAATTCTTTCGATTGTGTTTTTTTGCGGTTGAGGACGCGGGTGAGCATGACGCCGGCGGAACCGGTGATGGAGCGGCCGGGCTCTACGTGGAGTTCGAGGCCGAGGGGAGTGGCGCGGCGGCAGATGTCTTCGATGGTGGCGCCGATGGAGGGCATGCGGTCGGCGTCTTTGTAGGGCACGCCAATGCCGCCGCCGAGGTCGAGGTGTTCGATGGGCGCGCCGAGTGCACGGACGCTCGTGGTGAGTTCGATCATGCGGGCGACGGCTTCACCGATGGGCGTGGCGTCGAGCATTTGCGAGCCGATGTGGCAGGAGACGCCGATCATGGAGACGTTGCGGAGGCCGAGAGCGCGGCGGTAGACGTCTTCGACCTCGTTGATGTCGATGCCGAATTTGTTGTCTTTGAGGCCGGTGGAAATGTAGGGGTGCGTTTTGGGATCGATGTCGGGATTGACGCGGATGGCGCAGCGGGCGATTTTGCCAGCGCGTGAGGCAATGGCGTCGATCAGGGCCAGTTCGGTTTCCGATTCGCAGTTGAAGCAGCCGATGCCGGTTTCGAGGGCGTATTCAATTTCGGAGGCGATTTTGCCGACGCCGCTGAAGACGACTTTGGCGGGGTCGCCGCCGGCTTTGAGGACGCGGAAGAGTTCGCCGCCGCTGACGATGTCGAACGAAGCACCGGCTTGGGCGAGCAAGCGGAGGATGGAGATATTGGAGTTCGCTTTGACGGCGTAGCAGACCTGATGGGGCGTTGTGCCGAAGGCTTCGTCGTAGGCGCGGTAGCGGGAGAGAATGCCGTGGCTGGAATAGACGAAGCAGGGCGTGCCGGCGGAGGCGGCAATGCGCGACAGTTCAACGTCTTCGCAGAAGAGAACGTCCTGGCGGTAGGAAAACCCTTCGCCGAGGTAATCAAAAGCGCTCATTCGGAGAGGGTTCCTTAACTTTCATGATGACGAGAGTCTGGTCGTCGGCGATGGGGAGGTCTTGGCGGAACTTGTCGACGTCGGCGAGGATGCCTTCGGCGATTTCCTTGACCGGGAGCTTACAGAGGCGTTTCAGGAGGGGACCGAGATGCAGGATGCCGTATTCCTGTTCGGTGGGGCTGGATTGATCCTGAATGCCGTCGGAGTAGAGGACGAAGAGATCGCCGGGATTTGTTTGAAACGTAGATTCGTCGTATTGTGTGCCACCGAGGAGGCCGAGGGGGACGCCTTCAAGGTGGGGCATGATGACTTCCCCGCCCCGCACGACCAGCGGCGGCGTGTTGCCTGCGTTGGAGAGCGTGAAGACGCCCGTGGATGGTTCCCAGAGCATGACGAGGAGGGTGAGGTAGCGGCCGCCGACGCGGCGTTCGAGCAGGACGCGGTTGAGCGTCTGCATGAGTTGGGCGGGTGAGCGGCGGCGGGGGGCGATGGTGCGGAAGAGGCCACTGACCATGGCACCGTAGAGGGCGGCGGCGGCGCTTTTGCCGCTAACGTCACCGAACAGAATGGCTGAGTATTCGTCGCCGTGTTCGACGAAGTCGTAGACGTCGCCCGTGATTTCGTGCGCGGGGCGGGCAAGGACGGCGATTTCAAGGCCGGGAATTTGCGGTGCTTCGGTCGGCAACAAGAGCGACTGGGCTTCGCGGGCGGCGGCGAGATCGTATTCCATGCGCTCGTTGGCGGTGGCGATCTGGTCATACAGATTCGCGTTGACGAGCGACTGAGCGATGAGCGGGGCCAAGAGAGTGAGTGTCTGTTCGTGCTCAGGGGTAAAGAAGCCGACGCGCTCGCTTTCGAGATCCATCACGCCGATCAGCTTGTCTTTGTGAATGAGGGGCACGGCGATTTCACTGCGAATTCCGCGCGTGGCTTCGATGTAGCGCGGATCCGCCTGGGTGTCTTCGACGCGAATGATCTGGCGGTCTTTGGCGGCGCTTCCGGTGATTCCCGTACCGAGGGGGATGTTGTCGACGTCGGCGCGTTCGTCGTAGCGGAGGCTGAACTTGTGGCGCAAAATATCGCGTTCGGAGTCGAGCAGGTAGATTCCGAAGCCGTTGAAGTTGATGAGGGCGCGGACGGAGGTGGCGATGGCGTTGAGCAGTTCGTCGAGCTCGAGGATGGAACTCAGTTGCTGCGAGAGCTTGGTGAGTGTGCGGAGCGTGCGGTTCTGGCGCTCGATCTGGCGGAACAAGCGGGCGTTGAGAATCGAACTGGCGACACGCGAGGCGACGAGCTGGACGAGGGCCGAGTCCTCGGGCGTGTATGCGTTGAGTTTGGTGGACTGCAGATCGATGACGCCAACTAGGCGGCCGCGGGCGACCATCGGCACGGCGAGTTCGCTGCGAACGGCGTCGACGACGTGGAGGTAGTGGGGATTGGAGCGAACATCATTGACGAGGAGCGGCATGCGCGCCGAGGCGGCGACGCCGGTGATGCCCTCGTCGAGCGGAATGATGAGATTGCGCACGACGTCTTCGCGGTGGCCGACGGCGTGGCGGATACGGAGACCACGGCGCGGTTCGCTGTAGAGAAGAATCGCAAAGAGGTCGGCGGGGACAACGCGGCGGATGATCTGCGTGAGGTTGTGAAGCAGATCGTCGAGATCGATGGTGGAGCCGGTGACGGCGGTGACTTCGAGGAGGAAGTCGAGCAGTTCGGAGCGATCGCGGAACCGCGCTTCGCGCTTGCGGGGTGCGGGCATTAGTAGGCACCTGCCGCGGGTTGCGTTGCGGTCCCTTCGACGATTTTGACGCTGGCGCTGGCACCGATGCGGGAGGCTCCGGCGGCGGCCATGGCATCTACGTCGGCGCGGGTTCGGATGCCGCCGCTGGCCTTAACGCCGATGTCCGGACCAACGATGGAGCGCATGAGGGCGACGTCGTGGGCGGTGGCGCCAGAGGTGGAAAAGCCGGTAGAGGTTTTGACGAAATCAGCGCCCGCGAGTTTGGCGAGCGTGGAGGCGATGGCTTTCTGGTTGTCGTCGAGGAGACAGGTTTCGAGAATGACTTTGAGGATGGCGCCGCCGGAGTGAGCACACTCAGCGACGGCCTGGATGTCCTGCTTCACGCGCTCGTGGTCGCCCGTTTTGAGGGCACCTACGTTGAGGACCATGTCGATCTCCTGCGCGCCGCATCGCATGGCTTCCGCGGTTTCGTGGACCTTGGTGGCGGTGGTGGTTGCGCCGAGGGGAAAGCCGACGACCGTGCACACCTTAACAGGCGAACCGGCGAGGAGTTTGGCGACGAGGGGAACCCAGTATGCGTTCACGCAGACGCTGGCGAAGGAGTATTTGCGGGCTTCGGCGCAGACCTTTTCGATGTCGGCGCGAGTGGCGTCGGGCTTGAGGATGGTGTGATCGATCAAGCGGGCGATGGCGGAATCGACGCGGGTGAGGGTTTGCGAGGCGGAGACGCGGTCAGCGCCGGCGGCGATGACGTTGGCGGTCTTCTTCGAACAGGTTTGGGGGCAGCGCTGGGTGCAGCCGGGGCAGACGAGATCGTCGATGTTATGGCCTTCGCCGGAGAGCGGGCGAGGGCGGCCCATGCGGGCGAGGATTTCGTCTCCGATCTGCGCAACGAGTTGGTCGAGTTCGGAAGGGGTCATTCGGTCGCGGCGCGCCGGAACCGCTGCTCAATGGCCATGATCTTCTCTACGCGGGCGGCGTGACGGCCTCCACCAAAGGCTGTCTCCAACCAAGTGCGGAGTACGTTTTCGGCTTGCGTGAAAGTGAGCAACCGGCCACCCAACGTGAGCACATTGGCGTCGTTGTGCTCGCGGCTATTGCGCGCTGATGCCACATCATAACATAGGGCCGCGCGGACGCCCGGAACCTTATTTGCGGCCATGCAGGAGCCAATTCCAGCGCCGTCGACGACGACGCCACGGGTGGCCGTTCCGTCATGAACCAGCATGGCGACGGCGAGGGCGATGTCGGGGTAATCGGCGGGTTTTTCCTCATAGACACCGATGTCGCGGACGGTGATACCGAGTTCGGCGAAGATGGGGAGAAGAGCCTGCTTCATGGCGAAGCCGCCGTGGTCGGAGCCGAGGGCGACGGTGAGTTGGGGGGGAGCGAGCTGAGTGACCTCGCAGGCAGGGACTTCTTTGATGGTGACGCCGCGGGCGGCGGCCAATTCACGCGCAGTGGGCGTGACGATGGCGCCGGTGGCGACGCGCAGCGTGCCCGAAGGGGGGATGTCGCTGGCGGTGACGATGGGGCGCGTGGGCAAGAGACTAGGGTAGCGCGTGGCCTATCGGGCCGGGCGGCCACGGCCAGGTGCGAGAGGCGGACACGGGCAATCGTGGGGGAGTTGTGCCGGTCCCTACAATGGAGAGATGGCTGCCACGATGCGCCGCGTGCGCGTACCTCAACTTTCCG
>JBDTVQ010000177.1:0-12893 GCA_040007195.1 Acidobacteriota bacterium | reverse complement strand
CGATCACCAGCGACGTCGCCGGCCACTTTTGCGCCTCGGCATGACGTCGTAACCCCCGCAG
Organism: Acidobacteriota bacterium; assembly: GCA_040007195.1. Classification (GTDB taxonomy): domain Bacteria; phylum Acidobacteriota; class Terriglobia; order Bryobacterales; family Bryobacteraceae; genus JAFLBB01. Next base: position 12,832 of record JBDTVQ010000177.1, on the reverse strand, counting down.
AAGTTCGTTCAGCCGCGTGCGGTTCGGAGTCTTCAAGAGCATCTGATAGCGAAACTCCTGCTTCAGTTTCGGCACTGGCGCCTCGGCCGGACCCAGCACTTTCACGCCCTCCGGCGGCGGCGTAAAGAACCGGGCCGCCTCAGTCGAAAGGCGCAACGCCTCTTCCTGTTGCGGAGCGCGAAACAGCACGTTCGCCAGCGCGGCAAACGGCGGATATCGCATCAGCGACCGGAATTCGATCTCTTTCTTGTAGAATCCCGCGTAGTCCTGCGCCGCCGCGAGCCGCACGGCATAGTGCTCCGGATTGAGCGTCTGAATCAGAACGCGGCCCGGAATCGTTCCCCGCCCTGCTCTGCCCGCAGCTTGCGTCAGCAGTTGGAAACAGCGCTCGGCGGCCCGGAAGTCCGGCATCGCCAGCCCAATATCGGCATTGACGATTCCCACAAAAGTAACATTGGGTATGTCGTGGCCTTTGGCGATCATCTGTGTGCCCGCCAAAATGTCGAGTTCGCCCGAACGCATCGCGTACAGAAACTTCTCATAGTCGCGCCGTCCGGTCACCGTGTCGCGGTCCATGCGACCGATACGCGCTTCGGGGAACGCCGCGTGCAGTTCGTCCTCCAGGCGTTCTGACCCTGCGCCAAGAAAGTAAAGATGCTCACTGGAACAGTTCGGGCAAACCTCCGGAACGCGCTCGGCATAGCCGCAATAGTGGCAAAGCAGCCGCTTGTCGCGCCGGTGCCACGTCAGCGTCACCGCGCAGTTGGCGCACAGAATCGACTGCCCGCACGCCCGGCAGTTCACGAAACTCGAAAACCCCCGCCGGTTCATTAGAATCATCGACTGCTCGCCAGCAACAAGGCGCTCGCGCAGCGATTCCAGCAGCGCCCGCGACAGTAAGTTATTCTTCTTCGACTCCACAAACTCCTGCCGCATATCGACTAAGTCCACCGACGGCATCGGCCGCGATTCCACACGCTCCGGAAGCTCCAGGTAAGTGTACTTCCCCTTCTCGGCGTTGTATCTCGATTCGAGAGCCGGTGTGGCCGAACCCAGCACAATCGCCGCGTTTTCCGACCGCGCGCGAACAATCGCCACATCGCGTCCGTGGTAACGCGGCGTCTCCTCCTGCTTGTAACTCGAATCGTGTTCCTCATCCACCAGAATCAGTCCAAGATTGGCGACAGGCGCGAATACGCCGGAACGCGTGGCGACCACCACGGGAGCCTCCCCGCGGCGAATACGCCTCCACTGTTCGGCCCGCTCGGAATCGGTGAACGCGGAATGCAGAATCGCCACCCTGTCGCCAAACCGGTGGAAAAACTGGCCCGCAACGGCCGGCGTCAGCCCAATCTCAGGCACCAGCAGCAGCGTGCCCCGGCCCAGCTCGAGTGCGGCGTCGATCAGGCGCATGTACACCTCTGTCTTGCCGGAACCGGTCACACCGTGGAGCAGGAACGCCTCGAACCGCACCGCTTCCATCGCGGCGCGAACGGAAAGATACGCCGCCTGTTGATGAGGGTTGAGATCGTGAGGCGCGCGATACGGCGTCGCCAGCATCGACGGAGCCTCGGGCCGCAACGTAATCAGCGAACGCCGCGCCAGCGAGCGCGCTGCCGTGGATGCGTTGCGTACCGTTTCTTCAAGTACAGCTAAGTTATGCGAGCCTGGATGCAATTCTAAGTAGGAGAGTAACTCGCGCTCCGCCTTCGGTAACTTCAGTTCCGTACGGCCCGCGAATTCGGCGCGCAGCCGCGTGGACGCCGACCGCAGCGGATCGCGCTCAGTATCGGTGTCTTCCAGCTCGAGCAGGCCCTTCTTCACGAGCGCCGCCAGAACGCTCTTGGCGCCCGGAACCTTCTTCTCGATATAACCGCCCGACAGCGGACGTATTTCGAGCAGCCGCAAAATACGCACAGACGGCTCCTCATCGGAGGTGCCCAGCAGCAACTGGCGAACGGCATCGCGTCCCGTCTGCGACAGCGCGTAGTAGCGCGAGCGCCGCATTTCGCCCGTCAGCGGCGTCATCGCGCGCAACACTTCGCCGATCGGCGAACAATAGTAGCCGGCAATCCAATTGGCGAGAGCCAGCATGTTCTCGTCCAGAACAGGCGAATCGTCGAGTATCCGGAAGACGTCTTTCACCACCAATCCGGGTTCGGGCGGCGTGGAGTGAACGTTTAGAATTACCCCCGTCAGCCGGCGCGGTCCGAACGAGACGGTCGCCCGCGAACCACGAGCCGCCCGCGTGGCAAACGCCGCCGGAATGCTGTAAGTGAATAAACGGTCGAGCGGCGTCGGTAAGGCGATATCGGCGAACAAAATGGGAACTGCCACGGGCGCAACTTGTATTGTAGCGCCCGCTGCGCGCCCATTTTCCTTCCGTCGCATTCACAAGAAACTAGGCTCACAATAGTGGCTGGTTTTGCTGAATAATTCGTGATAACTTTCCCAGAGCGCAGCGAGGAGAATCCATGCCATACGAGATTCAGCCCGATCAGGCGTCGGTGTCGGCGGGAGAGAGCGTGCGGTTTGTCCTGAGAAAGGACGGCGTGGAACTACCGGCGGAGCTCTGGCTGTCGGGCGCCAACACGGAGTTGAAGGATGGCGTGTACGAAGCTCCCGCCGCCATCCTCATCGGCCGCAAATTCGTCGTACGGGCGAAAATTGGCGGTGAAACTGTCGCCAACGCCACTCTCGAAACCATGGCCGCCCACACCTGGATTCCGTTGATCTGGGCCTATCTGGTGTCGTCGGTCATCGCCTGTGCGCTCGGCATCTGGATGCTGTGGCCGCAGGACCTGCCGCCCAAGCCGGTTCCCATCGTCGCCGGACCAGCCCTCACCACACTCAAGCAAGGCGACAGTCAGGTCTTCTCCTCAAGCTCGAATGTGAAGTGGAACGGAGTAGAAGAAGCGAAGTACGTGGCAGCGGGAGGCGCGGGCACGACGAAGCAATTCCTTCCCGAGGGCGATGAATCGTCTGAGTATCTCCGAATTGTGGTGAATGAAACCGCGGCCGCGTCGCTGAAACTGACGCCGGCCTACGCGGTGCTGGCTCCCGGAAAAGAAGTCACCTTCAGCGCGCACCTTGACGCTCCCGCGCCGGCGCCTGGCGACGACTTGACTCTCGCTTGGGACCCGCCTGCCACCGGAAATGGCGCGACCGGAAAGTTCAAAGCGCCCACAGGCGGAAAGGACGCGCAGGTGATACTCGTGCGCGTCCACACAAACAATCCGCGCTACGTGGCCGAAGCGCGTGTACTCGTTATGCCGGAGGACGGGCCTGTCATTCCAGGACTTCCCGGGTGGAAATTACTCCTGCTCGCTGGGTTCGCCGGCGCTCTCGGCGCGCTCCTCCACGGCATCAATTCGTTCGCCGCATATATAGGCGCAAGAAAGTTCCTCAGCAGTTGGGGAATTTACTACCTCGCGCGCCCATTAGTAGGCGCCCTCATGGGTAACGTCATGTTCCTTGTCTTCCGCTCGAATCTCGTCGGCGATGCTCAAAGGGTCGACACTGCAAGCTTACTTTCAGTCGCCGCGCTCGCTTTTTTGAGCGGCATGTTTGCCGACAAAGCATCCAGGAAGCTGGAACAGCTGGCCGAAGTATTGTTCGGCTCAGGAGCTGATCCGCGGCCAAACAAACTGGCCGGTGGAGCGAGCACGGACCCCACCATCGCCAAGCTCGACCCGGACACGCTCAACGTCGGCGCGGCTGACCGCACAGTGAAGGTCATCGGTACGAACTTTGCCACTGGAGCCAGGGTAAAGGTAAATGGTGTTGAGCGCGGAGCGGCATTCGCAAGCTCAACCGAGGTCTCCATGGATCTCACATCCGATGAAGTGTCCCACCCGGGCACGTTCAAAATCCAGGTCGTCGTGAATGGAAAAGAATCGCACGACTTGACATTGACGGTAAAGGCATAGCGGCCATCGCGGCAACCGGGCCGTGCACGTAAAGGTTTGGTAAAGATTGTAACCCTCCTGCAATCGATCTCGTTCATGTGTGGGTATGAGGAAAATCCTGTTTACCGCCTGGATGGCCGCCGCGTGCGCGTGGGCACAATCCGCGCCCGGCCATAGCGCCTTTTATCGAGACGAAGTTCATGAGATCAAGCTCTCCTTCAAGCAAACCGACTGGTTCGAGCAACTGACGGCAAACTACATCGACAACGAAGACGACGTGCCCTACATTGAGGCCGACATCGAATGGGGACAGTGGAAGTATTCGCGCGTTGGCGTCCGCTTCAAAGGCAACAGCTCCTATCGCGGTGCAACGACGAAAAAGAAGCCATTCCGCATCAAACTGAACGAATTTGTGAAGGGGCAGAAAATCGAGGGGATGGCGTCGTTCAACTTGAACAACGGTTGGAATGATCCCAGTATGGTCCGCGAAAAGGCCTACTACGACATGTCACTTGCCGCCGGATTTCCCGGCCCGCGATTGAACTATGCGGCCCTCTACATCAACGGCACTTACTGGGGTTTGTATTTCCTCGGCGAAGTCGTAAATGGCGATTTCCTTGAGAACTGGTACGGCAAGGCCAACAGCACCGGCAACCTGTATAAAGCCCAGTTGCCGGCAACGCTCGAAGACAAAGGCGACGACAAGGAAGCCTACCGCTCCATGTTCGAGAAGAAGTCGAATGAAGACGCCGACGATTGGTCGGACCTGATCAAACTCATCGCCGTGTTGAACCGCACGCCCGATGCTCAATTCGCCGCCGAAATTGAAAAGGTCCTCGACATCGATAGCGTGCTGTGCGCCCTCGCAATCGACAACCTCACCGTAAACCTCGACAGCTACGCCGGCATGGGTCAGAACTACTACATCTACAAGCGGCCATCGGACGGCAAGTTCCAGTGGATCTTGTGGGACCCAAGCCTCGCCTTCGGAGCCCTCAGCCAAGGGCAAACCATCGAGCAGATGAAAACGCTATCGGTCACTTGGGTCAACCAGGGTGCGCAAGGCGGTCAAGGTGGACCAGTCGGTGGACCCGGCGGTGGCGCCGGGGGATTCAGCGGCGCCCGGCCGCTGGCCGTGAAGTTATGGGCTGTACCGAAATACAAAGAACGCTACGCGCAAATCTACCGCTGGCTCGTCGAATACCTCTGGCTGCCCGATCAGATCGTCGCCCGCATGTCCTCACTGCGCACGATGATTCGTCCCTGGGTCGAGCGCGATACCCAGAAACTGAACACGCTCGAACAGTTCGATCAGGCGATGACCACGGATCTTACGCAGACAGGCTTGGGCGGCGGTGCACCCGGCGGCGCCCAGCCACCTCCAGGCGGTTTTCCAGGTGGCGGCCAACCGCCTCCAGGTGGATTTCCTGGTGACGGCCAACCACCTCCAGGTGGCGGCCAACCGGGCCAAGGCGGCCCCGGCGGCGGCCTCGGCGGCGCTGGAACTCCCGGCTTGGATGCCTTCGTTCACGCCCGCGAGCTCAGCGTGAAGTCCCAGTTGTGGCCCTATTGACCACCTATTGCGCATACCCAAGCGCCTTCAGCTTCTGCAGGCGCTTCGGATCCTGAACCGGCAGGGCAGACTGCGTACGCGCACTGCCCGCCGTCGTTTTCCACTCCCGCATCTTGCGTTCCAGCTGCTCCGCCACGTCCATCCGCGCACTCCACAAATTCTTCGTCTCGGCCGGATCGGCCGCAATGTCGTAGAGGTCGCGCCGGCCGCGATTGGATTCAATCAACTTCCAGCGCCCTTGCACAACGGCCCGCTCCATGCGCATGAGCCGCGGGTTCTCTTTGGCGAAGTGGCGAACCGGGTACGATTCAAGGATGATCGCGCGCTCGTCGCCGGGGTCATTCGATGACAGGTTCACACCGGCATCTTGAGGCGTCGCGGGCACGCCGCCAACCGCGGCGATCGTCGAGAACGCATCGACGAGACTCACCGGCGAATCTTCGACACGAGCCGTCGTCTGCCCGGGGAATTTCACCAGGAAGGGCACTCGCGTGGCGCCCTGATTGAGTGAGTTGCCATGGTCGATCAACTGGTTCCTGCCAAACAAGTCTCCATGATCGGCCGTGATGATGATCAGGCTTTGGTCATACCACGCAGCTTTGCGAAGGCGCTCCAACAACCGCCCCAGCGCGTCGTCCATATACGCAATGCCCCCGTCGTAGGCGGCATGCATCTTTTCGCGCTCATCGGCTGTGACGAACCGGGTTCCGCGCAAAATTTCGCTGAAATCCTCGCGCGCGTCCAGGTGGATCGAACTCTGGTCGTAGTGCGGAAACATCGCGCGGAACCGGCCACGTGAAACCCACGGCCGGTGCGAATCCATCAGGTTCATAAACAGAAAGAACGGGCGTCCGTTGGAGCGGCCGATTTCCGACTCGCCCATCCGCGCAATATCGTCGGAATAGGCATATGTGCGAATCGCATCGGTCCATAACCAGGGAAGCGTCAGCGCGCACAATCCCGTGCGCAGTTGGTACCCCGATTCGGTGGCGGCCACCACAATCGGATGTGGCATCACCATACGGTCGAAGCCGCGATTGAATCCATACTCAGGCGTGAGAAACGCGTAGTTGGCAACGACGGCGGCAGTGAAATAGCCAGACTTCCGTAACAACTCGGGCAGCGTGGGAACGCCCGGCGATATGGGATGAAATCCCTTCATGTCGCCAACCGCGCCGTGCTGCGACGGATAGCGGCCGGTCAGCATCGAGGCATGCGAGGGTAGCGTGAAATCGCCATTCGAATAGGCGTTCCGGTAAAGCGTCGCTTGCGCCGCAAAACGCTCCAGGTTGGGCGACGTGCGGCGCGAATAGCCATACACGGAAAGGTGATCGGCCCGCGTCGTGTCGAGCGAAATCAGAATCAGGTTCGGCCGCCCCGTGGCGGCCGGCTTTCTCATCGCGGCCACCGGCGTCTCCTCCATTCCAAGGAGCATCACGTAGCTTGATAAGAAGACGAGCGCGGTCAGTGCGGCGTGCGGGCGCAGCCCAGCAAGGCGCAGGACACCGGGGTTGTCGCGTGCCGCCAGCGCCGCAAGAAACAGAACGGCCACCAGCGAGCCCGAAGCCAACAATCGCACTGCCAAAGCTTGATCGAGCAATAGCTCGCGGCTCAACCACACCGGCCCCAGAACGAGGATCGCCGTAAACCACGGCGAGGCGGCAAAAGCGCGTGAGGCATCGCGGCGTTCGGCAAGCAAGCCGGCCAGCAACCAGACAATGGTGGGAAACACAACAACCAGGAACGGCGAACTGAATACCGTCCGCTGCCACGTCAACGCGTTGACGGCGAACAGCGCCATCAGCATCGCCGACAGGATGAGATTGCAATGATGTGCCGGCCGCTTAGCCAAACTGAGGACAGACCCAACAGCGGCGCCGGCGATCGCGCCGGACAGCAGGTAAAGGCCAAAATAAAGGCAAACCGCACTCAGATACCAGGAACCAATCGTACGCTCCGGATGGATCAACGCGTTCAGTGGTCCGGTCAGCAGCATTTCCAATGCCGCGTATGCTCCAGCAATAAACAAGCCGGATAAGATGCCACCGCTAACGGTGGTTCGCGAATCTTCGTTGTCCCCGAAGCCGCGAAGAAAAGAGTTCAAAAGTCTCGCCACTAAAACTCCTGCGATAACTATTCATGTCTTTCCCTCTTCGAGCGAAAATATACCTTAATTGTATACCGGATTAGCGGCGGCGTGCCATAAGATCTGCGGGACCGCACCCAGTCCTGGCGTAACCTGAAATCTTGGCCGCCATCCTAATCTTCGCCGCCACCTATCTGGTGCTGGCCATCGGGCGCGTACCCGGTCTGCGCGTCGACCGCACCGGCGCCTGCATCATCGGCGCCAGCCTCATGATGGCCTTCGACGTCCTGACCATGGAACAGGCCTACGCGGCCATCAATCACGACACCATCATCCTCCTGTTCGGCTTCATGATCGTCGTGGCGAACCTGCGCCTGTCGGGCTTCTTCAGCCTCGTCGCGGAGTGGGTCGTCGATCACGCCGACCGGCCCGTCGTCCTTCTCGCCTCAATCGTCACCGTGGCTGGAGTATTCTCGGCGTTCTTCGTCAATGACACGATGTGCCTCGTGTTGACGCCACTCGTGCTGGAGATCACCACTCGGCTGCGGCGCAACCCAGTGCCATATCTGCTCGCCGTGGCAATGGCGGCCAACATCGGCAGCGTCGCCACCATCACCGGTAACCCGCAAAACATGATGATCGGCAGCTTTTCCGGCATCCCCTACCGTACCTTCGCCGCCGCGCTCTCGCCGGTCGCCGCCATCGGCCTGCTGTTGACCGTGGCGCTCATCGCGGCAATGTACCGCGGTGAGTTCATCCGCTCGGAAACCGTGGTCATCGAACGCCGGCGCGTGCGTGTGCATCGCGGGTTGATGGCGAAATCGCTCGCCGCCGCGTTGGGAATGCTCGTCTTCTTCTTCGCCGGTTGGCCGGTCGCAAAAGTGGCCCTCATCACAGGAGCCCTCCTGCTCGTCACCAGGCGGCTCAAGCCTGAGCGAATATACCGCGAAGTAGATTGGTCGCTCCTCGTGATGTTCATCGGCCTGTTCATCGTCGTAGCGGGTGTGGAGAAGACTTCCCTGCCCGCCGATCTATTTCGGGCATCGCAAAACTTCCACCTCGAACGAACAGGTGTGCTCAGCTTCTTCGCTGCCCTGCTCTCGAACCTGGTCAGCAACGTCCCGGCCGTGCTGGTCTTCAAACCCTTCGTGGCCCACATGGCCAATCCCCAGAAAACATGGCTGACCTTGGCAATGGCCACCACCCTGGCCGGAAACTTGACCATCCTGGGATCGGTGGCCAACCTGATCGTCGTGCAGCGCGCCAAGCCCGGCGTCAACATCGGCTTCTGGGACTACTGCAAAGTCGGTGTGCCGCTGACCGTGATGACCATCGCCGTCGGGGTGTGGTGGCTGGGCTGAGATACGATGAGGGTCATGAGAATGTGGGCTTTGCTGCTGTGGGCGCCCGTGTTGTTTGGCGCTCCCGCGGTGAGCTATCAAAAAGACGTCCGGCCCATCTTCGCGGAGCGCTGTGCCATGTGCCACTCGGCGAAGAACCCAAGCGGTGGATTGTCGCTCGCAGGCGTGCCGTCGATTCTGAAAGGCGGAGCCTCAGGTGCGGCACTCAAAGCGGGTGATGCATCGGCCAGCCTGCTCGTCGCGAGCATCACCGGTGAAACACCGAAGATGCCCAAGGTCGGCGCACCGCTAACGGCTAGCCAGGTCGCCGTCATCCGGCAATGGATCGTCGAAGGCGCAAAGGACGATGCAACCGGCGCGGCCAAAGAAACATGGTGGTCGCTCCAGCCGCTCCAAAAGGTCGCCGTGCCCGAAGCGAAGGGCTGGGGCCGCACCCCAATTGATGCATTTCTCCTGCAGGCCATGCGCGCCAAAGGCTTGGAGCCCTCCCCCGAAGCGGACCGCCGCACCTTGGCTCGCCGCCTCTACTTCGACCTGATCGGCCTTCCCCCCACACCCGCCGAGTTAGATGCCTTCCTCCGCGACGCCTCCCCCGATGCCTGGGAAAAGTTGGTCGACCGTCTTCTCGCCTCGCCACGCTACGGCGAACGCTGGGCGCGGCACTGGCTCGACGTCGCTCACTATGGCGAATCGCACGGCTATGACAAAGACAAACCTCGCTTAAACGCCTGGCCCTATCGCGACTACGTCATCGAAGCCTTCAACAGCGACAAGCCCTACGCCCGCTTCGTGCGCGAACAGGTGGCGGGCGATGCCCTCTGGCCCGAAGATCCCAAAGCCCTGGTGGCCACCGGTTTTCTGGCGGCCGGCCCGTGGGATTTCGTCGGCCATCAGGAGCTGCGCGAAGGCACCGTCGACAAAGACACCACCCGCATTCTCGACCGCGACGACGTCGTCGCCCAAGTCGTCTCCACCTTCACCAGCATGACCGCGCATTGCGCCCGCTGCCACGATCACAAGTTCGATCCCATTCCGCAAAAGGATTACTACAACCTCCAGGCCGTGTTCGCCGGAGTCGACCGAGCCGACCGCCCCTTCGACGACGACCCCGCTATCTATGCCAAGCGCCGTGAACTCCTGCGCGAAAAGAAGGATGTGCAAATCAGGTTGCAGCCGCTGCTCGACAAAATCGAGTTTGCCTCGAGCGACGAGATCACCGCCCTCGACACCAGCATTCAGGATGCAGGCCTCCTGTTGGCCCACCTCGGCACTCCCAAGAACCCCGCCGAGGAAGCGGAAAAAAAGCAGCTCGACGCCCGCCGCACAGCCGATCGCGCGCGGCGCAAAACACTGGTCGACGCCCTCGTCGGTCAGCAAACCTACGCCGCCGTGTCGCTGCTCGAACAGGAGATGAAGGCCATCGACGCGCACATCGCCGAGCTGCCAAAACCGCGTATGGTGTACGCCGCAACCAGCTTCTTCCCGCGTGTGGGAACCTTCCGCCCTGCGCTTACGCCTCGAGACGTCTTCCTGCTCGATCGGGGCAACGTGCGCGCCCCCAAAGAACGCGCCGTGCCAGGCGCGTTGAGCTGCGTCACCGGCTTGAACGCACGCTTCGAAACCACCTCGACGGAAGAGTCCGCCCGCCGCGCGGCCCTCGCCAATTGGATCGCCGCCAATGAGAACGTCCTCACCTGGCGCTCCATCGTCAATCGGGTGTGGCAAAACCATTTCGGTACCGGCATCGTCGATTCCGCGAACGACTTCGGGCACATGGGCGGCAAGCCGTCGCATCCCGAACTCCTCGATTGGCTCGCCGTCTGGTTCCGCGACGATGCCAAGGGTTCGTTGAAGGCTCTCCACCGTCTCATCGTCACCAGCGCGGCCTATAAACAATCCTCTGCCCAGCGCGAAGACGGCGCCAAAGTGGATGCGGAGAACCGCCTCTTGTGGCGCATGAATCGCTCACGCCTCGATGCCGAAGCCCTGCGCGACTCCATTCTCGCCGCGGCCGGCAAGCTCGATCTCACCATGGGCGGCCCGCCCGTGCAGATGTTCTATTTCAAAGACGACCACTCGCCCGTCTACGACTACACCAAGTTCGACGCCGACGCGCCTGGCGCCCATCGCCGCAGCATCTATCGCTTCATCGTGCGAAGCGTGCCCGACTCGTTCATGGACCGCTTCGATTGCCCCGACCCCTCCGTCCTCACTCCTAAGCGTTCCATCACCATCACGGCCATCCAGGCCCTCGCCGTCTGGAACAACCCCTTCGTGCTCCGCATGGCCCAGCACTTCGCCGCCCGCGTCGACAGCGAGCAGCTCAGTGTCTCCGGCGCCATTAGCCTCGCCCTCGGCCGCGATCCCACGCCCCGCGAAATCGCCGAATACACCGCCTACGCCAACAAGAACGGCATGGCAAACCTCTGCCGAGTCTTGTTCAACACCAACGAATTTCTCTTTGTGGACTAGAAAGAACGATCACCATGAATAGACGCGGATTTCTCCTGCAGTCAGGCGGCGGTTTCGGTGGCCTCGCCCTCGCCCACCTGCTCGGCCGCGAAGCCCATGCCGAATCCAAAGGCCGTCCGGAACTCAACGGCGGCCTGCACCACAAAGCCCGCGCAAAGCGCGTGATCCAGCTCTTTATGTCCGGTGCCGCCAGCCAGTGCGACACCTTCGACTACAAACCCTCGCTCCTCAAACTCGCCGGCCAAAAATGGGATCCCGGCGAAAAGGTGGAGCTGTTCCAAAGCAACCCCGGCGTCGTCATGCCCAGCCCATGGAGTTGGAAGCAGCACGGCCAATCCGGTAAGTGGGTGAGCGATCTCTTTCCTCACACCGCGCAGTGCGTCGACGACATGGCTTTTGTCACCTCAATGATTGCGAAATCGAACGTGCATGGCCCGGCGACTTTCATGCAGAATACCGGCTTTATTCTCCCTGGATTTCCTAGTGCTGGTGCCTGGATTTCCTATGCGCTCGGAAGCGAAAGCGAGAACCTCCCGGAGTTCGTCGTGCTGCCCGATCCGCGCGGCATGCCCCCCAACGGCGCGGCGAACTGGTCGGCTGGATTCCTGCCCGCCTCGCATCAGGCCACCTCCATTCGCGTCGGCACCCCAACGCCCATTCACGACCTCTTCCCTCCCCCATCCAACGGCTTCATCACCGGCGCCAGCGAAACCGAAGGCCTCGCGCTCCTGGGCAAAGTGAACCGCGAATATGCGGCCGAACGCGCCGGGGACTCGCGGCTCGATGCGCGCGTGGCGTCGTATGAAATGGCCGCCCGCCTCCAGCTCAGCGCGCCCGCCGTGCTCGACATGTCCACCGAGACTGAAGCCACCCGAAAGCTCTATGGCCTCGACGACTCCCACACCGCCGACATGGGCCAGCGCTGCCTCGTCGCCCGTCGTCTCGTCGAGCGCGGCGTCCGCTTCGTACAGGTCTGGAGCGGCGCCGACAACGGCTTCCCCCGCCGAAATTGGGACAGCCACGAGGACCTCGCCAAAGATCACGGCGAACTCGGCAAGGGCCTCGACAAACCCGTCGCCGGCCTCCTGCAAGACTTGAAGTCGCGCGGCCTTTTCGAAGACACCATCGTCTATTGGACAACCGAATTCGGCCGCATGCCCTGCAGCCAGGGAAGCAAGGGCCGCGATCACAATCCCTTCGGCTTCACCTCCTGGCTCGCCGGCGGAGGCGTGCGCGGCGGTACAACCTACGGCGGAACCGACGAGTGGTCCTACAAAGCGGTCGACAAACCCGTCTACTGCTACGACGTCCACGCCACCGTCCTCCACCTCATGGGCATCGACCATACGCGCCTCACCTACCGCCACAACGGAATCGACCGCCGCCTCACCGACGTCCACGGCCACGTGATGGAGGAGTTGCTTGGCTAGGT
>JBDTVQ010000176.1:0-12987 GCA_040007195.1 Acidobacteriota bacterium | reverse complement strand
CGAGATGACGTCGCGCCCGCGAGTGACCAGGAGGTTCAACTGTTTGCCGGTGAGCTCGGCCGAGTTACCGGAGCTGGCGGTTTGGACAATGGCGCCCGAGGCTTCCACGGTGATGCGCTCGCTGACGGCGCCGACGGTCAACGACACGTTGCCGATGGCCAACCGCTGCGTCGCCTGGAGCGTCAGGCCGGGCCTGTCGACGGTTTTAAAACCCTCGCGCTCGACGCGCAGGCCGTAGCGCCCCGGGATGACGGCATTGAAAATGAAATCGCCATTTTCGTTCGATTTCACCGAGCGTGCTTCCGAGGTAGTTTCGCTTGTGAGCGTGACGCTGGCATCGCCAACGGCGGCTCCGCTGCTGTCGACAACGGAGCCCGTGATGGCGCCGGTGATCGTCTGGCCGTATGCCGCAACGCTGGCGGCGACAAAGAAAATGAGGGTCCGAAGCAATCGGAGTGTCTGCATGGAAGTCTCCTGTGTGACTCGCAACAAAGCGAATTGAGAGCGACTGTACCAGTATTAAGGGCTTGGAAATAGCGGAATGCTATCAAAAAACTCTTGTAAAACTACCATCCCGCCGCGCCGTGAAAATGATAGTTTTGCAAGAGTCCTGAGCGCCATTGCTATAGCGGGCAGGCTGGGTTCAGGCTACGATTGGCTCGCGACAATCCGCAATCCCAAGATGCGCATCCTCACGCCCCTGCTTCTGACCGCCGCACTGTTTGCGGCCCCTCCCGAACCGCTGCCCGGCCTGCGTGTCGCGCCGAATCAGCGATTCCTGGTGACCACAGAAGGAAAGCCGTTCTTCTACTTGGGTGACACGGCGTGGGAACTGTTCCACCGGCTCAACCGGGAAGAGGCGACGCTTTACCTGGAAGACCGTGCCGCCAAGGGGTTCACCGTTATCCAAGCGGTGGCGTTGGCCGAACTGGACGGCCTGAACGATCCCAACGCCTACGGCCACCTTCCGTTGACGGGCAATGATCCGCTACACCCGGCGGTAGGGGAGGGACCGAACAACGATTACTGGGACCAGGTTGATTTCATTGTGCAAAAGGCCAACTCGCTTGGCCTATACATAGGCTTTCTGCCGACGTGGGGCGACAAGTGGAACAGCCGCGGACGCGGTCCGCAGGTTTTCACACCGGCCAATGCCGAGGCGTATGGCGAATGGCTGGGGCGACGCTATCGCGATGCCGGGCTGATCTGGATTCTTGGGGGCGACCGTCCGGTGGAAAACGCGATGCACCGGGAGATACTGGCGGCGATGGCCGCGGGGCTGCGCAAAGGGGACGGCGGCACGCACCTGGTGACCTACCACCCCAACGGCGGCTCCGGTTCGGCCGAGCCCTTCCATGCCGAAGCGTGGCTCGATTTCAACATGCGGCAGAACGGGCATACGGCCGAGTTCACGGGCCGTTACGACAAGACCGCGTTCGACTACGGGCGCACGCCGGTGAAACCGGTGATGGACGCCGAACCTCTTTATGAGGACCACCCTGTGTCGTTCCGGCCCGACGAGATGGGGCATTCGATTGCGTCCGATGTTCGGCGGCCCCTTTACTGGGACCTGTTCTCCGGCGCCTTCGGGCACACCTACGGGCATCACTCCGTTTGGCAGATGTACGCGGCAGGACGGAAGCCTGTGAACCGGCCGTTGATGCCCTGGAACGAGGCCATCCACCAGCCCGGGGCGGGCCAGATGCAGCACGCGCGGCGGCTGCTCGAATCGCGGCCGTTCCTGACGCGGATTCCAGACGATTCCATTCTGGTGACCAGCCCTGTTGCGGCTTCGATTGTCCCCGGGGCGGGGCGATACCACTTCGCGGCCACGCGTGATTCGAATGGGTCATACGCAATGATCTATGCGCCGGTTGGCCGCAAATTTTCGGTGCACATGGACAAAATTGCGGGGACACAAGTGACGGCCTGGTGGTTCAATCCCCGGACGGGCGCGGCCACGAAGATCGGCGTCTTTCCGAAGCAGGGCGAGCGCGAATTCATGCCGCCCGATCCGGGCGAGATGCTGGACTGGGTATTAGTTCTTGACGACGCGTCGAAGAACTATCCGGCTCCCGGCAAGTAGCCGCATTTCCTCCGAGTACCCGTGCGCGCGGCTCCGGCATCGGTCAGCTGGGTTGGCGTGCGCGCCGTAGCAGAAATCATATATGGTCCAGTCATCACCCGTATTTCTGGGTATTTACGCCTCCCCTTGACAAACAGGTATGATGAGAATACCATCTGCCCATGCAGTTCGCTTCGGGAGTTCAATGGGAAAACGCGGTGAGCGTCATCGAGCCGCGGGTGACGGAGTCGGGCATTCACGTCTGTCCTTTCGATCCCTCGTTCCCGATGGAGGCGCGATATCTCCGCCTGCAGTCGCCTGCCTCCGTCGCGATGCGGCGCCACGAGTATTTCGAGGTGCTTTATATGAAGTCGGGCTCGGCGGTTTATCGCGTACAGGACCGCGACGTGCGCGTGAATCAGGGCGACCTCTTCGTTATCGGCAGCAACATTTACCACGGCATTCACGAGTATGTGACGCCGACGATCCGCGCGGCGGTTCTGTACTTCCACCCGCGAATCATACTGGGCGAGAATGCCACCAGCGAGGGCGCCGAGTACCTGATCCCGTTTGACATTCAGGGGCGCGACTTTCCCCACTGCATTCCGGCGTCGACGGGGCTGCCGGCGCAGGTGGCCGCACTGGTGCATCGGATTCATCAGGAGACCGAAAGCCGCACGCCGCACTCGCAACTGGCGATGAAGACGTACCTCAAGATGGTGCTGGTGCTGCTGATGAGTTACTATGCCGGGAACGTTACCACGAACGGGGCCGTTGTTCGCAAGAACCGCAATCTGGAACGTCTGCAACCGCTTTTCGACTATGTGGACCAGCACTATGTGGAGAACATTTCGGTGGAGGATGCGGCCAGTTTACTTCGCATGAGCAAGTCGCATTTCATGCGTTTTTTCCGGGCGGTGACGGGGCAGGCGTTTATCTCACACCTGAACCGGTTCCGCATCGCGCGGGCGCAGCAGCTTATGGCCACGACGGATTTTTCGATTGCCACGATCAGCCAAGAAGTGGGCTTTTGCGACCAGAGCTACTTTGGCGTGGTATTCCGACGTTTTGTTGGGATGACGCCGCGGGGGTATCGCGACCGGCTTCGGGCTGCGTAGGCGGAGCCCGAGAACTGGGCGGGCAGATTATGCCGCGAGCGCAGGCGGCGCGCGGCGCGGTTCGTTTTGCCGGCCGCCCTTACGCCCCCAACTCGGTGGATTTCTTCAACAGTTCGAAGGAGCCGCGCAGATGTTCGGCCATTGCCTGACGCGCTGCCGCGGCATCCCGCCGCTCAATGGCGCCCAATATCCGCTCGTGCCCCGACTTTGCCACCGCGCGCGCTACCTCGACGCGTTGCGAGCGTATGATCCACTCCTGCAACAGGCCCCGCGTTGCCCGTAACAACTGCATGAGGATTTCATTTTTTGCCGCTGTTGCCAGCGCAAGATGAAACGACAAGTCGAGCCCGACGAACTCTTCGGTTGAGATGCCGTCGTCCCGCTCCATGCCGGCGGCGAGGTGCCGTAGTTCCACTAGGTCGTCTTCGGTGGCCCGCTCGGCGCAGAGGGAAGACAATTCGGTTTCCAGCACCATGCGCGCTTCGCAGAGCTCGTCGATCTCTTTTCGCGATTGCAGCAGGCCGCTGAGCAGCACTCCGTCGAGCATCCTGCCGGTATTGCCGGCGACAAAGGTGCCTTCACCGGCGCGGGGTTGCAGAACACCGAGGAAGACCAGGGAGCGAATCCCTTCGCGCAGGGTGGATCGGCCCACCCCCAACTGCCGGCAGAGGTCCGGTTCCGGGGGGAGGCGGTCGCCCGGGCGCAAGGCTTGACTGGACAACATCTCCAGTAGGCGGCCGGAGACCTGGTCGCTGAGGTTCTCGCGGGTCAACGGGGCAAAGGCAGGGATTTCCTTCACGGCGCTATTGTACATCATCTTGTCTGATGATATGATTTGCCTGATTTTAGTCTGTCCGTAACTGGAGCCAACCATGTTGTTCCGAATATTTCTCGCTCTTGGCCTTGTGGCCTCGCTGCCCGCCCAGATTCTGACGGGGACCATCACGGGAACCGTAAAAGATCCCAATGGCCTGCACGTCGCCGGCGCGAGTGTCTCACTGGAGGCTGCCGCGACCGGCCGGGTGAGAGAAGCCGCCTCCGACGACACGGGGCTCTTCATCTTCACCAGCGTCGAGCCGGGGCGATATACCGTCAAAGTTTCCCGCGGAGGGTTCAAGACTTTCGTTCAAAGCGACATCACCCTGGTCTCGGGCGAACGCCTGGCGCTGGGCGCGATTGCGCTGGAAATCGGCCAGACGTCGGAATCCGTGACCGTGCAGGCGCAGTCGGGCGCGGTCCAGACGCAAAGCGTCGAGCGCGCTTCGGTGATCACGTCGGCGCAGGTGGATGGCCTGTTGATTCAGGGGCGCAATCCGACTTCGCTTGTCGGACTCCTGCCGGGCGTGGTGGTGACGCAGGAAACGTCGTCGCTTGATCGCGACACACAGTTCAGCGTCCTTGGCAATCGACGCACCGCCAATAACGTCGCCATCGATGGCCTACCCACCGTCGATCTCGACAATGGCATCTCGCAAAAGCTCCAGGTCAACATGGACGCCGTGAGCGAAGTGCAGATTCTCGTCTCCAACTATCAGGCCGAATACGGCCGCAATGCCGGTTCTAATGTGAACGTGATCACCAAATCGGGAACCCGCGACTTCCATGGCCTCGGTTCCTATTTCAAGCGCCATGAGCAGTTCAATGCCAACAACTTCTTCAATAACCGCAACGGCGCCACGCGGCCGCGCTACCGCTACAACACATGGACGTACAATGTGGGCGGCCCGGTCTACATTCCCGGCAAATTCAATACGGACCGCAACAAGCTATTCTTCTTCTGGAGCCAGGAGTTCTGGCCGATCAGCCAGGGTGTGGTGCGCAGCGTCACGATGCCGACGTCTCTCGAGCGCGGCGGCGATTTCTCGCAATCGCGCGACGTGAACAATGCCCTGATCGTGGTTCGCGATCCGCGCACGGGTTCTCCCTTCCCCGGCAATATCATCCCCACCAACCGCCTGGATCCCAGCGGAACCGCACTGCTCAAGGCATTCGATCAGCCGAACTTTTTCGACCGCAGCATCTCGCGCGGCAATTACAACTACGTTTTCACCTCGGAAAACTCCACGCCCAAGCGCAGCGACCTGCTGAAGATGGACTTCAACCCCACGGCGAACAACCTGTTCTACGTCACCTATACCGGCTTCAACGAAGTGTCCGAAGGGGAGGTCGGCTCCACGGGAACGTCGTCGAACTGGCGTCAGATGCGGTTGCGATTCGCCGCTCCCAACAAGGGCGTGACTTCGCGCTACACGCGCATTGTCTCGCCGAGCATCGTGAACGAATTCCAGTTGGGCTGGCTGCGCAACTTCGAAACACACTCCATCAACGACGACGATCTTCGCCGCAATCAGCGGGACGCTATCGGCTTCACGGCGGGCCAGTTCAATCCGGCCAACAATCCACTCAACCTGATTCCCAACGCAACCTTTGGCGGTGTGCCCAACGCGGCGCTGTATTCGATCAATGGCCGCTTCCCAGCCGACAATCGCTACGATGTGCTCTCGGCCACGAACAAGCTGTCCATCATCCGCGGCCCGCACACGATCAAAGCGGGCCTCTTCTACGAATGGATTCGCCGCGACGTCAATCAGGCGGTCGCCTTCAATGGGGCCATCGATTTCGGACGCAACGTGAACAACCCGCTCGACACCGGCTACGCTTATGGAAACGCCGCGCTGGGCATTTACAACAGCTACTCCGAGCCGTCCTCACGCCCGCGCTTCTTCGGCCGCGCGCGTACCACGGAGTTTTTCATTCAGGACAACTGGAGAGTGAATTCGCGCCTCACGCTCGACTACGGGCTCCGCTTTTATCTCGTGCCTCCGATCTACGGGTCCACCGACCAGATCGCTGGATTCGATCCGGCAGCATTCAACCCTGCCAACCGGGTGCAGTTCATTCAGCCCGGCCTCAATGGAACGCAGCGGGTGGGTGTTCATCCTGTTACCGGGCAGATCTACAACGCCACGTTGATCGGAGCCATCGCGCCCGGCGTGGGAGACCCTGCCAACGGCATGATTGTCCCGGCGAACGTGAGCGGCTATCCCCGCGCGCTGATGTCGTCGCGCGGCCTGCAATATGCCCCGCGCGTAGGCTTTGCCTACGATCCGTTCGGCGACGGCAAGACGGCAATTCGCGGCGGCATCGGCATCTTCTATAACAGGCTGTCCGCCAATGCATGGATTCCACTTTCCGCACAACCTCCGCTGGTCACCACTCCGCTGCTCAACTTCGGCGAACTCTCCACGCTTCTATCCTCAGCGGGATTTCTGTTCCCGTCGAACGTTCTGGGAATGGACCGGCAGGGCAAGGTGCCCACGGTCACCAACTACAGCTTTACGATCCAGCGCAACATCGGCCACAGCTTTGTCGTCGACGCGGCGTATGTGGGTTCCCTTGGCCGCCACCTCTTCTGGCAGCGCGATCTCAACGCCATCCCCGTGGGCGCAAATTTCAATCCCGCTAATTTCGACCCGACCCTTTCCGGAGGACGTCCGCTTTCGCCGCAATTCCTGCGCCCCACGCCCGGCTATAACACCATTGCCATCGACGAACCCGGGGGCAGTTCCAGTTACCACTCCCTTCAGGTGACGGCCAATCGCCGCTTCGCCGCGGGCCTCCAACTGGGCGCTGCCTGGACCTGGTCTAAAGCGATGGACTTCAACTCCGGCGATCTGAATGCGATCAGTACGCTGGTTCCCATCCGAACGTGGAACTATGGCCTCGCCGATGTCGACCGCACCCATGTCGTGAAGCTCAACTGGCTGTACGACGTTCCCTCGACTGCGTGGCGGCGCGGAGTTGCCAATCAGATATTGAACGGATGGCAGGTATCCGGCATCGCCAGTTTCGTCAGCGGCAGTCCTCTTGGCGTGGGCTTCACCACCGTGACGGCGACCGACATCACCGGCACCCCGTCGCAAGGGGCACGCACCGACCTTCTCTCGAATCCTATCCTCCCGAAGAGTGAGCGCACGTTCAGCCGCTTCTTCAATACGGCAGCCTTTGGCCTGCCCGCCGTCGGCACGTTCGGCACGAGCGCCCGCTCGGTTCTGCGAGGCCCGGGCATCAACAACTTCGACATCGCGGTGTTCAAGAACTTCCCGATCCACGAAAAAATCCGACTTCAGTTCCGCTCGGAAATGTACAACGTCTTCAACCACACGCAATTCAGCAACGTGGACACCACGGCGCGTTTCGACGCGCAAGGACGCCAGGTGAACGCGCAATTCGGGCAGTTCACCGCAGCCCGCGATCCCCGTCAGATCCAGTTTTCGCTACGCTTCTATTTCTAATGCTGACCAGACGCAATTTCCTTGGCACTCTCGCCGCCACCGCCGCCGCGCAACCGCGCCGCCAGCCGAACATCGTTGTTCTTTTCGCCGACGACCTCGGCTACGGCGAACTCGGCTTCCAAGGCAACCCCGAGATCCCGACTCCGCACGTCGATTCCATCGCCGCCAACGGAATACGCTTCACCAACGGCTACGTGTCGGCTCCGTTCTGCTGCCCGTCGCGGGCCGGGCTGATGACCGGGCGCTACCAAACCCGATTTGGCCACGAGATGAACGCCGTCGGCAAGACCAATCTGAATCCGCGGATGGGGCTGCCACTGACCGAGCGCACCATGGCCAATCACCTGAAGGATGCGGGCTACGCCACGGGCCTGATCGGCAAATGGCATCTGGGCGCTAACGACAAATTCCATCCACAACGCCGCGGTTTCGACGAATTCTTCGGCTTCCTGCACGAAGGCCACTTCTACTTCCCGCCGCCGTACCGCGGTGGACTGACCCGGCTTCGCACCAACGAACCGCCCTACGACGAGGAGAACCCGCTGCTTCGCGGCACCGAACCGATCGTCGAAAAGGAGTACCTGACCGACGCCCTTGCTCGAGAAGCCGTCTCCTTTATCGACCGCCACCAATCCAACCCGTTCTTCCTCTACCTGGCCTTCAACGCCATTCACAGCCCCATGCAGGCGCCGGTGCCGATGTTGAAAGAGTTCGAATCCATCAAGGACGAGCAGCGCCGCCTGTTCGCCGCGATGCTACGGTCCATGGACAACGCCGTGGGGCGCGTGCTGGCGAAACTGCGCGAACTCAATCTTGAGGAGGATACCCTGATCTTCTTCATCAGCGACAATGGCGGCCCCACGCAGGAGCTGACCTCTTCGAATCTCCCCATGCGCGGCGGAAAGGGACAGCTCTTTGAGGGCGGCATTCGCATTCCGTTCGCAGTTCAATGGAAAGGCACGCTTCCAGCGGGCAAGATCGATCACCGTCCCGTCATCTCCCTGGACGTCCTGCCGACCGCGCTTGCCGCCGCCGGCAAACCGGTTCCCGCACACCTCGATGGCGTGAACCTTCTGCCTTACCTCAGAGGCGCGGGCAAAGGCGGCCAAGGTACGGACTCGCGCGCCCCTCACCCGACTCTGTTTTGGCGCTACGGGAAAAACATCGCCCTCCGCGAAGGGAAGTGGAAACTCGTCCGCCAGGGCGGCGATGCGTTCCAACTTTTCGACCTGGACCGCGATGCGTCTGAAACCACCGACCGCTTTTCGCAAGAGCCGCAAGTCGCCGCCCGCCTCCGGACCCAGCTCGACCGCTTCAACGGCGAAATGGCCGCGCCGCTTTGGTAATCGGGAGCCGGGACGCCGGACTGTCTCCTCTCACCGTGCGACGAGCCTCCAGGCGCGAGCTCCGGGCGGCGTAGGCGGAGCCGGGGTGACCGTATTTGGTCACACGACCTTCGGCAATCGCGCCGCATCGGCCGTCCAAAAGAGTCGCCGCACGAGCTGGGATCAATGGAATCACACAAGGGGCGTGTTTTTTGCCGTGGTGCGGCGAGAGGCCCTTGAGGTGCAGCTACCATACTCCGCAATTGAGTGCAGTGAGAGGTAGTTATGGCCGCAGCTTTCCAAGGATTTCGCTCGTTGGTTGAAAACAGTCCCGACCCGATCACCGTCGTGGACGTGCGGGGTGACATACTCTACGGAAGCGCTTCGACGACCAAGAGTTTCGGATATCAACCGACAGAATTGTTGGGGCGGAACTACTTCGACCTCATTCATCCCGACGATCATGATTGCACGAGACAGGGGCTCACGCAGGCGCGCGGCAAGTCACACCGCCCTCTTCCCTGGGATGCGCGGTTCCGCCACAAGAATGGCCGCTACACGTGGGTGGAATGCACCGTTTCCAGTCTGGCGCTCGAGTCCGACAGCGAGGCGGTTGTCGTCCACCAGCGCGATATCGATTTGCGCAGACAGGCCGAAGAAGAGCGGCAGCGGCAATCGGAAGAATTGATTCGCTCCAACCTGCGGCTCGAGGAGTTCGCCTACACTGCCGCGCACGACCTGAGAGAGCCTCTCCGTGCCATTTCCCTTTACTCGGAAATTCTCATTCGCGAAACGCAAACGAGTCTCCATACGCGCGAAGTGGCCAACATCATCATAGTCGGCGCGGCCCGCATGTCGGCGTTGATCGACGACCTGCTCATGTTCGCCAGCACGGGTAAACAGGTACCGCCGCGCCCGGTTGATCTCAATATCGCCGTCGCCCAAGCGGAGCAGAACCTGGCTCTGGTTCTCCAGACGAGCGGCGCCGCCGTGCGCGTCGATTCGCTTCCGCACGTACCTGGCAACCAAATCCATCTGGTGCGCCTGTTCCAAAATTTGATTCACAACGCCGTGAAGTATCGAAGCGAGGAGCCGATCGAAATTCACATCACGAGCGAGCGGCAAGGATCGGGCTGGATCGTCAGAGTCAGGGACAACGGCATTGGCATTGCCGCGGAATATCACGACAGCGTGTTCATGCCCTTCATTCGGCTGGCCAGCCGGGACCTGCCCGGCACCGGTCTGGGGCTCGCCGTGTGTAAGAAGATTGTGGAGGGATTTGGCGGCACAATCGGGGTCGAATCCGAGCCCGGCGTGGGCTCCACTTTTTCGTTTACTATCCCGGCGCTCCACGAGTAGCGAGCGGGGAATCGCAGGCGTATCGCCGCGGCAGTGCCCAGGGCTCTCGCGGGCGGTTTCGTGCCGCGCGACCCGCTGGCTAAACCTGCCGTGCGGAATTAGGGAGCCCAACACCCGGACGGCCCGTGTGGCGATCCTCCGCGCCACACAGGCCACCACTCCGAGACTGGGAAGCGCTCAGACCAAGGTCTTTTTCCGCAACGCAACCACTGCGGCCAGCCCGCCGGCGATTAAGAGGGCTGTGGACGGTTCGGGAACCTCGCCGGGCGTGGGGTTTGGATCCGGATCGGGATCAGGGTCGGGGTTCGGGGTCGAGGCTTCGAAGAGCAGCATGGGCGCGGTAGCGGGGTTTCCAGATTGCCTGGAGCTGGCAACGAACGCGGTGCCATCGGCGCCATTGCCAAGAATAAAGAAGCCGAAGTTGGTGGCCGGATTGTCGATCCAGTCTTGCAGAATGGAGGCGGCGATGGACACGTCCAGGGCATCGCCGGTAACGGCGGCGGTTGCCGGAAATGCGCCGAGCAGGGTGGTGTCATAGTCGACCCCGGCCGTCACCCCGCTGGCTGGTCCGAACGAGTTGTAGGTGGTCGACTCATCCCAGGCTACGAGAGCCCGGTAGGCGGAGTAGGACGGGTTGCCCGTTGAATCTCCCCGTCCGGACGTGGCGAAGAACAAGCGCAACGTTCCGGTACCGGAAACCGTTTGACCGGCAAAAGCGGTGAGGTCGAACTGCACGAGGGCGGGCGCCTCCGTTACTATTCCTACCAGGAATCCGGTGCCTGCCCCCTGCGGGTTGTCTGGTGCTGCGGGAGCCAGATAGGTATCGGCGACCGCACTGATGGCCGCGCCATCAACCGGGGCTTGGCACGCAATTATGGCAAGCGCCGCGGCCAAGGGCCGCCACGCTGCACTCTTCCTCTGAACGGACATTCGATTTCCTCCTAATCGGTGCGGCGTGTTGCGCTCGAGAAGACGGTCCCCGGCTCCGCTCGCGTCCGTATTGTGCAGTGGGGCGTAGCGGTCCGATGTTGGCAATTTGTGAAAATCCATGCCGGGCGTACTGGAGCGGAGCTGCGTTCGATCCGTTCATACCCTGAAAAACCATGAATACCGGGCTTTTTGTTGATGGAAAAGCTACTTGTGCTTGTTAAAATGTCTCCGTGGAACCGGGCAACGGGGGCGGAAGCCAGACGACATTTGCCCACGCAGAAGACCCGATCGTCATTGGCGAGGTCTGCTGGTGGGAGATCAGCCGTGCCCTCACGGTTCGCGGACAGGCGGTGAAACTACCCTGGCGAGTGGTGGAATGTTTCGCCCTGCTGGTACAGTCCCAAGGCGCGGCGGTGAGCCGCGAGGCGCTGGAAGAGCAGATATGGGGCAAGACGATCATCGACGAATCGAGCCTTGCGAAGTGCGTGGCCACGCTACGCAAGGCCCTTGATCCGGCGCCGCACGGCGGAAGCTACATTGAAACGGTGTCGCGGGTTGGTTACAGGCTCACCGTTCCGGTGGGCGCCGGGCCGGCCACAGAAGTTCCAGCCGCTGTTACCGTGCCCCGGCCTAACCGCTGGCGTATCTACGTTCTGGCGGCAGCCGTGCTGGCAATTATCGTTGCAGGCGGGTACCGATGGTATCGCGATCTCCAGACTCGAGTGAGGGCAGAGGCGCTTGCCGAGGAGGGTATGAAGCTTGTGCGGCGCGCCAATGCCCCTGACGGAGCGCGGGCAGTCGCCCTGTTCCAACAGGCCATCGAACTTCGGCCCGACCTGGCGCTGCCCTACGCCGGACTTGCAGAGGCCTCGGCGCGCTTCAACAAGCTTCGGTTCGAAACGGCCTCAGCCATGGCGCAGAAGGCCCTGGACCTGGATCCGAATTGCGGCGAATGCCTGGCGATTTGGGGTTACATTCTCATGACCCGCGAGTATCGCTGGGACGAAGCGGGCCGGCTGTTGAAACGTTCGGTGGAGGACGATCCTAAAAACGCGCACCGCCTGGTTTGGTACTCCATGTGGCTATCCTTGCAGGGGCGCTTTCCCGAGGCCTTGACCACGGCCAAGGCTGCGGTGGAAGCCAAGCCGACGTTCCCCAATGCCTACGTCGCACGAGCCATGGCTTACTTCCTGGCGGGGCGCTATCAGGAAGTAATCGTGGACTGCGAGCGGGCGCTCGCCGTTAATCCCAAGTTTCAGCCGGCATTTTATTGGATGGGCCGCACGCACATGATGTTGGGCAATGACGTGAATGTCGTTCTCAATCGCTCATTCGACGCGGCCGCATGGGGATACTTCGGCAACGATTCGCAACAGGCATACGCCGGACACTATCAAGGAGTTCTCGCGCAGGAAGGCCGACGGGGTTTGGCACATGCCTGGATCCAAGAGGTCAACGCAGGCAGTCCTCGTGATTTATACCGTTACGATCGAGCCATGCTGTTTGCCTGGATCGGCGAGTATGATGCGGCGCTGGACGAGTTGGAAGCAGCCTTGGTGACGCGGCCATATTGGGTGATTCTGATGCCGGTGGATCCCATTTTCGCGCCGCTGCACGGAACCCCGCGATTTGAGGCTGCGCTGCGGCGTTTGGAGCGGCCAGCACACGAGGGCGGGAGCGAGCAGAGCCGACGTTAGCATTATCTAAAAGCGGACATGGGTCCCTTTCCTCTGGTCCCGCTGGTATTTCGTTCTCCCGCGCGCGATAATCGCCGCAATGCCCACGACTCTTAACCTGCAACGTGAGGTCCGTTTCGGAGCGGTCCTCTACGGCGGCGTCTCGCTGTGCGTGTATATGAACGGCATCGCGCAGGAGCTTCTGCACCTGGTGAAAGC
>JBDTVQ010000175.1:0-12988 GCA_040007195.1 Acidobacteriota bacterium | reverse complement strand
CCGACTCGAACGGCCGCCGAGTCCAGAGGATCACGCTGCTCGGATCGGGATCGCCCGACGCGACGCCCTCCGGATAAAGGTCGCGCCGCTCATGCCAGCCCGTGGTGGACGCGCGAGCCGGTCCGCCCCACGCCAGCGAGGCTCCCATGGACGCGGCCAATGGAACGAACTCGCGTCGATTGAGCGTCATCGTCTACCCCCTTCGCAATCTCTCCGCATAGTAGACGTGGCTGTGCCCGGCTGGTAACGCAATGAGAGTGCAATTCCCGCCGGGCCGCACGTTGTTAGTCGTTTTCGGAACCTACCCGTTTTCGACGCGCGCTTTGATATCCGCGTACGCCAAATCAATAAGCCTGCTGAGGGCCTCCGCGTCCAGGTCCTCTCCCGGCCGCAGTTTCACATGGCGCATGAACTTACCGGCGCCTTGGAGCAGGTGCGCCGGATCCGCAAGCGACGCCCCGTGAAAGAACCCCACGTGTACGTGCGATGTGAAGACATCGACATAGCCGAACGGCGCATCTCCCAGACATGCCACCGGACAGCCGTCATGCAGGAGCTCCCGAACTTCGTCTCCGCATTTTCGCATTCGCTCAAACCAATAAAGCGCCATCGCTCCCAGTTCCCCTGCATGCTCGTTCATCCACGCGTCGATCGCGGGATCCCGCTCGACGGCGCCATCGAATCGTAGGAATTTCTCTTTCATCATGGCGTGGCGCTTCATCCACACAAGGAAAATACCATTTCAAAGCTCATATTCGTCCGGGAGCCCAACCTACACCCGTCCCTTCACCCGCTGTACTGCGTGGAAATTCGCCCTGCCAGGCCGTGGAAAACTCCCCATGGCTCGACTCATCTACTTCCCACCCACCTCGCTCGACGGTTTCATCGCCAACGGCGGCACCTACGAGTAGTCGGTGCCGGCTGATCAGCCTTTCGCATTCCTCATCAGTCTCATTCGCCCCATCGGCGGATACCTCTACGGACGCAAGACCTACGAGGCGACGGCGGTTTGGGAACCCCCAGCGGTCCTTCGTGGCGGAACACCGGCCACGATGGAATTCGCGAGTATCTGGCAAACGTCCGAAAAGATCGTCTGCTCCCAGTCGCTGAAGACCGTCTCCCTGCCCCCTACGCGCCTCGATCGCGAGTTCCGCCCGCAGGCGGTTCGCGAGGGGAAAGCGAAATCGTCACTCGACCTTGCAATGGGCGGTCCAACCCTCGCCGCCGACCGGCTCCGCACCGGGCTCGTGGATGAATATCATATGCTCATCGTGCCTGCCCTTCTGGGCCGCGGCACCCCGGTCCATCCTGTCAATCTCCGGCTACGGTTGGACCTCCTCGACGAGCGCCGTTTTAGCAGTGGCTGGGTCTATCTTCGCTATCGCATCCTTGCCTGATGGAGAGCGCTAAACTTCCAGGAGCAACCAGGTCATGGACAATACGAGAGTCTTCCGAATGGCATTCGCCAGCGTCTATCCGCACTACATCGCCAAGGCGGAAAGGAAGGGCCGCACGAAGCAGGAGGTGCATGCCATCATCCATTGGCTCACGGGCTACGATGAACCGGCGCTGCAACAACAGATCCACACAAAGGTCGACTTCGAAACCTTCTTCGCCCGCGCGCCGCGCATCAACCCGAACGTCTCCAAGATCACCGGCGTCATCTGCGGCTATCGGGTCGAAGAGATCGAGGATAAGCTCATGCAACAAATCCGCTACCTGGACAAGCTGGTGGACGAACTGGCCAAAGGAAAGGCCATAGACAAGATCCTGAGGAAGTAAGCGGCGGTGCCGGTGTGGGTCCACTCCGCCACGTATACCTTTACGCCGCGTGAATGCCCGAGCACCCCACTCCTCACGCCTCAAGCACAAACGCCCGTTGCCCGCTTCCCCTCATAGCCAATCGAACTTCTTCAATAAAATCAGCACACCCGCTGTCGCCACAACCATCAGCCCCACCGCCATGGCTGTTCCGTGGGGCGAATGGATCCACGGCAGGTCTTCCTGATTCATGCCGAAAAAACTGGAGATGCAGACGGCTGGAAGCGCAATCGTTCCCATCACGGTCAGCACCTTCATCACCTGATTTGTGCGATTCGCAACACTCGACAGATAGATATCCATCGCGCCGGTCAGAAGATCACGCTGCATTTCCACCAGGTCCAGGTCGCGCGCAAGATGATCGTATACGTCACGGAGAAACGGCCACAAATCGCGAGGGATCAACTCGGTTTCCAGCCGCTGCAGGTGGGCGGCGACGTCCCGGGTGTTCGTGATCACCCGCCGCAGTTCAATCAAGCCGCGCTTGTTCTCGAGGATCTGTTGCAGCGTCGTGGGCGACGGCTCTGCCAACACCAGATCCTCTAGCCTGTCGATCGCCTCATCATACGAATCCAGCGCTGGCGTATACGAATCGACGACGGCGTCCATTACCTTGTAAAACAACTGGGCCGCCTGCGACTGATTCTGGATGCTTTTCAGTTGGTCGATGTGGGAACGCAGGCCCGGGCAAGCGCCCTCTTGAACGGTGATCAGATAATCTGGCCCCAGAAAGAGATCAAGGTCCGAAATTTCCAACTCGCCCGAAGCCGTGACGTGGACCGGCTTCATCACCACAAAGATGTAGTTGGGACCGTCTTCGACTTTGGCTCGTTGATTCCCATGGCGGCAGTCTTCGATATGGAGCGGGTGAAGATGGTACCTCTCCGCCAAAACATCCAACTCGGGGTCATTCGGGTCCTGAAGATCGTGCCAGGTCAAAAGGGACTCCTGCACCTGAGTATATGGGGTGGGCGAAATGGGGCCCCCCGCGACGAGACAAGCGCGAACACCGGCGCCCATCCCTTCATCCCTCAATCCGCCTTGCAATCATCATCCCCGGCCGTGCCCCCGTACAATAGTGGCTAATCGGAGATGTACCTTAGCCATGTCATTTGATGTCGAATTCTGGAAGCAGTCGGAAGGTCAGATTGTCGATGCAATATTTCCACTCGGACGTTGCTTAAACGGAGGCAGTGAAAGCGCGGTCTTTGAAACACAATTTCAAGGCCGGCCCGCTGTGCTCAAGATTGTCCCCGGCACGCCCGACGCCAATCGCGCGCTACTTGCCTCGTGGGAACAGGCCGCCCGCCTCTCCCATCCGGCCCTTGTCTCGATTTTCGCGCGTGGCGAAACCGCGCTCGCCGGCGTCCCCGCGGCCTACATCGTAACGGAGCGAACCGACGACAATTTGGCCGACCTCCTGGCCGAACGCCCGCTCACCCCCACCGAAACTCGGGAAATGCTCGGTCCCCTGCTCGGCGCTCTGCAATACCTGCATACGAATGGCTTCACGCACGGCGGCATCAAGCCCGCGAACATCATGGCCTCCGGCGAACAGCTCAAGATATCCAGCGACGCCCTGGTTCCCGCAGGCGATCCCGCCGCGGATTGCCGCGCGATCGGCACGCTGCTAAAAGAGGTGCTGGGCGCCAACCGGAATGCCCGCCTGCCTGAGCCATTCGCCGAGATTGCGCATCACTGTTTGACGCCCGACGCCGGCGCCCGGTGGGACCTCGCGCAAATCGAGGCCTGCCTGCGCGGCGAACGCCCGCCGGAAGCCCCGGAACAATCGCGTGCCATCTGGTGGGCCCTCGCCGCCGCCATCGCGGTAGTCCTGGCCGCGTTCGCGTTCTGGCCTTCTACGCCTAGCGTCCCCACTCAGCCCGCCGCAGCGCCCACCCCGCCGGCCGTTGCACCCGCCGTTTCGCCCGCCGATCCCGTCCCGCCGCAGAGTGAAAAGCCTTCGGCGTTCAAGGCGGCCCCCGGAACCCAGCGCTCCTCTACGTCCAAAGGGGTCACCCCGGCCCGCGCAACCCCGGAAGGCATAACTCCCGCCGGTGTTACCAAGGTCATGCCCGATATCCCGGAACCGGCCCGCAAAACCATCTCCGGGCGCGTGCGCGTCAACGTCCGCGTCCGGGTCAATAGCGCCGGAAACGTAGAGAAGGCCTCTCTGGAACGCCCGCGCTCCAGCCGATACCTCTCCGGACGAGCCCTCGCCGCCGCCCAGGCCTGGAAATTCCCCCCAGGAAATGAGCCACAGGATTGGATGGTCCGCTTTGAGCTCACGCGAGACGAAACTCTCGCCTCCGCATCAAAGCTCGCAAACTAACCGCCGCCAGCCCCATTGGCGAAAACCGCCTACCGCGCAGTCTGCAGCACCACCCACCGCCCAGCTTCAAGCACCGCCCACCGCGCAGCTTTAAACACCGCCCACCGCCCAGCTTTAAGCACCACCTACCGCACAGCCTTCAGCGCTGCCTCAACCGCCGGCTTCAACCCCTCCACCTCCACCGCGCCACGATACGGCCGCCCATTCAGAAATACCGTCGGCGTACCCTGCACGCCCGCGTCCAGCCCCTCCCGCACCTCCGCCTGCACCGTGTTCTGGTACTTGTGCGACGTCAAATCGCTCGCGAACCGCCCGGCATCCATCCCGAATTCCTTCGCCCACGCGACAAGGTTCGCCTCCGTCAGCGATCGCGGATTGGCAAAAATCCGGTCGTGCATCTCCCAAAACTTCCCCTGCGCCTGCGCCGCCAAACTCGCTTCGGCGGCCAGCGCCGCTTGGGAATGGCTCTCCAGCGGAAACTGCTTGAACACCAGCCGTACGTCCTTCGGATACGCCTCGGCTATCTCCGTCAGCGCCTTCGCGCCCGTGCGGCAGAAAGGGCACTGGAAATCCGAAAATTCCACGATCGTCAATCGCGCCGACGCAGGCCCGCGCGCCGGCGCCCCGGCAACCTTCAGGTCCACCGGCTGGCTCGCCAGTTCGTTCTGCAACTTGGCCATGTAGGCGGCATCAGACAGAACCGCCGCCGCGGCCTTGGGCGACTTGCCCGCCTTGATCTCCCGCGCCAAAGCCGTCGCCTGCGTCCGGCTCACCATGCAACTGCGATCCTGCGCCAGGCACGGCGCAATCTTCATGCTGCACCCGCACGTGCACCCTTCCTCGCGCGCAATCCCCAGCACCTGCGCCTTCTGCGCCGCCGTCAGTCCGTCGACCTTCACCCCCGGCAGCCCCCCCGCGCGCTCCGCGCTCACCTCGGACGTCTGTGCCGCGAGCAAAGCGGAGAAAAGCAGCAAGCTTACAAAAAAGCGCATGACCACCATTGTGCCAATTCGCAGCGCCTCAATGGGGCGGCTTACTGAAAACGTACACGCCGTGCATCCATCCCGCTCTCCGTACTCTTATCTGCGTCCATCCGCGTCCATCCGCGGCCCATTCTCCGGCGGCTCGTCCACTACCCACCCCCCTCCCCCAAACCGTGATACGCTCCCCCTCACCATGCCCACTCGCCGCCACTTCCTCAAAGCCGCCACCGGCGCCGCCACCCTCCCCCTCCACACCCTCGCCGCCGCCCAGCGCGGCAAAGTCAAAATCACCTCCGTCGAATGCATGATCGTCCGCGGCACCTGGGACTGGAACCTCATCCGCATTAAAACCGACGCCGGCATCTCCGGCCTCGGCGAAGCCTATTGGGGACCCGGCGTCAAAGACCTCGTCCTCAACCAGCTCGCCCAACACATCATCGGCGAAGACCCCCTCAACGTCGACAAGCTCTACACCAAAATGCTCATGAACAGTGCCGGCGCCGGAGCCCTCGCCGGTGTCACCGTCACCGCCGCCAGCGGCATCGAAATCGCCCTCTGGGACCTCGCCGGTAAGTTACTCGAAACCCCTACCGTCAACTTACTCGGCGGCCGCTTCCGCGACAAAGTCCGCTTCTACCGCACCACGCAAGTCCCTCCCGGCAGCGTCGAAGATATGGGTGCCTGGCGAGCCCTCGTCGCCGAAACCCGCGCCGAAAAGGCCGGCTGGACCGCCTTCAAGTTCCAAGGCGACGGCATCCCGCCTAAAGCCGATCCCACTTACTCCGAACCTGGCCACGACCGCTTTACCCGCGGACTTACTAACAAAGACCTCAACCGCATCCAGAACGCCATGATGACCGTCCGCGAAGCCCTCGGCCCCGACCTCGACTTCGGCATCGAAGCCCACTGGAAATACGACACCCGCGACGCCATCAACATGGCCCGCGTCATCGAACCCGCCAAGCCCATGTGGCTCGAGGACCCCGTCCCGCCCGGCAACCCCGAAGCCATGGCCCGCGTCACCCACGCCGTCAACGTCCCTATTTCCACCGGCGAAAATCTCTACACCCGCGACGGCTTCCGCCGCTTGATCGAACTTCAGGGCACCGACTACGTTCACCTCGATATCCCCAAACTCGGCGGACTCCTCGAAGCCAAGCGCATCCACGACCTCGCCGAGCAGTATTACATCGCCTCCGCCGCTCACAACCCCGCCAGCCCCATCGGCACCATCGCCTCCGCCCACGCCGCCTCCTCCATGCGGGACTTCCGCGTCCACGAACTGGCGAAATATATCGATTGGTGGCAGGACCTCGTCATCCACGACGGTCCCATCTTCGAAAACGGCTACTACCGCATCCGCGAAAAACCCGGCCTCGGCGTCGAACTCAATCCCGACGTCGCCCGCGCACACCTCGCCCCCGGCGAAAAATGGTGGGGAGCCTAGCAAAGCTGGAAGCTGTCAGCCTTCAGCTATTCGCATTCAGGTCTTGGGCTATCGCTGTCCGCTGAAAGCTGTTCGCTGTCCGCTTTCAAACTCACCAGGGCCGCCGCATTGAAGGGGGTTCGTACTGAATACCGGCGGCCCTGCTTTGGAACGATTTTCCCCCGAAGCAATTTAACCCGATTGCACCGCAGTATATTGATTCCCGCTCAGATGTGTCAAACCAAAAATAGCGAATATTTCAGATTTCTATCGATAACTGTAGCGCTACACGACCCGCTGGTCCCCAGGTCTAGCGCTCACTGTTCCCGCCAGTTGCGCTAACTTGAATATGTGCTCCGCGCAATTGCTCCCCCCACCCAGGACCCCGCCCCATGAGAACCCGCATGAAAGACATCGCCGAAAAGCTCGGCGTCTCTCTGATGACCGTCTCCAAGGCCCTTCGCGGCCACAGCGACATCAGCGAAGCCACCCGCGCCCGCGTCCTCGAATGCGCCAACGAGCTCCACTACCGCCCCAACTGGGTCGCCCGCAGCCTCGTCCTCCAACGCACCAACATGATCGGCCTCGTCATCCCCGATCTCATGCACTCCTTCTTCGCCGAAGTCGCCCGCGGCGTCGGCCGCATCCTCGAACCCCTCAGCTACCAAATCGTCATCTTCAACTCCGACGAAAATCCCCAAACTGAAGCCACCCAGGTCCAGCTCCTCCTCGAACGCAACGTCGACGGCATCATCCTCGCCACAACCCAATCCAACGGCGCCACCCAATCCAACGGCACCCCCGACGTCTTCAACCTCATCAATCGCTACCGCGCCCCCTACGTCCTCATCGATCGCATGCCCGCCGGCTCCACTGCCCACTTCGTCGGTGTCGACGACTCCGAAATCGGCGAGCTCGCCACCATGCACCTCATCGAACAAGGCTGCCAGCGCATCGCCCACCTCCAGGGACCCGCCGCCGCAACCGGTGTCGGCCGCCTCCACGGATACAAGCGTGCTCTCAAAAACGCCGGCATCGAAGCCCAGCCGGAATACATCATCTCCGCCCGCCACGACGACGTTTCCGGCTACCAGGCCATGATGCGCCTCCTCGCCCTCCGCCCCCGCCCCGATGGCGTCTTCTGCTACAACGACCCCGTCGCCGCCGGCGCCATGAAAGCCGTCCTCGACTCCGGCCTCGATGTCCCCGCCGACGTCGCCATCATCGGCGCAGGGAACGTCCACTACTCCGACCTCCTCCGCGTCCCGCTCTCAACAATCGATCAAAGCAGCGGCCAGCTCGGCGAATCCGCGGCCCGCTTGTTGCTCGAATGCATGCAGTCCTCCGAGCCCATCAAACCCAAACGCATGATGATCGAACCCCGCCTCGTCGTCCGCGCCTCATCCCAACGCCGCTAACGCCACCAGCCCCCTCACCGGTCGACTCCGGCACCTCGCGCCCCTACAGGCAGGATCCGCCGTTCGGAAGCCGCATCCGCAGGAAGTTGGTCCGCTTGCTCATGGGAAGTGCCAGTTGCCGCCGGATCATGTCGGTGAGTTCTTGCTCACTGCCCTGCCGCATGGTTTCCAACGCGAGATCACGCCCCGCCGTCTTGCGACTTTTCTTGCTCTTCGAGAGTTCTTTGGAGGACATGCAGCACCGCGGCATCTTGAGGGCGATTAGCTTCCCTCTTACTTTCGATGATATCAGCCAGTGACGCGACCAGAATGGTCCGGCCATCGATCTCAAGCTGCACCGCGTTGCTGCGCAGCCTGTTGAAGGATCGAACGCCATGCACCTGGCTGACAAGATCGATTTGTAGTTGAGAGTCTGCGCGCAGAATCCGGTAAACAGTCGATACGCCCGGGAACGGCTGGGTAATTTGCCCCCCTAGCAGCCCGGCAACCTTTCGAAGCTTTGCGACGTTTGTCGAGGAAGCTCGATAGAGGTAATCGAAGTCGATTGTCGTGATCGGAGCGCCGTGCAGCGCTGCCCCTGCATTGCCAATCAGAATTGCGCCAGTTTGACGGCAGCGAACGAATCGGCAATCTCGATGAGTCTTGGCCCCGCGTCCATCTACAGACTCTCGCCCGATTCAACGCACGATGTCAATCCGCCCACCCATGCCCCGCGAGCGCCCCGCCACCTCTCCACGGCCTCCCGCGCACGCGCCACCAGCCCTCCACGCCCTCCCGCGCCCCCCGCCACTTCTCCACGCCCTCCCGCGCCTTGGTCGCGCCAATTGCCACGGCGTCGCCGCAAAGGCGCTATCGTATTGCTGATGCTGCCACGCCGAACTCTTCTCCAGGCCCCCTTCGCGCTGGCAGCCGCCCACGCCTCCGCAGCCCAAAACAAAATGACCCTCAGCATGCACCAGTTCACCTCCGCCGGCGCCGGCTACCGCAAAGCCCTCGAGGGTTGGGCCAAAGCCGGCATCCGCCACGTCGAGCCCGCCTCCAATGCCATCGATGATTTCCTGAAAACCGACACCCTCGCCAACGCCAAACGCATCCTCACCGACAACGGCCTCACCATCGTCTCCGGCGCCGCCGGCGTCACCGGCCTCTGGGACCCCAATCCCCACTTCGCCGATCGCCTCGACACCTTCAAGAAACGCTGCGAACAATTCGCCGAACTCGGCGCCCCCGTCGTTTACTCCCCCTGCGTCGCCTCCGCCAAGTTCACCACCGCCGACTACTCCGCCTGCATCGCCAACATCCGCCAGGTCGCCGACATCGCCCGCCAGTTCCACCTCAAGGTGGCCGCTGAATTCGTCCGCAACTCCACGTTCCTCGCCTCGCTTCCCACCGCCCTCCGCCTCCATCGCGAAGCCGCCCATCCCAACTTCGGCGTTCTCTTTGACACCTATCACTTCTGGTCCGGTCCCAGTAAGTTCGAAGACATGGATCTCATCCGCCCCGGCGAAATCATCCACGCGCATTTAAACGATACGCAGGACCTCCCCCGGGAACTCCTCGACCTTCAATCCCGCGTAATCCCCGGCGACGGCGTCGCCCCCCTTGCCAAAATCCTCCGCAAACTTACGGAAAAGGGCTACACCGGACCAATCTCCGTCGAACTCTTCCTCCCTCAATACCAGCAGGCCGACCCCTTCACCCTCGCCACCGAAATCAAACGAAAATCCGAGCCGCTACTCTCCTAACTCCACCGTCTCGCACGAACCCCGTGATACGATAACTTCCTCCGTGCTCGGCCAACGCCTCGCTCACTACCAAATCACCAAGAAGATCGGCGAAGGCGGCATGGGTGTCGTCTATCAGGCCACCGACACCAAGCTCGGCCGCCAAGTCGCTCTCAAAGTCCTTCCCCCCTCCGTCGCCAACGATCCGGAACGCCTCGCCCGTTTCGAGCGCGAAGCCCGCACCCTCGCCTCGCTCAATCACCCCAACATCGCCTCCATTTACGGCGTCGAAGAAGGCGCTCTCGTCATGGAGATGGTCGAAGGCCCCACGCTCGCCGACCACATTCGCGGCCGCGCGCTCCCCGACGACGAAGCCATCGCCATCGCCCTCCAAATCGCCGATGCCCTCGCCGCCGCTCACGAAAAGAACATCATTCACCGCGACCTCAAACCCGCCAACGTCAAACTCACTCCCGAAGGCGCCGTCAAACTCCTCGACTTCGGCCTCGCCAAAGCCCTCGAAGCCGATCCTTCATCCAACGATCCCGAATCCTCCCCCACCATCACCATGAACGCCTCCCTCACCGGCGTCATCATGGGCACCGCCGGATACATGTCTCCCGAACAGGCACGCGGCCTCAAGGTTGATCGCCGCGCCGACATCTGGGCCTTCGGCGTCGTGCTCTATGAGATGGTCACCGGCCAATCCCTGTTCTCAGGCGAAACCGTCGCCGACAAACTCGCTGGTGTCCTCACCAAAGAACTCGACCTCCACCGGGCTCCCGTCCGCTTCCAGCCTCTGCTCCGCCAATGCCTACAGCGCGACCCGCGAAAGCGCCTCGGCTGGATCGGCGACGTCCGCTTCCTCCTCGAAGCACCTCCCGTCGAATCTACCGCGCGCCCCTCCCGCTGGCCTCTTCTCGCCCTCGCCGCCGCGCTCCTGGCTTCTCTCGCCGCACTCGCGTTCGTCCTGGCCCGCCGTCCCGCCTCGGAAGAACGTCCCGTCCGGCGTTTCTCCCTGGCGTCGCCCAACCTCACCAGTGCTTTCGCCGCTCACGTGCAAATCTCGCCCGACGGCAAACACATCGCTTATGTCGATAGCAATCGGCTTTGGGTTCGCGATTTCGATCGGGAAGAACCGCGGCTCCTCGTCGCCGCTGGTACCATGCAAGGTCCTGTCTGGTCTCCGGACAGCCTGCAGATTGCCTACTACGGCGGAGCCGATCTCTGGAGAACGTCCGCCGCGACAGCTTCGCCCGTAAAAATATGCAATGTATCGGGCGGGTACTTCGGAGCCGCGTGGAGCCCCGATGGAGCATCCATCGCGTTCACCTCGTCTTTCGGCCTGTTTGCGGTACCCGCATCAGGAGGCCAACCGAAACTCGTCTTGCCTCGCGGCGACCGTGGCGCGTCCATTCGAAGCCCGTACTATTTGCCGTCCGAGTTCGGCCCTGCGTGGGTCTTGGTAAGCGCCGGAAAGCCAAATCAGGAACAAATCCTCGCCTTTAATCTAACTAGTGGTGAGCAGCATGCCCTCGGAAAAGGACGCTTCCCCGTCTACTCTCCAGATGGTTACGTCATCTTCCAACGAGACAACCAATTGTGGGCAGCCTCCTATTCAGTCGCAAAGCGTCATTCGCTCGGTGACCCGTTTCCGCTTGCCATTGTTGGTGGGTTCGCCAGTGTCTCCCGCGACGGCACGCTTGTCGTCGTCGACCGGCAGGACGCAATACCGACACGTCTGGTGATTCGTGATCGCTCCGGAAAACTCGTCCGTACCGTGGGCGACACGCTCACAACCATGCGATATCTGGCTCTCTCTCCTGACCGCAAACGTGCCGCCGTCTCCTCAATGGAATCCGGATCTCCCGACATCTGGATCCAGGATCTCGAGCACGGCCTCAAATCGAGGCTTACGTTCGATTCAGGCCTCGAAAGCTACCCTCGATTCACGCTCGATGGAAAGGGCGTCGCATACGCCAGCACCCGCGGCGCTAGCGCGGACATTCTCCTGCAGCCGGCTGACGGCTCCGGCGAAGCCACCGTAATCATGGGTGGTCCCGATGGCGAATTCCCCACCGATTGGTCGCCCGATGGCCGGTATCTCATTGCGACCATAATCAACGCCAAGGGAACTCGCGACGTGTGGATTGCGGAACGCAACCCCAGTGGCGGTTGGAAGTCTCCCGTACCCTTTGAGGCGACCGAATTCGACGAGACGGGAGGCCGCGTTTCCCCCAATGGGAGGTTCATCCTCTATCGGTCCAACGAAGGCGGCGAGAGTACCGTCTACGCCCGCCCATTTCCCACCGGGCCGGGACGGTGGCAGGTTGCGGCCGGTGCCGCACAACCTCGATGGAGTGTTGATGGAAATGAGATTTTTTACCTGATCGGCGACGTGCTGATGGCGGCTCACGTCTCCACTGCAAACGGGTTCAGTATGGGGGGCGCGCAGCGCCTCTTCCCAACCGGGTACTTTGAAACCTCGGATATCTCCAGAAAATACGAACCCATGCCCAACGGTCAATTTCTCCTCACCGAGCCCATCGACGAATCCTCCAATCGCGCTCAGGAAATCCACATCGTCGAAAACTGGCTGAAAGCCTTTCACCCCGCAACAACGCCCTGAACGGATCCCCCGCCCCGCCGAACTTTCGGAAACAAACCCTCATGGCCGGGTTCTCCACATGTGGCGAAAAATAAGCATCACAACGAAGCTGCCCGCGGCAACGGCGGAGAACTGCACCAACTTGCGGGAGATGGCGTCCCCATCCTCACCACCCAGCAGGGCGCCCCCATCTCCGACGACCAAAACTCCCTCCGAATCGGCCCCCGCGGTCCCGCCGCCCTCGAAGATTTCCACCTCCGCGAGAAGATCTTCCACTTCGATCACGAACGCATCCCCGAGCGCGTCGTCCATGCCCGAGGCTTCGGCGCCCACGGCTACTTCGAGAATTACGAGCCCCTCCCGGGCATCACCTCCGCCGACCTCTTCCAACGCGCCGGCGAAAAGACTCCCGCCTTTGTCCGCTTCTCCACCGTCGCCGGCAACAAAGGCTCCCCCGACCTCGCCCGCGATGTCCGCGGCTTCGCCGTCAAGCTCTACACCCAGCAGGGAAATTGGGACATCGTCGGCAACAACATGCCTGTGTTCTTCATTCAGGACGCCATCAAGTTCCCCGACCTCATCCACTCCGTGAAGGCTGAACCCGACCGCGGCTTCCCCCAGGCCCAATCCGCCCACGACAATTTTTGGGACTTCATCTCCCTCATGCCCGAAAGCA
>JBDTVQ010000174.1:0-13005 GCA_040007195.1 Acidobacteriota bacterium | reverse complement strand
CCCCCGGAGATACCCGCCGTCCGGGCGTGGACGCCAGGAAACTGGCGATCCTATCAACAAGGTCGTAGCCGAGTGAACGGAACTCGCTCTCGGTCATTTCGAGAGGCGCCATGCGGCTCCTGAGTTGGTTGATTCTTGTAGACGTCATCGTTGTCATTACCGTAACCCCTCAAACAAATCCGTCTCCCGTTTCCGGCCGCCGTTGACGGAACTGTAAGCGCGGTAGAACTCCTGAGAGCCCCATAGTGCTTTTTGTTGTTCTTCGTTCAGTTGCTCAAGCTTTTCGTAGATGGACATTTGTGACTTGTGGCAGCAGACCGCTTTCCAGACAACCGGCCAATAGGCGGCGGTGTCGGTCACGGTAGTTACGGCCCAATCCGGCCAGGGTGTGGCTTGTCGCGTAATGCCGTCCACCGTCACAGTCAGCTTGCGGAGGGCCGCCTGGTAGGCATCCCACTTGTCGTTGCGCCACGCCATGTAGTAGAGCTTGGCAACGCGGTGGGCCGGAAGTGAATCACTGAGGTAACCAGCATCGGCGGCGGACACAATGGCGGACGTCGTGAACTGCGAGATCGCAATATGGTCAGGGTGCCCGTAAGCGCCTTCGGGGCCGAACGTGACAACCACGTCGGGCCGAATGCGCCGGATATGCCAGGCAATTGCGCCAATAGCGGTCGCGGCATCCACTTGGTCAACGGCCCCATCGGGGTAGCCCAGCATGGTGATCTGATGGAGACCAAGCGCCGCGGCGGCGGCCCGCAGTTCAGCTTCGCGAACACGACCGACTTCCGCCGGATCGCCCGATTTTCCCTGCGCACCATAGCGGCCGCGCTCGCCGCGCGTAGCTGTAACGAGGTGAGTTTCCACGCCTTCGGCCGCATACTTAGCCAACGTTCCCCCAAAGCCGAGCGATTCGTCGTCGGGATGGGCCAACACGGCCAAAAGCTTGAATTCTTGCGTCATCATTGCCGTGTCGTTAGACATCCTTCCTATGAACCGCCTCCGGCGAGAAGGCGGCTGCATAGATCGCGAGAAACGCCGCGCCATTTTCGTCCGCAGCCGGGTAGCGTACGGATTCGCCAGCGGCGATGAAAAGCACCCGGCCTGTGGTCACGTGAGTCGCACCGGCTCGGGTTTCCACTCGAATCGAACCGCGCAGTGCAAGCGCGTATTCATCATAGCCGGGAGTCGCCAAGCTCTTGCCGGCGGACATAGGCTCGCCAAGCGCGTGATGCGAAGCACGGCATCTCCTGTATCCAAGCGCCCCAGATTCTCGGCGATGCGCTTGGGAGACGTACGCGCCGCAACGAATCAGCATGGTCACCGCTCAGCCGCGGCCGAACGCTGCCCGTATCCCGGCGAGGTGGTGGTAACTGTGCCGCACCGCATGGTCTTCAAGGAAATACTGGCTGGTGAGTGGGGCATCGCTGTTGAGCGACACAGGCGCGGCGCGATCCAACTCAACATCACTAAGGGACCGTATGGCTGCTGCCGCCGCGGCGCTGTTGATTGCCAACAAGGCGAGTGCGGCTTGCTTGGTAACGCCATCGTTTTCTGTAGCGTGGTCGTGGTTCATCTTGTGGACAACATCCCAAGTCACGCCGGCGATTGGCTGGCCGGCAGCGAGTGCCTGCGCCAATTGGATCTCGATCGGATACATGCTGGCAACGTGATGCACCACTACGCCAACCTTGCGTCCGTCATGGGGAATGGTTGTCTGCCACTCTGTCTCGGAGAGTGCAGCGGCAAATGCGGCGAGGGATGCGGCGCCTGCCTCGAGACGTGCGGCAAGGGCTTCGGATCGATTATTCATATTTCTCCTAAATAAAGACTTCCTCTGGCCTTCCTGATGTTCCTTGGTTGGCAATGCGGGTTGACGTTGCGAAAGCACTGTTTATTGAGACGTTGCCATACGCCGGGACGGGCGATGGGCGGGCAGTAACCCTGCCGGTCTCTCTCCCGGGCTCATTTAGTTCAAAGTTGCTAGAGCAGCGTCGATCCGATCTGAGTGTGACGGGGTAATCAATCCCGAGAGGACCTTACCGAAGTGCGGCACCCGCACGCCGGACAGGATGTACTGCCACCGATAGGCCTTGAGCAGCCCGTCTTTTATCGCCTTCAGCTCTTCAGAGCTAAAGAGACGCTGACAGTTAGCAGAGAAGTACCCGGCATCTTGGGTAGACTGCACTTGCAGAATCCCATCTACTGCCACGACGAGCTCGATCAACTCATTGACGGCCTTCTCACGGCCTTGCGGTGTGAGATTGGCGTCTTCACTTTTCAACTCGAGTTCATCCATGATGGCGTGCTGCGACTCTTCCTTCCAATGGAAGAGAAAGACATCCCTCCACAACTCCGACAGTTCGGGGTCTTTCGCTATGCTCTCGAGGTAATGCACCTGCGTGAATAACTCGATTTGCAGCGTCAGCGCGAGCACTGCCCAGGTAGACTTGCCAAGCACGACACCGGCCACGTCGTTTGGTTGCGGTAGAAAGCGATAACCGGCGGGCATCTGCGCAGCGGCCAGTTTTTCCAGGCGGCGGAAAAGCTCTTGATGCTTCAGCTCCTCTTCGCTGAAACGAAGCAGTGCCTCCAGCGCCACCTGATCACCTAAGCCGTGTTCACGGCTTACTTCCAACACCTTGACGCAGATGAAACGCTCCACCAAACCAAACATGTTGGCATACGTTCGGCCCTGCACCTGGCTGAGAAAACGTTTCTCATACTCAGTGAGAAGCGTTAGCCCCTGCACCATGGATAGGCCATCGGGGAGGAACTTCTTGTTCAGGTCGTACTCACGACCGCGGATGACATCGCTATCGATGTCCCACCGAACTCGTTTGGATGCCTCAATGCACCTGGCATACCGGTTCGTGTCGACGCCGGCTGTTGTTCGCTGTGTCATTCCTCTTCTCCTTCGTGGCCCTCCGCGTGCTTTGCCGGAGGCGCTCTTCCTGACTTCGATAGTGCCGTACGCCCGCCGGATAGGCCATGCTCAAGCGTCGCGATAATTTGCTCAAACGGAGTGTGGAAGCGAGTCGCTTAGCCGGGAGACCGGGAAAGTTTGCCGGCCGGTCGGAGAGTTTGCCGGCCGGTCTGGTGGACGCGCGCGCCGGGCCTGAAGCGTTCTCAGGAGTGATGGGCTGGCAGTGCTCTGTGAATGCTGCGGTATCGTCCTGGAGGTTGCTCAAACTCCCGCTTGAATGCGCGATTACTTGAATGCGCGATTGAAGGCAGCTTCCGATTCGTATCCGACCAAGGGTGAAGCCGCGGTAATTGGCAAGGCTGGAAGCTCGCGAGGTTCGACGGGCAGGCAGTCTTCGACAGGCTTGCTTTTGGCTGTACGGCCTTGCCGCCTATATAATGCCTGCCATGAAACATGCAAAAGACGGCGATGCGCGACGGGGATTTTTCCGGCGCTTGATGACGTTGGCGGGCGGTGCGGCTGCGGCACCGGTGGCGATGCAGGCACAGACAGGTGCCGACGGCGGAGGGCGGACGCTTCCGGTGTATGCGCGGGCGATGAGCCACAAGTCGCTGAAGCAATCCAGCTACGACAAAACGGGCGGGAACTCGGATCGGTGGCCGATTGCGCCGGGCGAGACGATCACGGTGTTCGAAGACAAGGGGCCCGGTGTGATTTCGCACATCTGGTTCACGATTGCGGCGCCGGGACTGATGCATCTGAAGGAGATCGTGCTGCGCGCGTATTGGGATGGAG
Source organism: Acidobacteriota bacterium (assembly GCA_040007195.1). Taxonomy (GTDB): domain Bacteria; phylum Acidobacteriota; class Terriglobia; order Bryobacterales; family Bryobacteraceae; genus JAFLBB01. The sequence goes on along the minus strand of JBDTVQ010000174.1, from coordinate 9,284 downwards.
CGGGACAGCCGAGTATCGAGACACCCATCGGAGATTTCTTTGGGCTGAACCTGGGGGATTATGTGATGTACGAGAGCCAGTATCTGGGCGTGTCGCCTGGAAAGTCGCTGAACTGTTACTTCGCGATGCCATACAAGACGGGCGCGAAGCTGACGGTGACCAATGAGGGCGCGCAAGCGGTGGGTTCGTTTTATTCAAATATCGATTACATGAGCGTCGCTTCCCTGCCCGCGGATGCCTTGTACTTCCACGCTTCGTACCGCCAGGGGGCGCCGAACAAGCCGACGATGCCCGAGTGGAAGGTGAATCCGGATGCGAACCAGTTGAAGAACACGGACGGGAAGTTGAACTATGTATATTGCGAGACGCGCGGCCGCGGCCATTTGATGGGCGTGACGCTGGGCGTGCTGCAAAATCAGGAGCTGTGGATGGGCGAGGGCGACGATATGATTTTCGTCGACGACGAGTCGAAGCCGGCGATCATCGGCACGGGCTCTGAGGATTACTTCCTGGGCAGCTGGAACTTCGGCGGGCGGAATGGAGCACAGCCATTCGCGCACAAGCAGTACGGCGCGCAGTATATTCAACTACCCGAGCGCACGGGCGGGCGTTACCTCTGCTATCGGTTCCACGGCGACAATCCAGTGACGTTCACGCGCTACCTGAAGCACACGATGGAGCATGGGCACGCGAATCACCGCGCCGACAACTTCTACTCGTGCTGCTACTGGTATCAGGACAAGCCGGCAGCGACGATGCCCGCGCTGCCGAAGGTGGAAGACCGGACGCCGGTGGTGAGCGCGGTGGGTGGTCCGGGTGGAGCGAAGCGGGGGTGAGGCGCGCGATATGATTGCCAGCAGTGGCGGAGATTACCGATCTAATTACCGGTTGGAGGGGCGGAGACGAGTCGGCATTTCAACAACTCGTTCCGCTGATCTACGACGAACTGAAGAGGGTGGCGCGTCGGTCGCTGGCAGGTGAGCGACGCGCGGTGACGCTTAACTGCACCGCCTTGGTGCACGAAACCTATCTGAGGCTAGCCGGACAAAGAGAGCCCAACTGGTCCGGGAGGGCTCATTTCTTCGGTGCAGCGGCCAGTTTGATGCGGCGCATTCTGATCGAGAACGCGCGCAAGCGGCTGACCGGGAAGCGGGGGGCGGGAGCCGAACAGGTAGACCTGAACGCGTTTCTGGCCGTTTCGATGGCGCCGGACCTGAATGCGATCGATTTAGACCGGGCGCTCGAAGCGTTGGAAAAAACCGATGCGGAGAGCGCACGCGTCGTGGAATTGCGCTGTTTCGGGGGCCTCTCAATCGAGGAGACGGCGGAAGTGCTGAACACCTCGCCGTCCTCGGTGACGCGGATGTGGAGCTATGCCAGAGCTTGGCTGTACCGATACCTCAACCGGCCGGGACTAGCGGCGGCGGCGGAGGAGGAGCAGGCCGACGGAACCAAGAGAGAAAAGGCCTAGCGTGCCAGGCTCGGGTACGCCAGAGCCTCCGTCCGGATCTCCGGTTGTGACTGCGTCCCCATCAATCTGGTAAATGAAATTGCCGTTGTTCAGATTAGTTGTAGGTGGAGACCCACCGCTGCGTTTGTATCCGAATGAGGTGGCGAAAGCTCCAGCGGCCGGGTTCGCGGAGCTCTTCCAGGCGAGGTTTCCGGATTGCCCGAGGGATGCATCCGTGCCCAAAACAAGCCAGTAAGTAGTGCCGGCCGCAAGGATGAACGAGGACGCCGGGGTGAGCGTGATGACGTTGTTTTGAATGATACCGCCGGGTGCGCTGACGCTAAAGCTCAGCAGTAACGCGCTTGGGTCTCCCGCACTATCGGAATAGAGATTCGCGGAAACCACGCTCTCCGAGAAACTAGAAATACCTACGGTAAGCATCGAGGCCTGGGCTTGGGTGATCGTCATTGACGTTGCGCCCATGGTGAACCCGGCGGCCAACTCCGCGTCGACGTTTGAATTCAAGGCAGAGGTTCCGTTTGCAGCGTCGCCCAGGTTTCCGATGATGATGGCCGGGAATGCAGCCACCGCCGAGAGTGCCCCAAGTAATGCGATCCCGAATATCTTTTTCATTGTTTGTCTCCTCCGATATCGGGCCGTTTGGGCACCGTATCGACGTCAGTGGCGCGAAAAATGGCAAAACCTGGTCAAAAAAAATATCGCGATCTTTTCCATCGCGGAGACGGAGGAGTGTGGTGTAAGTTCGTGTGGAGAGGAGGCGCGTGGCCCAACTAGAGGAACGTGAGGCCTTTTGGAGGGTTCTGGCACTGCCGCCGGAGCAACGGGCGGAAGCGTTGGCGGGTTTGCCGGAAGCGATGAGGGACGAGGTCGGCTCACTGCTGGGGGCGCACGAAGAATCGGGCGACTTTCTGGCTCTCTCCGAGGACCCGCTGGCAACCGGACAGATGCTGGGGCCGTACCGGATTGTCGATCGGATCGGGCAGGGCGGAATGGGAGCCGTATACCGGGCGGAACGGGTCGATGGGGAATTCCGGCGGCTGGTGGCGATCAAAGTGATTGGCGGGCGGATGTTCGCGCCAGAGGCCGAGCGGCGGTTCATCGACGAGCGCCGGCTGCTGGCCAGACTGGACCATCCCAACATCGTGCGGATGCTGGATGGTGGCGTGAGTTCCGGTTTGCGTTACCTGGTGATGGAGCTGGTGGTTGGACGTCCGATCACGGAATACGCGAAAAGCCTGGGCGTGGCAGAGCGGCTCCAGCTTTTTCAGCAGGTATGTTCCGCCATTCACTACCTGCATCAGAGGCTGGTGCTGCACCGGGATTTGAAACCGGACAACATTCTTGTGCCCGCCGACGGCCGGCCGAGGGTGCTGGATTTCGGCATCGCGCGAATGCTGGACGATGGAAATGCGGAGTCCTCCGGCGCAACGATGGCGATTTTGTCGCCGGGGTATGCGAGTCCAGAGCAGCTGAAAGGAGGGCAACTGACCCCTGCGTCCGATCTCTACAGCCTGGGGCTCTTGCTGTACGAGTTGTTGACGGGCGAAGCGGCGCGTAGCGAAACAGGCCTGGATGAGGTTTTCGATTCGCTACAACGGCCGGTAGCGGCGCCAAGCGCAAAGGTAAAGGGCCTGTCACCGGATTTGGACGCGATTGTCCTGAAAGCCCTGGCTCCCGAACCAGGCGGACGATACGCTTCAGCCGAGGAGTTCTCCGCGGACATACAGAGGTTCCTGGAGGGGCGGCCGGTGGAGGCGCGCGCGCCGACGCGCTGGTACTATGCGGCGCGCTTTTGGTCGCGGAACAGGTTACTGGGCGGCGTGATTGCCGCCCTGCTGCTGGCAGTGGTAGGCGGGCTGATCCTCTCCTTGTTGGAGGCGCGTCGCGCAGCTCGCCAAGCCGAACTGGCCGGTCGCCGTTTCAATGAAAGCCGCCAGCTGATTCGCACTGTGATTCACGACCTGCAACCGAAGCTGCGCAGAATAGATGGCACGGTGGCGGTCCGCGTCACCCTGATCGCCGAATCGCTGCGCTACCTGGAGGCTCTGCGAAAAGATGCAGTGGGAGATCCCGGCGTGCTGCGCGACCTGATTGACGGCTATGTGGAACTGGCATCGGTCACGGGATCGCTCTCCGAGGCCAGCCTGGGGAATGTGTCCGGATCGGCCAAGCTCATGGAGAAGGCGGGGGAGTTAACGGATTCTCTGCTGCGAACGGATGCCGGGACAGCGGCTTCGCTGCGCTCGGCAGCCAACTACATTTCCTCGTCCGCGCGGCAGGAATTCCAGTTTGGCTCTCACGCAAAAGCGCTGACCCAGGCGCGGCGGGCATGGCAGTTGGCCGAACGCTCGGTGGCGATTGCTCCCGGGGACGGACAGATGCTCGACTCGCTGGCAGTGGCATCCGCCTTGGTGGGGGACGTGAGCGAGGATCCAGAGGCACGAATCCAGCGCTACGAGCAAAGCATCGGCATTTGGAAACAGGCGGAAGTGAAACATCCGGATTCATCCGGACGGGCGGCGCGCAACATCGCGCTGATGTATCGCAACCTATCCAATAGCTTCCTCAACACGCTGCGTTTCCCGGAGGCGCTGAAGGCGGCGGAGACGGCGGAGGCCATCGATCGCCAGGCGGTGGAGGCGAGCCCAAATTCGCCGGCGGCGCTGATGGATCTCGCATTCGACAACGGCGCCCTTGCCGACGCCCACGAGGGCATGGGCGATTTCCCCAAGGCAATCGCGGACAGCCAGACCAGCGTGGAATTGCGAGCGAGGGTTGTACGCTCCAATCCTGAGGATTTCCGCGCCGCCGACCGCCTGGCTTATTCCGTTCAGACCCTGGCCGAACTGGAGGCTAAAGCAGGAAGCGCGGCTGCGGCGGAAAGAGAGTACCGGCGAGCGATTCAAATTTATGAAAAGCTGGCACGCCGCGGCCCGCTGGCCTTCACTTCCAGATTGGCATTGGCCGTGAGCTACTCGGCCTTGGCAAGAATGGAACGAAACGCCGGAAACGCGCAGGGGGCTTGTGCAAGCATCCGGCAGGCACGAACATGGAGCGCTTCTCTGAACGCTTCCGATGCCACGACGGACTACCAGCGACAGACAATGGAGTCACTCCGGCGCGAAGGGGCACTGGGGTGCGCTCCGTAACATTTCCTCGCGGTATTTGCTCTATACGTCCATGGGCTGCCTCGCACTGTTGGTTGTTTTTCTATTTCCGCGCGTTACGCTGGCGCTGATCTGGTTCTTCTCAAACTACCTGCAGAGAGCGTTCCACGGCGGGCTGCTCGCGCCCTTGCTGGGCTTCCTCTTTCTGCCGCTCACGACGCTCGTCTATGCCTGGGAGATCAATAACGGCATGCCGACGGCGGGGATCAATTTGCTGTGGTTGTTGATCGCAGTCATTATCGACCTGGGCGGATTGGGTAGCGGGGCGAAACAATCGCGGGGCTGAGGCGGGATTACTGCTTGCAGCCGGCGGCGCGGGTCCGGCCGTTCGAATCGCAACGCCAGAGGCCGGGGCCGTTGCTGGGGAGTAAGTTGGGCCGCGAGCGGGAGCGCGCAGCCCAGCACAAGAAGTGACTTACACTTCCACAGTCAAGGTAAGTGTGATTTCGGCCTTGAACAGTTTGGAGACGGGGCAGCCGGCTTTGGCTCCGTTGGCGATTGCCTCAACCTGTTCCTTGGTCGCTCCAGGAACCTTGGCGCGCATGACGAGTTCGCTCTTGGTGATGCTGAGCGTGGCTGGATCGAGGGTGATGGCGCAGGTGGTTTCGAGGACCTCCGCGGTGAAGCCTGCCTTGCCGAGCTCCGACGATGTGGCCATGGTGAAGCAGCCGGCATGGGCAGCGGCGAGTAACTCTTCGGGGTTGGTGCCGGCGCCGCTTTCAAAGCGGGCGCTAAAAGAGTATGGGGTCTGATTTAGAGTTTTGGAATCGGTGGTGAGCGAGCCCTGGCCGGTTTTGAGGTCGCCCTTCCAGATGGCGGATGCGTTACGTTTCATGCGAGTCTCCTTCCTAACCGTTCCAGACTACACTGGCCGTAGACGGATGCGCATAACTCAATTGGGTGTCTTGTGGACAATGACGCTGGCGGCAGCGGACATGACGCCGGAACGGATCCCGCTGCCCGAGATCTCCTGCACCGCTCCGGACGCCGCGCCATTTGATTTTCCCAAAATCGGGCATGACCGGCATGCGGTGATCGTGGTGGAGGGCGCGGGGTGTTCCGGCACCCTACTGGCTGGAAAGCAGCCGATAGGGAAGGTGAGCGAAGGTGCGAAGCCGGCGCGTTTCGATTTCGCCGAGCAGTTGCGGCTGGCCGAGCCGCCTCCGCTGAGCTTCCGTCCATCGGAGGCCGGGTTTGGAGAAATCCGATTGGCGCTGGTGGTGACGCCGAGAGTGTATTTCTACAATCTTCGGTACGCGGGGGGAGTGGTCACGCTGACGGCGCGGAATACTTTGGACAACACGGCGGATTTGTATTTTCGGGTGGAAGCGCAAGGGAAGCCGGCGGTCGAGAGGGCCGACAACCTGGGTCCGAACCTGGAACGTGACTACACGTTTGAAATTGGGGGCCTTAGCCGGGGAGATAGGGTAAGAGTAGGTATGGAAAAGGCGCCCGAAGCCCTGGAGTCCGGCTATCGCTACACCGATCTTTTACGAGTGGAGAGGTAGGTCGCGTCTGGGGCAAATCGCGGATAGGTGAAGGACCCTTAAACCATACTAGCTAGGACTGTTAACACTTTATACGGAAATTGGAACCGGGATGTGATTTGAATCGAATGTGCTACACTTTTTGGTAGGCGGTGCCTACTTCGCACGGCCAAGAAGTTGCAACCCTCGCACCTGTAAGCGCGTCCTAGACAATGCGCAGGCTGGTGCCCCTGTTTCGGGGTATCCGGGGACAGGAGAGGGCGGGAAATGAGAGCGATGATGGTTGATTCGCAAGATACGTCAACCCAAACGGGGAACACGGACATGGACAACCGGCAGAATTCGCTGGCCATCGACGCGGATGAGCACCTGCGGCGCCTGCTCGATGCAGAAAAAGCCGATAAGCCCTGGTTTGTCACGATCTTCCACGACATCAAGGAGTACTTTTTCCCACCGCAGCTTCCGCCACTTGAGGTGACGTCGAAGCCGGTTCCGGTAAAGGACATTTGGGGATTCACGGGCGGCAAGGGGAAACATGCCGGCCTGTCTTCCATGCTGATTCACGGCGGCGTGGTGGCGTTGGCCCTGTTTTTGGGCACGAACCAGGCGGTGATCACCAAGGTGAAAGAGACCGTGACGCTCATCGCGCCCGATCTACCGGCGTATCAGCCGTCAGCCAAGCCGAAAGCCCAGCAAGCGGGCGGTGGTGGCGGCGGCGGCGACCGTAGCCCTGTTCCCGCGAGCAAAGGCAAGCTTCCCAAGATCGCTCCTCGGCAATTCACGCCTCCGGCGGCAGTCATCCGGAATGAAAATCCGAAACTGGCGATCGATCCCTCGATCATCGTTCCGCCTGACGCAGCGCTGCCTCAATTGAACTCGCTGGCGCTAGGCGATCCGCTGGGTAAAATTGGTCCGCCTTCAAATGGCACGGGCTCCGGAGCGGGCATTGGCTCGGGTTCCGGTGGCGGTGTGGGTAGCGGACGTGGCGGCGGTGTCGGTCCGGGTTCGGGCGGTGGCATCGGCGGCGGCGCCTATCGGATTGGCGGAGGCGTTAGCGCACCATCGCTGATTTTCAAGGTCGAGCCGGAATATTCGGAAGAAGCCCGCAAAGCGAAGTTCCAAGGTAGCGTGCTGCTGCAGGTCGTCGTGGACGACAAGGGCAATCCGAAGGACATCAAAGTCATACGGCCGCTGGGCCTGGGACTGGATGAAAAGGCCATTGAAGCGGTGCAGAAATGGCGCTTCCGGCCAGGGTTCCTCAACGGCAAAGCCGTGCCCGTCCAGGCGATGATTGAAGTGAACTTCCGGCTGCTGTAATCGCACACCACTAACGGTGGGCTACGGCCCGCGCTTTCCTCTTCCTGCCGGTCGCGGTTCTGCTATAGATCCGATAACTGGCTGAGGACCCCGTTCGAATCTCCGATAGAGCCCGCCTGAACACCCATGCGGTCGAGCATGCTCATGTACAGGTTTGTGAGCGGCGTTTCGCGTGCATAGCGGATGTGACGGCCAGGCTTCAGGGTACCTGCCGCGCCTCCCGCGACAATCATCGGCAGATCGTTGTGCGTGTGGCGGTTGCCATCGCTGATGCTGCTGCCGTAGGCGATCATCATGTTGTCGAGCAGGCTGCCGTCGCCATCGGGGATGGCGTCGAGCTGCTGCAGCCACCACGCGAATTGGGCGACGTGATACTCGTTGATTTGCGTGATCTTCTCGATCCAATCCTCATTCATACGGTGATGCGTGAGGCCGTGGTGTCCTTCGCTGACGCCGATTTCGCGGTAGGGCCGGTTGGAGCCTTCGCGGGCCATCATGAACGTGGTGACGCGCGTAAGATTGGCGCGGAAGGCGATGGTCATGAGATCGAACATCAGGCGCGAATGATCTGCGTAGTTGTCGGGGATGCCGTCGGGCTTCTCCATTTTCGGAAGCGGACCGGCGTTCTTCGCGGCTCGTTCGGCGTTCTCAATGCGCAGTTCGATTTCACGGACGCTGGTGAGGTACTCGTCGAGCTTGCGATTATCGGTGGGGCCGAGTTTGGCCTGTAGGCTGCGCGTGTCTTCCATCACGTAATCGAGGATGGACTTGTTGAGCTGCTCGCGGCGCGCTCGGGCTTCGGGCGACTCCGAGGGATCGGCATTGCCGAACATGCGCTCGAAGACAAGGCGCGGGTTAATCTCGGGCGGATTGGGCGTGGTGTTCGAGCGCCAGGAGATGTTGTTCGAATAGGCGCAGCTGTAGCCGGAATCGCAGTTGCCCGCCTGGCGGCCGCCTTCGCAGCCGAGTTCAAGCGAGGCGAAGCGGGTGTCTTTGCCGATGGCGTTGGCGGCGATCTGGTCGGCCGAGATACCGAGGCTGATGTCGGCGCCGGCTGTTTTGCGCGGGTGGACACCGGTAAGAAACGTGGAAGCGGCTCGTGCGTGATCGCCGGGACCGTCACCCAGGGCGCGACCTGTATTGTGCGTGAGACCGGACAGCACGAGCATCTTTTTGCGCAGGGGCTCGAGCGGCTTCATGATGCGCGGCAGGTCGAACGCAGCGCCGGTTGTCTTGGGCGTCCAATCCTGCATGATGATGCCGTTGGGGACGTAGACGAAAGCGACTCGGCGCGGGGTTTTGCGAGCAAGCGTGGCGGGGGCGGCGAAGGCGGGCATCATGGAGTCGAGCATGGGCAGGGCGACTGCTGTGCCCAGTCCGCGCAACAACGTGCGCCGCGAAAGATGTGTACGGGTGATCATGGCTTTCTTCCCCCATCGCCGCGCCTCATCTGAAAGGCGGGGCTCTCGACGATTTCCTTCATCATACTGCCCATCTTGTACTGATTCAAAGCGACGGCCTTGGCGATGCGGCGGAGTTCGGGCTTGTCGTAGGGTTCAAGGCCGCGGCCGAGGGCGTAGGTCATGAGCTTTTCGGCGAGGGCGAGGGTGAAGGCGTCCTTTTCGCCGAGCAGGATTTGTTTGAGCTCAGCCGGTGAATTAAAGGTGCGGTCACCGGGCAGGCGGCCCGCGGCGTCGATGGGGAACGTGGCGTCCTTCTCGCGCCAGGCGCCGATGGCGTTGTAATTTTCCAGGCCGAATCCGAGGTTGTCCATGCGCTCATGGCAGACGGCGCAGGCGGGGTCCGTGCGGTGGCGCTGCATCTGTTCGCGCAGGCTCATTT
>JBDTVQ010000173.1:0-13096 GCA_040007195.1 Acidobacteriota bacterium | reverse complement strand
TGCGGCCTATAGCGGCGCGAAGCCGCAAGAGATGGCTCCGTGGACGCTGACGATGATGACGCCGGGCGGGCGCGCGATTACGGGGTTCCCGCCGCGCGGGACACATCCGAAAGATCTGCTGCCCACCAATCCGATTGTGCTGTGGGCGTACACGAACCTGGCCGATCCGCGGTGGAAGTTCTATCAGAAGTACCTGACGCTGCGGCAGGATCCGGCGAACGGCACGCCGCAGAAAATCGGGTCGTTCAACACGGACACATGGGGCGCGTATGCTCTCGGCGATTTGTTGTTTGTGAAGCGGACGGAAGCTTTTGCCAACCGCCGCTATCCGGATTTTGGCTGTTCGTTTGAAACATTCACAAACGCCGAGTTCCTCGAGATGGAGTTTCTCGGCCCGCTGCGAAGAATCGCCAAAGGACAGTCGGCATCGATGGCCGAGCACTGGTCTTTGAAGCGCGGCGTCGATTTTGGCGGATGGACGGAAGCAGAAGTGGATAGGGTGTTGACGCCCGTTTTGCAGGCCCCGCCGCCGGCGAAGAAGACTGCCGCGCGGAAGTAGGCGGGTATACTAGAAAGTTTGGGCAATCGCCCGTGGAGGCAATCCATGGCAGCAGTGAAACCAATAGGCCCGCTTTTAGAGAACGGCGCCGCGGCAGCGGCAGACACGGAGGCTGAACTCAGTCTTCGTCCCGAGGAAATCGCGCGGCGCGGCCATTACTACATGGCGCTGCAGCGCGAGGTGGAAGACCGCATTGAGCGCAAGCTTTACCGCCAGGGGAAAATCCTGGGCGGCGTGTATGTGGGCCGCGGGCAGGAATCGATTTGTGTCGGCGCGGGTTTGGTGGCCGCGCACGACGACTGGCTGTATCCGTGCCACCGTGACCTGGGCTTGTACCTGGTGCGGGGCGTGACGCCGCGCGAGATATTTGCCCAGTACATGGGGCGCGTGGGCGGGCTGACGAAGGGCCGCGAAGGCAACATGCACATGGGCGACCTGAGCCGGCGCATTGTGGCGATCATCAGCGCGATGGCGGCATCGGTTCCCGTGGCGACGGGTACGGCGATGGCGCTGAAGTTCCAACGCTCGCGCAACATCGTGTTCAACATCTTTGGCGACGGCGCGACGAGCCGCGGCGACTGGCATGAAGGCATCAACCTGGCGGCCGTGCAGAAGGCACCGGTGGTGTTCATCTGCAACAACAACATGTACGCCTATTCGACTCCGCTGGAGAAGCAGATGGCGTGTAAGCATGTGGCCGACCGCGCACCGGGATATGGGATTCCGGGCGAGATTGTGGACGGCAACGATATTTTCGCGGTGTACCGGGCAATCAAGCGCGCGGCCGATTATGCGCGCGCCGGGCACGGGCCGTCGTTGGTGGAGTGCAAAACGTTTCGCATGACGGGGCATTCGGCGCACGACGGTGGCGACTATGTGCCCGAGCACATGTGGGCGGAATGGGCCGATAAAGATCCGATCCAGCGCGTGGAGCGCATCATGATGGATCAGGGGTGGGCCACGCGCGAGGAGTTGGACGAGGTACAGGCGCGCATCAAGCGCGAAGCCGACGAAGCGATCGAGTGGGCGGAGAAGAGCCCGTATCCCGACGCATCGACGCTGACCGAGGGCGTGTACGAAGGGAGCCTGTAATGGCCGTTGTCACGTACCTGGAGGCGATTCGCCAGGGCATTTGGGAGGAGATGGAGCGCGACTCCAAGGTGTTCTGCCTGGGCGAGGACATTGGCGTGTATGGCGGCGCGTTCAAGATCACGGCGGGGATGCTGGACCGCTTTGGCGAAGAACGCATTGTCGATACGCCCATTGCGGAGTCGGCGATTATTGGCGCGGCGATTGGCGCGAGTTTCGCGGGCATGCGGCCGATTGCCGAGATGCAGTTTTCCGATTTCATCACCTGCGGGTTCGACCAGATTGTGAACTTCGCGGCGAAGACGCGCTACCGGTGGAACGCTCCGTCGCCGATCGTGGTGCGCGCGCCATCGGGCGGCGGCATTCACGGCGGGCCGTATCATTCGCAGAATCCCGAAGCGTGGTTCGTGAAGACGCCGGGGTTGAAGGTGGTGGAACCGTCGACGGCGTATGACGCCAAGGGATTGATCAAGTCGGCGATACGCGACAACGATCCGGTGATTTTCTTCGAGCACAAGAAGCTGTACCGCAGCATCAAGGGCGAGGTTCCCGAGGGCGACTACACGGTGCCGTTGGGAAAGGCCCGGCTGCATCGCGAGGGCAAGCACATCGCGGTGATTACGTACGGCGCGATGGTGCACGTGGCAACCGAGGCGGCTGAGGTGCTGGACAAGGAAGGCGTGTCGCTGGAGATTCTCGATTTGCGCACGCTGCTGCCGATTGACGAAGAGGCGATTCTGGCGAGCGTGCGGAAGTGCTCGCGGGCGATTGTGCTGCACGAAGATACGCTTACCGGCGGTATTGGCGGCGAGATCAGCGCGCGCATTAATGAGAAGGCGTTTGAGTTTCTGGATGCGCCGGTGTTGCGGATTGCGGCGCCGGATACGCCGGTTCCGTTTGCGCCTCCGCTTGAGGCGGCGTTTTTGCCGAATGCGCAGAAGGTGATCGACAAGGCGCGCTGGTTGGCGGCGTACTAGGCGGACGGCTGGGCGGAGCGTTGGGGACGAATCACTACATTATCCGTGGCGGCATTGAAGGGCGCGAGCGGTTGCGCATTCTGTCGCGCGTGATGCAGCCGACTACTCATGCATTGCTGCGGCGCGCTGAAATTCAGCCGGGGATGTCGTGTTTGGACATTGGCTGCGGGGGCGGCGATGTGGCGTTCGACATGGCGCGCATGGTGGGTCCGGCGGGACGCGTGGTGGGGACCGATATCGATCACGAGAAGCTGAAACTGGCGCGGCACGAGTGCTCCGCACATGGCCTGGAGAACGTCGAGTTTCTATTCGCCGATATTACGAAGAGCGAGATCGAAGAGCAGTTCGATCTGGTGCACGCGCGATTCATTCTCACGCACCTTCCCGATCCGGCTGGAGCCTTGACGCGCATGAGCCGGGCACTGCGGCCCGGCGGCGTGATTGCCGTGGAGGACATCGATTTTCGCGGGTATTTTTGTGAGCCGGAGTGCCCGGCGTTCTGGCGGTATGTGGAGTTGTACACCGAGACGGCGCGGCGCCGGGGGGCGGATGCGAATATCGGGCCACGCCTGCCGGGATTACTCGCCGCGGCTGGATTCGACGATGTTCAAATGAATATCGTGCAGCCGGCGGGGACGACGGGCGAGGTGAAGCTTGTGACGCCGTTGACGATGGAGAATATTGCCGATGCGGTCGTTGCCGAAGGTTTGGCGACGGCCGAAGAGATTGCAGGGTTGGTTGCGGAGTTGTATAAATATGCGCGCACCGATGGGACGATCGGCGGCGCGCCGCGCATCGTGGAGGCGTGGGGGCGGAAGCGCGATGGCAGGGATCGCGCTAGTTGATCGCAAGGAGAAGTGAATCGAGAGTTCCCACGCGGAGGGCCTTGTGGGCGGACACTGCGATTCGTTAAAGGAAAGGGTCGCCAGTCTCCAGTACGAGATGGCTTCCCTGTTGGTGAACTTGCGTGTAGCCCCACCGCCGGCAAAGGCACTCGGCCAACCGGACCCCGCTCAAGTCGCGGGGCGTTTCATGCTGGTGCGAGCATCTCGTCGCGAACCAGATGGAGGCGAATGCGCTCGGGAATGGCTACGTCAAAGAAGTATGCTTGAACGGCTTCGCGGACCTTTACGCGAAGTTCATCCCATGTGTTCGCTTGGGTGAAGATATCGAGAGTCAGGCATTCGGCGCAATAGCCACCGTCCGCCTCTTGTGTGACTTCGAAGATCAATTCGGCCATAGCTCCATCTTCGCACTGACCGCGCTGCCTTCTATCCGCCAAATTTCCCTTTGATAAACTACGGCAAACGCGATCGTATCGAAAGGACGAGATTCCTTGCCTACAAGCCGGCGTGGTTTTCTAGCTGCGACGACAGCGGGGGCGGCACAGAGTCAAATGCAGGGGCAGGACACACAGGCGCACGATCATGAGCACCAGGCGGTGCCTTCGGACCCGACGCTGCGGGTGAAGGCGCTGGAGTCGCTGCTGGTCGAGAAAGGCTATGTCGACCCGAAGGCGCTGGACGCGTTGGTCGATACATTCGAAAACAAAGTCGGGCCGCGCAATGGCGCGAAGATCGTGGCGCGGGCTTGGGTAGATCCGGCGTATAAGGCGAGGCTGCTGGCCGATGCGGCGCCGGCGGTTGCGGAAGCGGGACTTGGCAGCGCGACGGGTGAACACATGGTGGTGCTGGAGAACCAGCCGAAGGTGCACAACGTGGTGGTTTGCACGCTGTGCTCCTGCTACCCGTGGACGGTGCTGGGGTTGCCACCGGTTTGGTACAAATCCAACGCCTACCGGTCGCGCGCGGTGATCGATCCGAGAGGCGTGCTGAAAGAGTTTGGCCTGGAGTTGGCCGAGGATGTGGAAGTTCGCGTGTGGGACAGCACGGCGGAACTTCGCTACCTGGTGTTGCCGGAGCGTCCGGCGGGGACCGAGGGCATGAGCGAGGCTGAACTTGCCGCGCTGGTGACGCGCGACGCGATGGTGGGGGTGGCGAAGGTTTCGCTGCCCGCGGCCGGAGGCAAGGCATGAACGGCATTCACGACATGGGCGGGATGCAGGACATGGGGCCGATCCATTATGAGAAGAACGAGCCTGTGTTTCATGCGCCCTGGGAGGGTCGCGTGTATGCGCTGAACCGCGCTTTGGGGGCGTGGCACAAGTGGAACCTCGATGCGTGGCGGCATGACATTGAAGTGCTGCCGCCGGCCGACTACTTGCGGATGACCTATTACGAGAAGTGGTTCACGGCGATGGAGCACCGCGTGGTGAAGTACGGACTCGTGACGAAAGATGAGCTGGACAGAGGCAAGGCGGCGCCTGGTTCGGCGAAGCTTACGCCCGTGTACACGGTGGCGATGGCGGCGGTGGGCGGCAGGGGAATTCCGTCGAGCCATGAGGCGGCGATCGCTGCTTTGTTCCGCGTGGGTGACCGCGTGCGGGCGCGCAACATCAATCCAGCCGGGCATACGCGTCTGCCGCGATATGCGCGCGGGAAGACGGGCGAGATTGTGATCGACCATGGCGTCTACGCATTCCCCGACACGAACGCACGCTATCAGGGCGAGAAGCGCCAGCATGTTTACGCGGTGCGTTTCACGGCACGAGAGTTGTGGGGGGAGGCGGCCTCGCCTCGCGATTCGGTCCATCTGGATTTGTGGGACGACTATCTTGAGCGGGCCTGAGCCGAAACCGGGCGCGGAACGGTTGGCGGAGCTGCCGCGTCTTCCGCGCGACGAAGGCGGTCCGGTGTTCGCCGAGCCGTGGCAGGCGCAGGCGTTCGCGATGGCGGTGCGGTTGTCCGAGCAAGGGTACTTCACCTGGAAAGAGTGGGCGGCGGCGTTGGCAGGGGAGTTGCAGGCGGCGGTGGATCGCGGTGAGCCCGACGACGGCGCACGTTACTACGAACACTGGCTGGCGGCGCTGGAGCGCGTGGTTACCGGCAAAGGATTAGCGGACAGCGAGTCTCTTGAGCAGCGCAAGGAGGCTTGGGCGGATGCGTACCGGGATACGCCGCACGGCCAGCCGGTGGTGCTGCCGCGGCCGAGTAGCGCTGCGTTCACGCAGAGTCCGCTGATGCAGGTGACGCGGGAGGACGGAACCGCGAAAGAGATTCGCGTGCAGGACGGCCACCTGTTCGTGTGCAAGGGTTGCTGTTGCGGGCAGACGGAGAAGGGTTTTCCGCCGCTGCCGCTGGATGAGTTTAAGCGGCAGTGGAAAGCAAGGGGTATCCGGCGGCGGTTTCATCTGACGATTTCCGGATGTTTGGGTCCGTGCCCGCTGGCGAATGTGGTGTTGATCGTGTTTCGCGGGCAGAGCGTGTGGCTGCATTCGATCAATCATCCCCAGGATGTGGGCTTGATCTACGACTACGTGGAGCGGATGTTGATCGAGGAGAACTATCTGAGCCCGCCGCCGAGTTTGGCCGGCAGGCAGTTCGATCGTTACGTGAACGAGGCGATGAGCGTGGGGCCGTGCTAGACTGCTGAGAAATCGGAGGGAGATTCTACATGGAAGCGCTGCACACAGCATGGAATCCCGCGCGGACGCGAGCACTCGCGATTCGCTGGCCGGCGCTGGGCGTTTTCGTGCTGGGCGTGGCTTTGGTTTACTGCGCGGGTTTCTCCACGCTCTCGCAAGCGCACAACGCGACGCACGACACGCGGCACGCCAACGGCTTTCCCTGCCACTGAGAGCGTTGTGAACGAATTCCGCACGATTCTGCTGGTCGCGGTGGCGGCTGGCGTGTTGGCTGGGGCGGTGTTGTTCGGAGTTCAGTACGCGGCGATCGTTCCTTTGATCCAACGAGCGGAAACATACGAAGCCGCGCATGAGGCACAGCACTCCGGGCATGAAGAGGCGGAGTGGAAGCCGGCGGACGGGTGGGAGCGAACCGCATTTACGGCGTTGGCGACCGTGTTGACGGGGATTGGACAGGCGGCCATTCTGCTGGGAGCGATCTTCTTTTTTGGATGGCGGATCAATGCGCGCAATGGTGTGCTGTGGGGATTAGCGGCATTCGCGTGCTTCCATCTGGCGCCCGCGTTGGGTCTGCCGCCGCAGCCGCCGGGTGTGCCCGAGGCGGGGTTGGAAGGGCGGCAGATCTGGTGGTTGGCAACGGTGGTTCTTACGGCCGTGGGAATTTATTTGGTCGTGGCTGGACGGGCGTGGTGGTTGAGAGTGGCAGGCGGGGTGTGCTTCACGCTACCTCATCTGGTTGGGGCGCCGGTGGCGATGGGGGAGTCGATGGTTCCCGCGGAACTGGTGCGGCAGTTCGTGGTGGTTTCGTTGGCGGCCAGTTTCGTGTTCTGGATGACGCTGGGGGTGGCGAGTGGGTTCTTGTGCAGTAGGTATGCGGGAAGGACGTTTAGCCGCAGATAAACGCAGATAAACGCAGATAAACGCAGATGGACGCAGATGAGAGGCGGATTGTTCTGGACCTTGCCTGGCGCCGGCGAGGCTGGTTGACTCGCTGACCCGATCCTTGAGACTGCGTCGTGCCGCGATGCCAAGTGAGCGCTGGGATGGGTCGCATCGTGGCCTGCCTCAGGCCGATCGCGCTGGAACAACTCGAGCGCGCCTACGCTTTCGTATTCACGAACGCGCGCGCGGCGACAAAGATGGCCACGCAGCCCATGGCAGTGAGGATGGCGGCTTCGACCCAGAGCTCCCGGATGCCTGCGCCGCGGAGGATGATGCCGCGCAGGATGGCGATGAAGTAGGTTGCCGGGATCACGCGGCTGATCAACTGAAACACCAGAGGCATGTTCTCGATCAAAAAGATGTAGCCGGAGAGAAAGACGCTGGGCAGCAGCGTTCCCATGGCCATTTGAAACGCTTCCGATTGCGATTTGGCCCGGGTGGAGATCATCAGGCCGAGGCCGAGCACGGTGAGCACGAAGGGAAACGCCAGCAGGTACAGCAGCACCAGGCTGCCGTGTATGGGGACCTTGAAGACGACGCGCATGAGTGTGAGAATCACGCTCAATTCCATAAAAGCCAGCAGGCCGTATGGGATGATTTTGCCGATCATGAGGCCCAGCGGCGAGACGGGCGTGAGCCACAACTGGTCAAGGGTGCCACGTTCGCGTTCGCGCACGATGGAAAACGCCGTGAGCATGATGACCATCATCTGCAGCAAGATGGCGATCATGCCGGGGACGAAGAAATTGGGCGAGAGCAGGCCGGGGTTGAACAGCACGGCGGGGCGGACCTCGACGGGCGGTTTGCCGCCGGGGCCGAGCAGCTTACGCATGGATTCCTGCAGCACGACGCCGTTCGCGGTTGAAATGGCCATGTTCGTGATAGTGGAATCCGAACCGTCGACGAGCACCTGCACGGTGGCCTGCTCCCCCTCCTGCACAAGCCTCGAGTAATCGGGCGGGATCCGGATGCCCACCTTGGCAGCGCCGGCCTTGAAGTGCTCATAAAGGCCGGCCTCACTGGAGGCGATGTAGCGGATGTCGAAGACGTCGGAGTTAGTGAAAGCGTCCAAGAGGCGGCGGCTCTCCTGGGTGTGCGAGGAGTCAAGCACGATGGTGGGAATCCGGCGGACGTTGGTGTCGATGGCGAAGCCGAAGAAGATCAACTGAACGATGGGGATGGCGAGGGCGAAGAAGATGGTGGTGCGGTCGCGTGAGACGTGAACGAACTCCTTGCGGCAGACGGGGACGAGGCCGGCAAAGGGGCCTCTGGACGATTCGGAGGTCATGACGCCTGCTCCTTGGCGATGCGGTTGGTGAGTGTGACGAAGACGTCTTCGAGGGATGCTTCGGCGGGAACAATTTCGCCGACGGCGCCGGAGGAGAGCAGGTCGCGGCGCAGGCGGTCGACCTCTTTCTCTTCGATGAGGACGTGCACGGAGCGGCCGAAGATGGTGGACTCGTGCACGTAGGGAAGCTGGCGGATGAGCTGTAGTCCGTTGCTGGTATGTTCGAGGCGCACTTCCATGCGCACGGTGCCGGGCGGATTCGCTTCGGGGATGCGCTGGACTTCTTCGACGGTACCGACGGCGATCAGTTTGGAAAGATAGATATAGCCGACGCGCGAGCAGCGTTCGGCCTCGTCCATGTAATGCGTGGTGACGAAGAAGGTGACGCCCTGGCCGGAGAGGGTGAAGAGGAGATCCCAGAGGGCGCGGCGGGCGACGGGGTCGATGCCGGCGGTGGGTTCATCGAGGAAGACGACTTCGGGCGAGTGGACGAGCGCGCAGGCGAGGGCGAGGCGCTGTTTCCAGCCGCCGGAGAGCTGTTGCGCGCGACGGTTGAGGTAGGGGCCGAGCGTTGTGAGGTCAATGAGCTCTTTCTTGCGTTTCTCCAGGTTGGCGCGTGTGAGGCCGTAGACGCCGCCATAGAAATCGAGATTTTCGGTGACGGTAAGGTCCTCATAGAGCCCGAATTTCTGCGACATATAACCGATGCGGCGTTTGATCTCATTCGACTGCGTGAGGACGTTCAGTCCGAGGATGCTGCCGCCACCTGAGGCGATGGGGACGAGTCCGCAGAGGGCTTTGATGATGGTGGTTTTACCCGAGCCATTCGGACCGAGGAATCCGAAAATTTCGCCGCGTTCGACGGAGAAGGTGACGTCGCGCACGGCGGTGAAGTCGCCGAACTTGATGGTGAGATTTTCGGCTGTGATTGCTGCGGGCATGGCGTGACCTAGGGCGTGGCGGGCGTGGCGAAGACGGTCATGCCCGGTTTCAGTTCACCTTGGGGATCTTTGGGGCGGATGCGCACGCCGAAGACGAGATGAGAGCGGCCTTCCAGCGTTTGGATATTGCGAGGCAGGTATTCGGCCTTGGAGTTGATCTGTTCGACGATGCCGGTGTAGGTGCGATCCGGGTAGGTGTCGGCGCGGAGGTTGAGCGTGTCGCCGGTGTGAATGAGGCCGAGCTGGGGTTCGGGGACGTAGAGCCGAGCCCAAACCTGATCGAGTTCGAGAAGGGTGGCGACGGGTTTGCCCGAGACGGCGAGATCGCCGGGGCGAACGGAGACGGATTCGACGCGCGAGCGGGCGGAGGCGCGGACTTCGGTTTCGTCGAGGCGAATGGCGTTGGCTTCGAGCTGGGCGCGGGCCTCGGCGACGCGCGCATGCGACGCGTCGATATCCTCCTGGCGGAAGCCTTTGCGAAACAGTTCGGCGTTGGCCTGAGCCTGGCGGAGGCGTTGTTCGCCGGCGCGGATGTCTTCGTCGCGGGTGCCGGCGCGGAGGAGTTCCATGCGCTGACGCGCGGACTCGGCTTTGGCTGCGGCGAGGTCACGGCGCGACCTGGCGTCGTCGTGCGCCTGCGCGGCGATATCGCCGGTTTTGAACAGCGTATCGAGGCGCTGAAAGTTGGCCTCGGCGTTGCGGGCATCGGCCATTGTGGCGCGATAGTCGGCCTCGGCCTGCTCGCGCTCCTGCGCGCGCGGTCCTTCGCGGAGGGCTGCGAGCGAGGCTGCCGCCTGA
This sequence comes from Acidobacteriota bacterium, assembly GCA_040007195.1. GTDB lineage: Bacteria > Acidobacteriota > Terriglobia > Bryobacterales > Bryobacteraceae > JAFLBB01. Next base: position 3,018 of record JBDTVQ010000173.1, on the reverse strand, counting down.
CGGCTGGCGGCTTCGGCCTGCGCGATCTCTTCGGGACGATAGCCGTGCGAAAGGCGGGCCGCGTCCGCTTCGGCCTGTGCGAGGCGGGCCTGCAACTGGTCGCGTTCGGCCTGCCACTCACGCCGTTCGAGTCGAACCAGAACGGCGCCCGCGTCGACCATCTGGCCCTCGCGCACGAGCACTTCGACGACTCGCCCGCCGACACGGGAGCCGACTTGTATTTCGCGCGCTTCGAGGACGCCGCTCCACGGTTCGGGGCCATGGGCGGTTCGCGCGCGCAGGACGAACCATGCCGCGACGGCGAGGATGGCGACGAGGGGGATAATCAGCGCCCGCTTCATGCGGCACCTTCTTTGCGCGCCAGTTGAATGAGTTGGCCTAAGCGCTGGCGCATTGTTCGTTTGTGCCAACCCTTGGGCGGATCGGGATGCATGGACCACTGCAGGGTCGTCGTGAGGTATAACCCGAAAAAGGATTCGGCGAAGACGCGCGCGTCGACATCGGCGCGGAGTTCGCCGCCACGCTCCAGCCCTTCGGCGAGGCCTTTCTGCACGGAGGCGAATAGGGGCTGTAGGACTTGCTGGCAGGCGGGGCGGAGGACGGTCTGCGGCAGCAGGCCGCGACCATGCGGTGTGGCGCGCTCATTCTCTTCGGCGAAGGAAATGAAAAGTTGGAGTAGGGCATCGAGCGACAAAGCGCCACGAGCGTCGAGGAGGGAATGGATGCGTTCGAGGCGGGCGCGGGCGAAGTCGGCGAGGATCAGTTCTTTTTGCGGGAAGTAGTTGAAGAACGTGGCGCGGCTGATGCCGGCCTGCTGGGCGATGTCATCGGCGGTGGCGGCATCGAAGCCTTTGGAGGCGAACAGCGCCATGGCGGCGGCGACGATTTCCCTGGCCGTTTCGGCGCGGCGGCGGTCGCGGAGGGAGGGAGGCGACGTGGTGGTGCTCACAATTTAGACTATAGTCTAAATTGTGAGCTGAAGTCAATATTGTAGATGGCCGTTTAGTGCGGCTCGAACATGTGGGCGATGTCGGGGAAGCCGTTCATCGCCAGGCGGCAGGAAGATCCGTTGCCCCACCAGCGCGGCGCGTGCCAGGTGAACGGCGGGACGTAGACGACGTCGCCTTCTTCGGCGATGACGACGCCTACCTTTTCGATCGGATAGCGGATCTGGCCTTTCATAATGAGCCAGTATTCGGCGCCCTCTGGATGGAAGTGGCCCTTGTTCTTGGGATCGAGCGGAGGGAGCTTGGAGTTGTAGCCGTAGATGAAGTTGGCGGTGCCGCGGTCGTCCTGGACGATGCGGATGGTGCCCTTGAGCTTGCCGCTTTCGAGGCCCGCGGCCACTTCATCGAAGGTGATAACGGGCTTGTTGCCGTGTTTCCATTGGCCGCTGACGCGCGAGTTGAACTTTGCCTCGATCCATTCGAATCCGGGCATGGCGGGGGGCTTCATGCCGGCGGCGTCATAGAGGAGATGCGCGCCGGACGGGTTGGTGTCGAACAGCAGCGCGGGCTGCGGGCCGACAACCTCGAACTGGAACCACGTTTGAAACGGCACCTGCACCATCGCGCCCTTTTTGGCGATGAATGGCTGCTGCGATTCGATGGTGAACTTCACTTCGCCCGCGAGGACGACCCACCATTCGCGGGTGTCGGGATGCATCATCTTGAGCGACTTGTATCCGGGCGCCCACTGTTGATAGGCGCTGGTGAGGTGTTTGTCGTTGACGACGGTTTCGCTCCACTGCTTCTGGCCGGCGTGCTTGGCGGCGACGTCTTTCAGCTTGGTGTGCGGCTTGTGCGGGGCCGTATAGACGGCGGGCTGGCCCTTGGGCGCGAGCAGGAGTTCCTGGGCGGGCGCGAGGGCGGGCAGCAGAGCGGCAAACAGTGCCGTGCGCGAGAGATTCATCAGTAACCTTTCTCCTTGTCTACAACATTCATCAACGGCAGGCCGGTGGTGTAGCGGTGCACGTTATCGGCGAAGACATCGATGAGGCGAACCTGGCGGTCGGGACTCCAGCCGGAGGTGTGCGCGCTCATAATGACGTTGTCGCATTCGAAAATCGGGTGGCCCGGGGGAACGGGTTCGATGGGGAAGACGTCGAGGCCGGCGCCGGCGATCCAGCCTTCCTTGAGCGCTCGCACGAGGGCGTTTTCGTCGTAGAGTTTGCCGCGCGACATGGCAATGAAGAAGGCCGTCTTCTTCATGGAGCGGAAGACTTGTTCGTTGAACATACGCTCGGTGATTTTGGTGTGGGGCGCGGCGCAGACGAGCACGTCGACGGTGGGCACCATCTTCATCAGGTAGCTGGGATCGTGAAGCTCCTGGACATAATCGGGCTTGGGCATGGGCTTGGCATCGGTGGCGATGATGCGCATGTCGAGACCGTAATAGGCGCGGCGGGCGATGGCCGAACCGATGCCGCCCATGCCGACGATACCCATGGTACGGCCGACCATTTCGATGTGATCGTCGGATTTTGGCGTGCCTACGGAGGCCATCGTCTTTTTCAGGTAGAACTGGGGCAGGTAATTCTTCACGAGGCCGCGCGAGAGGGCGAGCAGGTGGGCGATGGCGGTTTCGGAAATGCCGGGCGCGAAGGTGCGCTGGTAGTTGGTGATGATGAGGGGGCTGGCCATCACCTTGGGATCGGTGCCTTCCATGCCCGCTCCGCCGGACTGCATCCACTTGAGCTTCGGCGCGAAGTCGAGATCGGCTCCGCGGATGCCGCCGTAGACCACCTCGGCATCGCGCAACTGATCGCGGAATTCCTGCGGCGTTTTGCAAATGCGGATCTCGACGGGCACGGGCGTAGCGGCGGCGATTTTTTCGACTTCCGCGGGCTCGAACGGATAGGTGGTGACGATCTTCAACGGGCCTGAGCGGGGACCGGTTTGGGCGCTTGCCGATTGGGCTGCCGCGGCGGCGAGAGGGGCTGCGGAAGCGGTTTTCAGAACGCTGCGTCGGGAAAAGGACCGGTCAGACATGGTGACTGTTCTACCATAATCAAATGCT
>JBDTVQ010000172.1:0-13172 GCA_040007195.1 Acidobacteriota bacterium | reverse complement strand
TTCGCGATCCGGCATGCGCCGTTTCAACCATTCCAAATCCAACGGCGAACCAGGCGTCATGCGAATTCGATCCGGAAGTTCAGGTCCACCGCGACGGCCGAATGCGTGATGGCGCCCGAGGAAACAAAATCCGCCCCCGCCTCCGCATACGCACGGACAGTCTCGATGGTGATGCCGCCGGACAGTTCTACCGTTGCCCGTCCGCCGATGTGGGCGATCCACTCCCTCGCTTCAACCGGCGTCAAATTGTCCAAAAGAAGCCGCTTCGCGCCTGCCGCGAGCGCTTCCTCCAACTCGGCGCGGGTTCGAACTTCGCACTCCACTTCGCGGCCTGTCGCCAGCGCGCGCCGGACCGCTTCGGTTACCGATCCACACGCGGTGATGTGGTTGTTCTTGATGAGAATGGCGTCGAACAATCCAAGCCGGTGGTTGGTGACTCCGCCCGCCGCCGCCGCCAGTTTTTCCACGCGCCGAAGACCCGGTGTGGTCTTGCGTGTGTCGAGCACCCTGCACTTCGTGCCGGAGGTTTCGGCGACATAGCGCGAAGCCAGCGTCGCGACGCCCGAAAGGCGCTGCATAAAATTGAGCGCCACGCGTTCGCAGCACAGCAGCGTGCGCGCTAGCCCCCGCACCTCGGCCACAACCTCGCCGTCGTGGCACCTGTCGCCACTCGCCTTTGCGAGCTTAAGCGCACCACAGCCGCCCTGGCTCCCGTAGATGAGCGGCAGCAACTCCACTCCTGCCAGTACCATTTCCTGCCGGGCAAAGAAACGCCCATGCGCCACGCGGTCGGCGTCAATTGTCGCTTCACTGGTCAGGTCGCCCGCGCCAATGTCCTCGGCCAGCGCCCGCCGCACCAGCTCGGCAATCTCCGGATGCGTCCAGTCGCCCGCCATCACAGCTCCGCTACCGCGCCGCGCTTGGCGTCCAATTCCAACTTATACTTCTCCAGCTTCTCCTTGATCGAAGCCACGATGTGCTCCGGCGCCCGCGCAAGGAACTTCTCATCGCCCAACTGCCGCTCCGAACTGGCAACGTTCTTCTCCAACTGCTCGATCTCTTTCGCCAGGCGCTTCTTCGCAGCCTCCGCGTCGGACTCGCTCATCTCGAACATCAGATCGAAGGCGTTCTTGGGCGCACCCTCTTCAATCGTGAGATTAAGCCCGGCGAGCTTTTCAATCGGCTCCCGGCACGCATTCGCAACCGCGAGCGCTTCGCCCGTGCACACCAGTTTCGCGCTCAGCTTCGCCTTCGGATCGATCTTCGAATCGGCGCGATACGTCCTTGCCGCGGTGATCATTTCTTGCAGCAGCGCCATCTGCCGTTCGGCTTCGGCATCGTGCGCCGCTTCGCTGTACTGCGGATACGCCGCCAACGTTACCGACTTCGGCAATCCCGGCGCGCCATTGGCCAGCCTCTGCCAAAGTTCTTCGGTCAGAAACGGCATCGCGGGCGACAGCAGCCGCAGCGCCGCCTCAAACGTGCTCAGCAAATTCCGCCAATTATTGTCGAGCCCCGACCCTTCCGTGAACCGCAGCTTCTTCAGCTCGATGTACCAGTCGCAGAATTCTCCCCAGAAGAAGTGCCACATCGTCTGCGCCGCTTCGTGAAAGCGGTTGGCCTCCAATGCCCGGTTGCAGGCCTCGGCCGCGGCATTCAGCCGCGAAGCGATCCACCTGTCTTCCAGCGACTCTAGCGTCCCGGCTTCGGGAATGCACGGCTCCACGCCCGCGCGCTCCATGTTCAGGAACAGGAACCGCGCTGCGTTCCAGATCTTGTTCCCGAACGCTCGCGAGGCCGGCAACTTGTCTTCCGTCCACGAAATGTCGGTTCCCGGTGCCGCCGCCGTCAGCAACGCCATGCGCACGGCGTCGGTCCCGTACTTCTCGGTGATGTCGAGCGGGTCCACCGTATTGCCCCGCGTCTTCGACATCTTCTTGCCCTGCGCGTCGCGCACGATGCCGTGTATGTAGACGTGCCGGAACGGCACCTCGTCCATGAATTCCAGGCCGAACATCATCATTCGGGCGCACCAGAAGAACAGAATCTCGAAGCCCATGATCATGAGCGACGTCGGGTAGTACGTCTTCAGATCCTGCGTCTGTTCCGGCCAACCCATTGTTGAAAACGGCCACAGCCCGGAACTGAACCACGTGTCCAACACATCGGTTTCTTGCCTCAGCGTCGTGTAGCTGCACTCGGCGCAGTGTTGCGGTTCGTGCCGCGCCACCATCATGTGTCCGCACTCTTCGCAGTACCAGGCCGGAATCCGGTGGCCCCACCACAACTGACGTGACACGCACCAGTCGCGAATGTTTCTCATCCAGTGGAAGTAAGTCGTGCGCCACTGTTCGGGCTCAATCGTCGTGCGCCCGTCCTCGACGGCGGCCATCGCTTTTTCGGCCAGAGGCTTCATCGATACGAACCACTGCTTCGACACCAGCGGCTCCAGAACCGTCCGGCAGCGGTCGCAAAGCGTTACGTTCAGTGTGTGCGGTTCGATGCCCGCCAGCAACCCCAAGGCTTCGAGATCGGCCACTACTTTCTTGCGCGCTTCAAACCGGTCCAGGCCCGCATATGCGCCCGCCTCTTCGGTCATCCTGGCCGCCTCGTCGATCACCTTCACGTGCGGCAGATCGTGCCGCTTACCTGCTTCAAAATCGTTCGGGTCGTGCGCTGGCGTAACCTTCACCACGCCGGTGCCAAACTCCGGATCGGCCAGGTCGTCGAGGATGATCGGGATGATCCGGTTCATCAGCGGAAGCCGCACGCTCAATCCGTGAAGATGTAAGTAGCGCTGATCTTCTTTGTTGATCGCCACCGCCGTGTCGCCGAGCATCGTCTCCGGGCGCGTCGTTGCCACCACCAAATACTCGCCCGTTCCGGCGCCCTGCTCGTCGATCACCGGATACCGGATGTGCCACAGCGATCCCTGTACTTCCTCGTGCGCCACTTCCAGATCGCTCAAGGCAGTGCGGTCCTTCGGGCACCAATTCACCATGTACTCGCCGCGATACACAAGGCCGCGTTCCCACAAGCTGACGAAAACCTCGCGTACCGCGCTCGACAGGCCTTCGTCCATCGTGAACCGCTCGCGCGTCCAGTCGCAGGACGTGCCCACCCGCTTCATCTGCTCGACGATGCGGCTGCCGTAAACCGCCTTCCACTCCCACACCTTCTCTTCGAACTTCTCCCGCCCCAGCGCCAGCCGCGAAATGCCCTGCTTGGTTAATTCGCGATCCACCACCATCTGCGTCGCGATACCCGCATGGTCGGTGCCCGGCAGCCACAGCGTGTTGTAGCCCGACATCCGCCGCCAACGCACGACCATATCGATCATCGTGTGCTCGAGCATGTGGCCCATGTGGAGCGAGCCCGTCACGTTCGGCGGCGGAATTACCAGGCTGAAGATGGGTTTGTTGCTGGTGTTATCGGCGGCATACAACTTTTCGTCAAGCCACCACTGTGCCCAATGCGGCTCAAACCGCTGGGGTTCATACACTTTTTCCAATTGCATGGGGAGAATTACTAGAATAGCAAGGCGCGGGCACGCCAATGAAAAACACTATTGGGAGCTAAAGGTAAGCGTATAACCTTTTGCGTAATATCCGATTGACTCCCCTTGCCTTCTGCAATATGATTGCTGCAATCGCCGCACGCCATGGTGGAATTGCCGATCATTCGAAGCGCTTGCGAACCTCGCGGCGCAACGTTTTCCATGGTGCTCCGGCCACGCCATCGAATGAGGTTTCCATGTCTGAACAACTGCGCATGCGACTCGCGCTTCTTGCCGTCCTGATTATTCCCACCTGCCTGACCGCGCAATCCATCACCGGAGGCATCAGCGGTGTGATCACCGATCAATCCGGTGCCTCGGTGCCGAATGCAAAGCTTGCTGCCATTGAAACACGCAGTAACGTCGTCTCTCAAACCGTCTCCGACGCCACCGGCGCTTACTCGTTCCCCTTGCTGCGCGTGGGTCAGTACCGCGTGGAAGTGGAGGCCGACGGTTTCCGCAAACTCGTCCGGTCCGGAATCGAGGTGCGAGTCAACGACCGTCTCCGTGTGGATCTGACCATGACCCTGGGCGCCGTCAGCGAAAGCATCCAGGTGAGTGGGGCCGCGCCGTTGGTTGAAAGTGAAACCGGCGCACTCGGGACCGTGATCGATAACCGGAAGATCATCAACATCCCCTTGAATACGCGCAATCCATTCCAACTGGCATTGCTCTCGCCCGGCGTCATCCCCAGCCCCAACTTCGGAAACGCGTTCAACAACTCGGCGAACTTCATGATCAATGGGAACCGTGGCAATACCAGCGAAATGCTGATAGACGGCATCACGAATTCGGTCCCCGCCGCCAATCCGATCGTGGTCGTCACGATGTTCCCCTCGCCCGACGCCCTCGAAGAGTTCAAGGTCCAAACCAACGGCTATGCCGCCGAGTACGGCCGCTCCGGCGGCGGTCTGATCAACATGGTGATCAAGTCGGGTACGAACCAGTTCCACGGCGTGGGCTACGAGTTCTTGCGCAACAGCAAGCTCGATGCCAATGACTTCTTCGCCAATAAGGCAGGCCGCCCCATCGGGCCGTTCAAGCGCAACCAGTACGGTTTCAGCTTTGGCGGGCCGATCGTCCGCGATAAGGCCTTCTTCTTTGTGAACTTCGAAAGCTTGCGCGAGCGCTCGCGCAACCAGTTGACTGGCACCGTTCCCACGGCGCTCGAACGCTCAGGTAATTTCAGCCAGTCGCGACAGACCGCCGGCGGCCAATGCGTGCCCATCCAACTGTACGACCCGTTCAGCACGCGTACCAATCCCGATGGCAGCGCCGTCCGCGATCTGCTTCCCGGCGGCATCGTGCCGGCAACCCGCATCGACCGCGTCGGCTCGCGCATCGCCGGATACTTCCCCGATCCAACCTCCGCCGGCGCCGCCTGCACGGGCATCAACAATTTCTTCTCCGACAAAGTTTCCGGCACCGACACGAACCAGATGGACATCAAGCTCGATTGGTCGCCGACGTCAAAAAGCAAATACACGGCGGGCCTGGCGTGGAGAACCCGCAAGGACAACGCTCCCAATCACTACGGCAACATCGCCGATACGCGCATCGTCACCGGTGACAGCCTTCCCAGCAAGAATCTGCGGCTCGAATACACCCGCACGCAAACGCCGACGCTGTTGTTCCAAGGCCGGTTCGGCATCACCCGCTTTGAGCGCGTCAACGGAACTAATACACCGGAGGGCTTCTCGCTCACCGACTTGGGATTCCCCTCGGCGCTCGAACAGCAGATGACCAAGCCCCTCGGCTTCCCCGCCGTCAGTTTCGCCGGCTATCTCGGTATGGGCAGGGGCAGCGCCTTTCTCGACCAGGCGGGTACGTCCTACACCTGGGCCGGAAACGTGACCAAGATTGCCGGAAAGCACAATCTGAAAGCGGGCATCGACTTCCGCATCAACCAGTCGGTCGAAGGTGTCGGCACCGACAGCAGTGGCAACTACAGCTTCGATCGTTCCTTTACACAGGGACCGAATCCGAATTCTCCTGCCGCCGATCGCGGTAACCCCATTGCCAGCCTGTTACTGGGTGTAACCACCAGCGGGCAGGTCGGAATCCTGCCAAAGGTGCTGACCTCGAACCCCTACATGGGCCTCTACGTTCAGGACGACTTTAAAGTAAGCCGCAAGCTTACTCTCAACCTCGGTCTGCGCTGGGACCTCGAACCGGGCCGCTCGGAACGGTTCAATCAGCTCAGCTATTTCGATTTCGACGCAGCCAGTCCTCTGGCGGCAAATGTCGGCATTCCCAACCTGCACGGCGGCCTTCGTTTCGTGGGCGTCGATGGCAACACGCGCCGTCAGTTCGATACCGATTGGAACAATTTCGCCCCGCGATTCGGCTTCGCTTATTCAGTAAACGAAAAGACGGTTGTGCGCGGCAGCTACGGCATCTTCTTCCTGCCCTACATCGGCGCCGCCAGCGGTTGGGCATCCGGTATCAATGGGTTCCTTTCGTTTACACAGATGGTCAATTCGCCCGACGGACTGCGCGTGGGTGACCCGCTTTCCAATCCCTTTCCAGGTGGACTGGATCTTCCCCAAGCGCCCGGAGCCGGACTGCTGACCAACATCGGCCAGGACTTCGGGGCCAGCGGCCGCGATGGCGCGGTAGACCGCAGCAATCGCGTCGCCTACTCGCAACAGTGGAACCTCAATGTCCAGCGCCAACTGCCCGGTGCGATGAGTGTCGAAGTTGCCTATGTCGGAAACAAGGGAACCAAACTCACCGACGGCCCGTTGGGACATCAGTTGAATCAACTCACCCGCGAGCAGCTGACTCTCGGAACCGCGTTGCAGCAATCCGTGCCGAATCCATTCCAGCCGTATGTGAAAACCGGCCCCCTCTCGCGGCCCACGGTGACGCGGTCGCAGTTGTTGCGCCCGTATCCGCAGTTCCTCGGCGTGTATAACTTCCGGCCCGCATCGGGATCGTCCATCTATCACGCCATGCAGGCGCGCGTGGAGAAACGCTTCAGCCGCGGCCTGACGCTGCTTGCCTCGTTCACCGGCGGCAAGCTGATCGAAGACACCTCGCAAACCGTCAGCTTCCTTGGGCCCGCGCCTACGCACCAGGATGTCTACAACCGTCGGGCCAGCCGTTCGGTAGCCGCGCAGGATGTAAACCGTAGGCTCGTCATTAGCTATGTGTACGATTTGCCATTCGGCCGCGGGAAGCAGTTTGGTACCGCCGTTCCCAAAGTGGCGGACTACATCATCGGACACTGGCAAGTGAACGGCATCGTCACGTTCTCCACCGGCGTGCCACTCGCCATCGCCACGCAGCAGAACAACAGCCAGTCGTTCTCAGCGGCGCAATGGACCAATGTGAATGGCAGCGATCCGAATCTCACCGGCAGCCGCTCGACGGACGACAAGCTCGCGAAGTGGTTCGACACGGGCGTTTTCAGCCAGCCCGCGGCCTTCACGTTCGGCAATGGTCCGCGCGTGCTGCCCACGGTTCGCCGTGACGGCGTTCGCAGTTGGGACTTCTCGCTCTTCAAGAACATCCCCATTCGCGAGGCGATCCGTCTGGAGATCCGCGCCGAGTTCTTCAACTTCACCAACACACCGAACTGGGCGCCGCCCGGCCAGGTGTTCGGCAATCCTCAATTTGGAGTTGTGAACGCGATGGGCAACGCACCCAGGCAGGTGCAGTTCGGCCTGAAACTATACTTTTGAGCGATGACGAATCGCACCATCTCCACCGCGGCCGCTGCAGTCCTTGCGGCCGCGTTGCTCGTCGTCACCGCCACGCGCCGTGGCGACGCGCAGCTTCCACCCGAGCTTGCCACCGTGGGCGAACCCGCGATGGTCAGCGTTCCGGAGGCGGGAAACCCCGTGAACAACGGATATCCCAGCCTTCTGCAAACGCGAAATGGAACGCTGTGGTGTGCCTGGATCTCCGCGCGGCAGCGCGACCCTGAGGTCAAGGTTCAAAACGCCCCATATGAAGAGGGCGATATGGTGATCCTCCGCTCGCGGACGGCCGGCAAGTGGGGGCGAGCCATACGTCTCAATACTAATTTCGGCGTGAATCACATGCCGGAGTTGGGGGAGGATGCGAACGGCAACACCATCGCAGTGTGGAGCAGCCGGCGCGACATGGAAGATGGCATTTGGTGGCGGCGCGTGAGCGCCGATATGTTACCGGGCAGCGAACTGCGCGTTCCCCCCGCCGGACGCCTGGAAGCGTTCCCGCGAATGACCCGCACGGCCGATGGGACTCTCTGGCTGGCATTTCAATCATTCAAGAACGGAAGCGCCGATATCGTGTTCTACCGGCTGAGCGGTTCCGGATGGCAGCGAATGGAGGATGCCGCCGCTACACCGGATCACGAATACCGTCCACGTTTGGCCGCCGCGCCCGATGGCGCAGTCTGGGCAACCTGGGACGTCTACAGCAAGGGAAAGTATCGCGTCATGCTCCGCCGGTTTGATCCGCGCGGTGGCGGTTGGAGCGCTCCTGAGGAGGCGCCCGGCGCGAAGGCGCTTGATGCCTACGCGCCCGACCTTGCCGTCGACGCCTCCGGCCGCGTGTGGCTCACGTATGCGCGCAACGAGGTCGTCGACCACGATTGGGGACTTCGCGGGGCGAAAAATGGAGCCTCTCCCCGGCCCACCACCCGGCTCGTCGTGCACGAGTCCGCAGGCTGGTCGTATCCGCGGCCACTCTCGGGCGAGGAACCGGGTATGGTCGCCATTGGCGATCTGCCGAGGGTGGCCGTAGAGCCCTCCGGCGTGGTCTGGGTGTTGTGGAACATGCTGCCCGGACACGTGGATTGGAAAGTGGGTGCGGCGGTCTATGGTGACGGCCGTTGGCAAGCGAGTCACGTATTCGGCAAAGAAGAGCCTGTCGCTCTCGATGGTCCGCCGCGCCGCGCCGATCAGCGGCCTTCCCTCATCTTCCTTGCGAACGGCGGCGCTGAGTTTGCCTACGAGCGCGGCCGTGGGGCGTTCCGCAACCGCGATATCTATACACGCGAGGTGAAGCTGCGCGCACAGCCTGGCGCCGGTTCCCCTCAATTGACCCGCTTTGCGAACGAGGACCTGCAGCCCGTCGAGCGCGCCGCGCGCGTCGCCCCGAAACGGCTTGCTATCCACTCGACGACAGGCGAGCGCCGCCAGCTCTTCTTCGGCGATCTCCATAACCACATCCAAGTGGACGACGGCCACGAGGGATCGGTCGACCAGTTGTTTACGATACATCGCGACCGGTTCGGCTCCGACTTCGCCGCCACCACATCGCACGGCGATTCCAACAAACTCCTGCTCTCCGAACTGGCCCACAACGACCTCGGCACGGAAACACTCAACACGCCCGGCCGCTTCGTCACCATCCCTGGCTTCGAATGGACGCAGGGCGACTATGTCATTCCCCGCGCCGGCCATCGCCACGTCATCTACGAAACTGCAGGCGGGCCGCTGTACCGGCCCACCGAAGGAACCTCCGACTCCATCCGCGAGTTCACCGATCTCATGTCGAAGACGAACGGCCTGCTCTTTGCCCACCACGTCAGCCGTGCCTCGGCCGGCGGCACCGATTGGAGCTACACCAACATTCGCGTCGAGCCCGCCGTCGAGATGGCTTCCAGTTGGGGGCGCTTTGAGTACTACCAGAATCCCGGCCACATTCGCGTACCCGAGCTAAAAAACAGCTCCGTCCAGGATGCCTGGCGCATGGGATGGCGCCTCGGCGTCATTGGGGGCAGCGACGGCCACAACCTGTTCGGCGACCGCATTCAAGGCCTCACCGGAATCTACGCCACCGAACTCACCCGCCCGGCGCTATTCGAAGCCATTCGCAAGCGCCGCTGCTACGCCACCACCGGCGAGCCGATTACGGTGGACTTTCGTGTCAACGGCCAGCTTATGGGCAGCGAAATTGCCGCCACCGATGGACCCGTTGTCGAAGGCGCCGTCGAGGGTACGGCCAAGCTGATCTCGGTGGAAGTCGTGAAATTTAGCGGCGGCCAATATCAAACGGTCTACCGTGCGCCTCTCGACGCGAACAAGAGCAAGGTCTGGTGGCGAGATCCGCAGTTCACCGGCGACGCCTTCTACTATTTGCGTGTCACCCAAGAGGCCTCGCCCGGCATTCAAAGGCGCTATTCTTCCATGCAACCGAATCCCTTCCCGAGCGAAATGGCCTGGTCCTCGCCCGTTTGGGTGTCGAAGCAGTAGGTCTTTCGATTAGGCCGGCAAGCCCATTTTTCGCAGGATCGCTTCGAATCGCGCCGTGCCGTGCAGCGGTCCAAAGATAGGGTCGAGCTTGACGTAGATCAGCTCAAACGAGCGTTGCTCGATCGCCGCCTCCAACTCATCCAACGCATGGTCGCGGTCGCCTAATAACATGCTCCAGATGGCGCGATGGTATCGATGATGGTTGGCAACCTCCGGCGGCGAATATTCCTCAAGCCGGAAGCGAAGATACCCGGCCATGCCAAGCCGTGACCATCGTTCGTCCGATTCAGCCAGGAGCTTTTGAAGCGTGTCGTTGGAGTACCCCATGTAGTTTCCGTCCGCGCGGAGTCTCACCTGCATCCCTTCCACGTAGTTCTTCTGCATCAAAAGCGTTTGATACTGCCAGCCCAGCGCCGCCGGCATATCGGGAGTGATCGCCAGCGCTTTGCGATACTCCTCGGTGGCCTGCTCGTACCGTCCGTTCAGATAAAGTGCGCCGGCCAACATGACATAAGGATTGGCCCGTTCCGGGGCGAGGCGAATCGCTTCCCGCGCCGCGCTGACAGACTGCTCGCCCTTGCCGGTGGCGGCGAATAATTCGCTCTGCCAGATCCGCAATTGAAAGCTCTCCGGGTTTTGCTTAATCGCGGTGCCCAACTCCTGCGCGGCCCTCTCCCACGCCCAGTTGTCGGTCATTAGCAGAAATCCGAGAATCCCGTGGCACTCGCTGCAGTTTGGATCCAACCTCACCGCTCGCTCGGCAAGATCGAGCCGGTAAGCGGGTGACCGGTATCCCTGGCGGCGGCTCGCCTCCGCTTGGCCCGCCGTGGCAAGTGCGTTCCGTGGATCGGCCTCCAGCGCCTCTCTAAAATTCGCCGTCGCGCGCACCAGGCCGGCATGATCGGTCCGCCGCATCAGTACTAGACCTTCCTGGGCCAATTTGTCCGCTTTATGGTACGCCGCAGCCGATGCGCCGACCTTCGCCACCACCGCTGCGGCCACAATCAGAACCACTGCCGCCGCCAGCCAACGCAACCGGGTCTGCCTCGCCGCTGCTATCGGCGCCACGTTCGCCTGTTCTTCCAACGGTGCCGTCCGCTCCACCGCAAGAGAAAACCGGTAGCCCGATTTCGGCACTGTGACGATGGCTCCGGGGATTTCCAGCGCCGAACGGATGGCGTGAATATTCTGGGCAAGCGTTGCTTCGCTGATAAAGGTGTCTGGCCAAACCTTGGAAAGCAAATACTCTTTGCTCAAAAGCCTGGGCGCGCCGCCCGCCAGTTCGATCAGCAGATCGAACGCCTTTGGCGTTAAGGCAACGGGATTGCCGTTGCGGGTCAATGTGCGTTCGCTGAGGTTAAGCTCAAACTCGGCGAATCGCAACATAACGCGTTCAGGCACCCTTGCAAGCCTTTCAACAAAATTGAAAGAGATTTTAAAATCGTCTCTCCGCTCTGCAAGTTTACTATCACCGGGCGAGTCACAACGCAAGAGCGGGGAAGGTCGGTCCGTCCCTGGATTAAAGCTGGCTTCGCGATAACTGGAGGAAAGTACTATGGCGTTTCTGAAATTGCGACTGGGCGTCCGGGCCCTTCCTGTGGCAAGCTATTGCCCTGCTGCCGGAGGAAGCAGATGAAATCGAAGCTCAAGCTTGCGCTATTTCTGGCTGCCTCACTGATGCTGATTCCGGCCGCAAGTGCGGCTGTAACATTTACCGTATCGGTTAATGGGGGAAATGCATGTAATAACGGGAGTATCCCCACCACGAGCACGGCACCAGTGGCGATAGCGGCAAATTGGCTATGCACAACAGGCACAGCAAGCGGTCAGGCCATAGCGGGTCCGGGAAGCGTCGGCGTGGAAGCCAAGACCGATTACTACTGTTGCGGTACCTTCAGCCAGGCTTCCTCGGTTGCGGAGTTCGCTACGACCTTCACGATTTCCGGCGCAGGGGGCCAGCCGATTCCGGTGAGCTTGAACTTCAATTTGGAAGGCCTCGCGTTCAAACGGGAAGGCGGGTACTGGGCGATTTTCGTCGATGCCTTCCCGTTCGGAACAGGGTCTGTCGACTCGAATGGCGCAACCTCGGGATTCCTTGGTGGGGCGCTCGTCAATGACGGGGATCTCGTGGCTTCCGGGTTGGTTGTCACTCCCGAGGTGATGCTATTGCCAAACACGCTCATCAATTTTCTATTCCGCCTAACGGCCGTGTCGATATCGGCTGGCCAAACTAGCCTATCCCACGTCGAATTCGCGGACACTGCGTCCCTGCCCCTAACCGGGCCGGTTTTCAATTTGCCCGACGGATACACGGTGGACATACCGGACTTGTTTGTCGCGAACAACCGTTACCTGCCGCCGGGCGGCGCCGGAGTAGGCGGCGAGGTTCCTGAACCCGCTACGTTCACTACAGCTGCGGCCGGCCTTGCCGTCCTTGCGCTCGTCATGCGGCGTAGGCGCGACTAACCACGCGCATCCGGCGCGGGAGCCTTGCCGGAGAAGGCTCCCGCTTTTCCGTACTCGCCTCGTGATCCGAAACCGTCTATCATGGCGCGTAGGTAGATGATCATGACGCGATACGTTTCTTCCCTTTCACTGGCAGCTCTGGCGAGCCTGGCCCTACCCGCATTCGCCCAGCGCGGCGAGCCGTTCCAGGCCCAAGTCCGAGGTTCCGGCGACTCCGGCAAATGCACCATAGAGGTGCGCGTCGACGACGTCGCCGAAGTCGAAATCAGGGGCACCACGGGCTATTTGCGCACACTGCAAGGCCAGCCCGCCAGTTGGGTTCGTTTCGTCTGCAACGCGCCTTTCCCCACCGGCGGTATGCAGGAGTTCAAGTTCAGAGGCAGGGACGGCCGGGGCCGCGTCGAGGTTCGCCGTGACCCGCGTGAGAACCGGGGCGCCGCCGTCATTTATATCGTCGACAACAAGGGCGGCACGGAAGGATACACCTTCGATCTGGAATGGAAGGGTGGCTATATCAGCGGCGGCGGTGGAAATCGTCCCAATCGTCCCGGCAATGGCGGCAATGGCGGCAACAACGGAGGATTCTTCGGCGGTAACAGCGGCAATAGCGGGAACAACGGCAACAACGGCGGTTTCTTCGGCGGCAACAACAACCAGTCGAACGACATCCGCGCCTGCCAGGACTCCATTTCCGAGCGCCTGCGCCGGGACGGCTACAGCAATCCCAACTTCGGCTCGGCCTCCTATTCAGACCTTTCCGGTAAGCGTGACTGGTTATCCGGACAAGGCCGCGCGCGGCGCTCGAGCTCCAATTACGACTTCGACTACGCCTGCCGCATGGACACTGGCCGGGCGCAAGTGCGTGAAGTCGATCTCCGCATGCGCTGAGCCCGCGCCGGTTTCTGGCGCCGATTTCGTTGCGCTTGCGCCCTCAAACGATACAATTGCAACTGGCGTGCAAA
>JBDTVQ010000171.1:0-13212 GCA_040007195.1 Acidobacteriota bacterium | reverse complement strand
CACGCTAACCTGGAGGAATGCTTCACTGGCGCGAGTTGCGGCAGGAACTCCCGCCAGTGATCCGGTTGGCGGTGCCCATCGTTTCGGCCGAATTGGGCTGGATGGCGATGGGTGTCGTGGACACGATGATGGTGGGCCACCTGGGCAAAGAGGCTCTAGGTGGGGTGGCCATCGGGGGCATTTTTTTCTATACGGTGGCGGTCTTCGGCATGGGGATGCTGCTGGGCCTGGACACCCTGGTTTCGCAAGCGTTCGGCGGCGGGCGATTGGACGACTGTCACCATTCGTTGATCAGCGGGCTGTGGATGTCGGTGCTGCTGAGCGTCCCGCTGATGGGGCTGGTGTCGCTGGCGGTACCCCTGCTGCGGGTGATCGGAGTGCAACCGGCGCTTCTGACGCACGCGGGGCCGTATTTGGGTGCGATCAACTGGAGTCTGCCGCTGTTGCTCTTCTTTACGGCATTGCGGCGCTATGTGCAGGGGATGAACCTGACGGGAGCGGTCACGTTTGCAATGGTGAGCGCGAACCTGGTGAACGCGGCGGCGAACTACGGGCTGATCTATGGCCACTGGGGACTGCCGGAGATGGGGTCGTTGGGCGCGGGCTGGGCGACCTCGATATCACGCATCTACATGCTTGCGGTGCTGGGCGCCTACACGCTGTGGTGGGATGGGCGGAGCGGCGGCGGGTTGCGGCTGGCGAGCCTGGCACTCGATTGGACGCGCTTGAAGGATCTCTGGCGGTTGGGCTTTCCGGCGGCGGCGCAGATCACGGTTGAGGTGGGCGTGTTTGCGCTGGCTGGCGCGTTGATTGGCCGCTTCCCGGCCCAATACATTGCCGCGCACCAGATCGCTCTGAACGTGGCGAGCATCACCTTCATGGTGCCGCTGGGACTGGGCTCGGCGGCGGCCGTGCGCGTGGGGCAGGCGGTGGGCCGGAACGATGGGGACGGCGCGCGGCGCGCCGGATGGACCGCGATCGCGCTGGGCGGAAGCTTCATGGCCACGGCGGGGCTGTGCTTCGTGTTGTTTCCCAGGCTGATCGGACGGGCCTATACGGGCGATGAGATGGTGATCGAAACGATGGCCGGGCTACTGTGGATTGCGGCTCTGTTTCAGTTTTTCGACGGGCTGCAGGGCGTGGCCACGGGCGCGTTGCGCGGTCTGGGAGACACCAGGACGGCGGCGATCACCCACGTGGTCTGTTACTGGGTGATTGGATTGCCGGTGGGCTATTGGCTGGCTTTCAGTCGAGGCTGGAAAGCAGCCGGAATGTGGACAGGCCTGTGCGTATCGCTGATTCTGATCGGGTCGATCCTGGTGACGATGTGGAGGCGAAGGTCAACTCTTCTTGCGTTTGAATAGAGCGGACGGGTCCTTGAAAACGGTGGTCGCAAGGACGCCGAATAGGAGCACGAGCGAGGCGAATGTCGCCAACGTGCCGATGACGAGATAGTCGGTCTCTTTGTGAGGACCGGGAATTACGCGCACGAGTACGCCTACCACGGCAATAAAAACAAGTAACATGCCCGCGCCAAGGGGCAACGCTTTCCGCATCCCAGCTCCTTCAGGTACGGTTCAGGCCCCAGCGCCCTAGTCGTACTTCTCATAGACGATCTGTTTGCGATCGAGGCCAAGGGACTTTGCGAGAGCCCGGACCTCATCCACCATCGCCCGCAGACCGCAGACAAACACGTCGGCGTCCACGCTTCCACCGAGGGCTTCGGCGAGGCTCGCCTGCACATAACCTCGACGTCCGGTCCACCCTTCGCCCGCACGGCTCAACGTGGGCCAGAAACGAAAGTTATCGTGCTGCTTCTCCCAATTCTCCCATTCCTGGCGGTAAAGGATGGTCTCCTCGTGGCGGGTGCCGAAGATCAAGGTGATGGGCCGCTCGGATTCGATCAACAACGGCAGCATCGCCCGGTAGGGCGCGACGCCGGTTCCGGTGGCGATGAGAATGTTCGTACGCGCGAGGGGACGGGGCACGAAATAGCCGAGCGGACCACTCATTTCCACTGCATCGCCGTTTGAGAGCGAGAACAGGTAGGGCGAGAAATGGCCACCGGCGACGCGGTTGAGGCAGAGCTCGATTCGGTTGCCGTTGGGAGGCGCGGCGAGCGAGTAGGCCCGTGTGATGTCTTTGCCCCCGATGGGGGCGTGAAAAGACACAAACTGGCCGGGTGTGAAATCGAACTGCTCGACACCATCAACCTCGAAGGCAAAGTGGTGAACTTCCGGTGCAAGCTCGCGCGTTTCGCGGAGAATGGCTCTCATGCCAGACGGCCCTCGTCTCCGAGAGCGCAGCGGGCGCGGTCGAGCAGAGCCGTGGTCATCGCCGGATGGCCGTCCAGGGGTGGAGCCACGGTAATCTTGACGCCAGGCAGTTCCTGTTCGACGCCCGCGACCATCAACGGCAAGTCACGTTGGAGGTGAATGCCGAGGGTGAGGAAGTAGGGCAGCACATGGACGTCGCGCACGCCCCGTGCGGCGAGTAGCCGGACGGCGCCTGCGAGATCCGGTTGTCCCTTTTCCAAAAATGCGGGTTCGACTTCGCTATAGCCGCCCTGGCGCGCGAAATCGGCGGCCACGCGGCGGACTGCCTCGTTGGCCGATTCCACGCTCGATCCGTGCGCAAAAATGACGATGCCCGGTTGGTTGTGCTTCCTCAGCAAGTGCTCTGAATATAGCTTCGCATATGCTCGAGTTCGCTCGTTTTTTCCTCAAGCTCCAGCCGCATCAAATCACGCATGGATACCATACCGAGAACTCTCTTATCCCCGCACACCGGGAGGTGACGGCAGCCGATGTGTTCCATCTGCGCCATGGCGGCGTCGGTTGTGGCCTTAGGTTCGGCGGTAGCGATTTCGCGAGTCATCACCTCATCGATCAAGGTCGTGTGCAGGTTGAGGCCCGGCACGACGACCCGGGTCATGAGATCACGCTCGCTAAACAGCCCGCGCAGTTCGCCGCGTTCAAGAACGAGGATGGCACCCACGTTCAACGCCGCCATGGTTTCGACAACCTCGGATACCCGCTGTCCCGTTTCGACCGAGTACGTAGGCCGGTCAGCCAGAATTTGATCTAGTGTCTGCATTCCCGTATTCCTTACGTTCCGTTATTGGCATTCCACGAAGAAATGCACGTTAAGTGTGGGAATACTTATCACACTCACGGCCCGGTGAGAAGGGGGGAGTTTGGGGGAGGCTCGGAATCGCCGGCAGGCTGGGCGGGGAAGTATAGGCGAAGGAAATCGAGGAAACGTCGGCCCCGCGGGCGGCCATTGTCGTGTTGGATGGCCAGATCTTCGAGAAACACAAAGACTCCGAGCATGTCGGCATCGCCGAGATTGTGCAGTCCGGTTTGCTGCTGGATCTCCTCGGCGAGGCGCTGCGTACCTTCGCGCATGCGTTCATACAATGCGGCGGCGTACGGATTGGCGGGGCGCGAATCGTAGATGAGACCGCTTTCGAGCGTGCGGTAGGTTTTGATCAGAGCGGCGAGGGCTTCGCGGACATCCCCGTCGGTGGCATCGCCTTCGAGAGCACTGGTGAGAAGCGTGCGCGCGGCAAAGAGAAGCAGCGGCTCGTTGCGGCGGAGGAACTCTTCGGTGACCTGGATGTCGCGATTGGGAAACTCGTCGGGATTTACGTCGGGCATTTTTTCGTGCAGACGCGCTTCGGCGAGGTATTCGCAATCGAGTGGGCAGAGATAGCGGTCTTCGCGTCCTTCGCCACATTGCTGCGAAGTGATCGGCTCATGTGCGGCCGGGCACCAGCGTTTTTTCGCTCCCATTGCCTAAGTGCCTAGCTCCACTGATCGGCTTTGCGGTATGCGTCGAAACACTTCTGCATGCCTTCGGGGCCAATGCCGCCGGAGAGGCCGTGCTCCATGCCGAGGATGCCCTTGTAACCCTTCTCGTAGATCGCTTTGAAGACGTTGCTCCAATTCACTTCGCCGGTCCCCGGCTCACGGCGCCCGGGGACGTCGCCGATCTGGAAGTAGCCGATCTGGTCGTAGTGCAGGCGGAGATGGTTGATGAGGTTCCCTTCGGAGATTTGCATGTGGTACATGTCGAAAAGCATGCGGAAGTTCGGATGGTTCACGCGGTCGACAATCTCGGCGCCATGGGCGCTGAAGACGACGAAGTAGCCGGCGTGATCGACGCGAATGTTCAGCGGCTCAAGGACAAGCACAAGTTTGGTTTTCTCCACCATTTCAGCGGCGCGTTTGAAGGCTTCCACGCAATTGGCGGTTTGTTCGGTGAAAGTCAGTTGGGGAACGGAGACGCCGGAGCAGACGGTGGCGCATTCGTTGCCGATGATGTTGTGGATCTCGACGGCGCGCTTCACGTCGGTGAAGAACTGCGGATGGTACTGCTTGTCGACAGTGGCTGAGGCTTTCCAGCCGCCGGAGTTGACGACGAAGACGCCCATGCTCATGCCGAGGGTGTCCATCTTTTTGCGGAAGCCGGCAATCTCTTCGTTGCTGTGTTTGGGAAGGCCGTTGTACTCGAAGGCTTTGAAGCCGGCGTCGGAATAAGCCTGGAGCTGATCGGGGATGGGCGCATTGAGAAAGCCCATGCGCGGGGCGTAGCGAAGATGGTAGGAATACGGTGCGGCGGAGGCGGGAATGAGGGATCCGGCAGCCGGTGCGAGGGCTGCGGCACGGAGCAGAGTGCGTCGATTCATGGTTGCTATCGTAGCGCTAACCGCGCGGCCATCGCGACCGGGTCCAACGGCTTGATGCAGCCCATGCGCCACGGTAGATCGACTGGCGAGCCTGCTGAATTGTGTCGAGGTCGAGGCGGGAGAACTCGTGCCTTTCTTCGGAGACTTCGCCTCCTGGCCGATGCCGGTTGCGGGGTCCATTCGGGTGGCGCGGGTGACGCGCGTGACGCCGGCTTTCAAGATGTCGCGGAGGGTGCAACCACTAATTCTTCAGTGCGTTGGGCAGGTGGCTTGCCAGCGCATCGGCCAGTTCGTTCATGCCGATCGGCTTGAGCAGGTAACCGTTCATGCCCGCTTCCATGCACTGGCGACGGTCCTCTTCCATCGCCGAGGCAGTAAGCGCCACAATCGGAATGCTGTTGGCGCCCGGCTCCAGGTTTCGGATGCGAATCGCGGCGTCGAAGCCGCTCAAGCCGGGCATCATGAGGTCCATGAGAACGATGTCGTAGCGCGACCGGCTACACATGAGCACGGCCTCGTATCCATCGGCGGCGAGTTCAACATGGCACCCCATTTTTTCAAGCAGCCGTTGAATGACGCGGCGGTTCACGGTGTTGTCTTCCACCACCAAGACACGAACGTTTCGGAAGCGGGCCCCGGTGGCTGGGGCCTCTTCTTGGCTGGCAGTTTCCTTGGACCAGGCGCCGGTCGGGCGTGGGGTGGCAGGCAGGCCGAACATCGCCGTGGCCCAGAAAGTGGAGCCTGTCCCGATTTCCGATTGCACGCCTACGGAACCGCCCATCAGTTCGACCAGACCCTTGACGATGGACAAGCCCAGCCCAGTGCCTTCATGAGGACGCGTGAGCGACGAGTCTACCTGGGCGAACTTGTCGAACACAAGTTCCAGCTTCTCGGGAGGAATTCCGCAGCCGCTATCGGTAACGGCAAAGCGCAGCGTAACGGCACCTTCCCCGAGTGATAGGCGCTCCACGGTAAGGGTCACCTTGCCCGCTTCGGTAAACTTTATGGCGTTGTCGAGGTAGTTGAGCAGCACCTGACGGAGGCGGACGGAATCGCCGATGACGGCGGTGGGAACCAGTTCGTCGACTGTCGAATCCAGCGGCACTCCGCGGCGGGCGGCCTGAACCTTCGCGAGATTGACAACGTCTTCGACCACAGTTCTGACGTTAAACTGCGCATCGTGCAGCCGGGTTTGACCGGCTTCGATTTTGGAGAGAACGAGGATGTCGCTGAGAAGGTGCTGCAGCGCTTCCGCCGAGGAGTACACGGTGTTGACCAGTTCCTGCTGATCGTGATCGAGCTGGGTGAGCCGCAAAAGCTGCGCCATGCCGAGAATACCGTTCATCGGCGTGCGAATCTCATGGCTCATGGTGGCGAGGAATTCGCTCTTCATCCGCGATGCCTCTTCGGCCTTCACCTTGGCCTGGCGCAAGAGGTCTTCCGAGCGGCGCAACTCGGTCATGTCGCGGGCAAAAGTGGAGACAAACTCCGGCTGGCCGTCCGGAGATCGATGGACAACGATGACCTGCCAGACGGGAATTTCGCGGCCATCGCGCTGCCGCACGGCCGTATAGCCCTGCCAGGAGCCGCTGCGCAGGGCTTCGGGCATGCCGATGGTGGTGATCAACTCGCGTGCCCACTCGGTATACATGCTCCAGGCATCCATCGCGCCTATGTCACGGTCTTCGTCCAAGCCCAGCAGGCGCTTGCCGGCGCGGTTCAGGTACATCATTTTCTGATCGGTCGAGGCGAAGCCGACGAGATCACCGGTATTTTCCAGGACCATGGCGAGGCGGGCCTTGATCTGCGAAACCTCGCGAGCGCGCCGCAGTTGCGCTTCCTGTTCGCGTGACTTGCGCCGCCAAAAGATTCTGCCAGTCGCGGCAATGGCTAGCAGGAGCAGCAGGCCCGCGGCCCAACGCACCCAGCCTATCTCGAACAGTTCCGGCTGGCGGTAGAGAATCAGTTCCGTGGTCGTGGCGCTCCACACGCCGTCGCCATTGCGGGCCCGCAGACGCAGGCGATTCTCGCCCGGTGGTAGTTCATAGGTGCGCAACTGGCGGTCCCGCATTCGTCCCGCCGCGACGGCTGTGCGGCCGTTCTGCAACTCGTAGTCGAACGCGACCTTGGAGGGTGCGGTGAAGTAGGGCGCGGCGTAGACGATGCGGAAGTCCCGGGCGTCGGAGGGGGCCTCCACGCGGTCGCCTTCGCGGTTTAGGGCGTTACGTTCACGACTCTCCTTCGTGCGATACCAAACCTCTTCGACACGGACTGACGCGTCGGTCATGCTCGGTTTGACTTCGGCGGGATTGATTCCGGCCAATCCATGGAGAGTGGCGATCCAGAGCACGCCTGCGCGATCGCGGACCGCGAGTGGCTGGTGGCCGACAGACGTCTCGCGGCTAGGCATGCCGTCCATCGCGCCAAAGACCTGCCAGCTGGGATCGGGAGTGCCCTGATCGGCCGCCTGTTCGGCTTGCGCGCGGGGAATGCGCCAGAGTCCCCTGGTGGTGGCGAGCCAGAGGTCATCGTCCTGCATAAAAATCGCGCCGATAGAGGCGGCGATACCGTCGGGGGAGGCCACGGCCGCGAGGCGATTGACGCGATAGCGCAGGAGGCCGTCCAAGGCTGTACCGAGCCAGAGCGTTCCGTCGGCGGTGGCGGCGATGGAACGAAGGGCCGGCAAGGGACGCTTGCCTTCCGTGTTCACTTGTTCGAAGAAATCGCCGTTGAACCGGTAGAGGCCACCATCTCCACCGGCCCAGATTTCGCCCGTTTTGGGGTCTTCGGCAAAACAGGCGACGGCGACGGGACTTGCACGGTCGCGCATTTGTACGGCTCCGGCTTGGCTGCCGTCGTAGACAACCACCCGCCGGCTGCCACCGACCCAAACGCGGCCTTTGGAGTCCTCGAATAGCGCCTCAATGGCTTCGCCCGCCGATTCGGCGGCAGGCACGGCTTTGGTCACGCCTTTATCGCGGACGTGGAGACCCGCGGAGTACGTGCCGATCCACAGACGTTGCCGCCGGTCCATCAGCAGGGCCTGAACGAAACTCGGACCTTGGCGATAGACGGGTTCCGACCTTCCCGAACGGACTCTATATAAACCTGCACCATAGATACCGACAAGAAGGCTGCCGTCCTGATCGACCGCAACGGATTTTGTCGGCTGGAGGGGGATGCCATCATCGTGACTCACCGACAAGATGCGCCGGCGGACGAGGCGGATCAGCCCTGCACCGTTGGTGCCCACCCAGTGATTCCCCTCGCGGTCCCGGAAGACGAATCGGATGCTGTCGCTGGGGAAGCCATCCTTGACAGTAAAATGCCTCATCTGACCGTCGGGCGACAGGCGGTAGAGCCCGTTGTTGTATGAGCTGTACCAGGTGGTTCCGTCGGGGTCTTCCAGGTAGTGGACCACGCTATCAATAGGCATGGGCGAACGAACAGCTCCCGTGAATCGGCCGCTATCGAAGCCGTATACGCCTAGGGTGGTGACTAGCTTGACCTGTCCATCCCGGCCCGTTGCCCAGAGTACTTGTCCGAGGTTGGCATCCCGGTTCTTGAGCTCGGTGGGAATCGGGATGGCCGTCCAACGGTCGCCGTCATACTTGCTGAGTTGCGTTCTGCGACTGGCGTACAGATCCCCTTTCCCGTCCACAGTTAGGTAGTTGCCGCCTCCGGGCCGGAAACCCTCAGGCATTGGTAGACGTTCCATGCGTCCGGCACGGTAGCGGAAGCCCTTTCCCTTAGCCGTGACAATGTAGAGCACGCCGTTAGGCGCCTCGGAGAATCGCAAGGGGAAGTCGTTAGGTTCGACATCGGCTTGAATGCGCTTCCAGTCCCGACCGAAAAGCGCGGCAAAGCCGTTGAGCGTGGCCACCCAGAGGTTTCCGGTGGCATCGAGATGGAGTTTCACCACGCCGTAATGCGGGAGCGCGGCAGTGTTGGATGGTCCGTACACCCGGAAGTTCAGGCCGTCGAAACGAACCAGGCCATTGAACGTGCCGAACCAGAGATAGCCATCGGGAGTTTGGACCATCGAGGTTGCCGAGCTCTCAGGCAACCCATCTTCCGGCTGCCACTGCGTGATGACATACTCGGGGTCGACGCGGGGAGTGGCCGACAAGGCTCCGATGTGTAGGAGCGATAACAATCCCAGTGAGTGGACCAAGCGCCAAACCGGCCGGCAGTGGCGTGCCGGCCAAAGGGCTTCCGGCCGGACGGGGCGGATACTCCGATTGGCTTCTGGGCGTTCGAACGGCACGTCGATAACCCTCATATCGGCGAACGGTGCGGTTCACCTCTTCGACGATTCGATTGAGACTACTTATACCAGAATTAGTGGAGAGGGCTAGGAATTATGAATACTGCAGACGCAGTATGGCGGGGACGACGGGGCTCGAACCCGCGACCTCCGACGTGACAGGCCGGCGCTCTAACCAACTGAGCTACGTCCCCGCTATGGGGTAAAAGCACGCTTTGCCCAAGCAGAGCGCACTTCCCTCAACATAGCACGAAACCGCATATTCGCGCTACAGGCTGGCGAGATGACACACTCGGGCTTGATTCCGAGCAGTTTCAGTAGCAGCATCGGAGGAACATGCGACTGGTGTCTTTGTTTTTGGCGGCGGCTTTGCTTCAAGCGCTCCCGTTGACGCAGCAGTTTGGAACGTTCCTGGGCGGGTCAACGGCGGATTTGGCGCAATACGTGCGCGCCGACCCCCAGGGAAACGTCATCGTGGCCGGACTGACCGGCGTGGGCGGCATTCCCGTAGTGAACGCAACGCCAGTGGGACCGTCGCGCGCGGACCGGCTGTTTGTGGCGAAGTTTTCACCGCAAGGGCAGTTGCTGTGGTCGAACTACTACGGCGGGAACAATCGAGAACTGCTGCACACACTCGCGGTCGATTCGAATGGCGACATTTATCTCGGCGGGCGCACCACGTCCACCGATTGGCCGACGGCGACCGATTCCGGGAAGAGCTTTCTGCTGGCGTTGAGCGCGACGGGAACCGTGCGCTATGCCAAGACGTTTGACGAAGTGGACCGTATCTGGGCAGTGGCGGTGGCGCCAAATGGAACTATCTACGCCGCCGGACAATGCATCACGTTCCGCAATCCGGTGGACGGCTTTCAATCCAGCTATGGCGGCGGCGAATATGATGCGTTCTTCTTCACACTGAACCAGGCGGGCGCCGTTCTGAGCCGCTCCTACTATGGCGGCAACGGCAATGACGAAATCTGGGACATGAGCATCGAGCCGGGCGGCAACTTGAGTGTGGCGGGCGTGAGCAGTTCGACGAATCTCCCTGCTCCCGGATTCCCCGCCCTGGGAGGAACGATCAATCTTGCTCCCGGCCGGATGTTCTACGCGAGCATTGACCTGCCTGCCAAGCAGGTGGTGTTCATCCGCAACATTCCCGCCGCGACCGGACGTCCTTATCGCGTGGTTGCGGGCAAGACGGGTGTCTGGATCGCCGGGTTCGCGGGAGCCAATCTGCAGGTCACCGGCAACGCCTGGCAATCGACGAAGACCAACGATGAGGACCACTTCCTGGTACGCATCAACTATCAGGGCGGCAGCATCGGCTATGCGACATATGCGCACCCGGTGCAGGTGGGATTCGGGCCGGGGTTAACGATCGACGAAAATGACCGGGCGTACATGACCGGACATCTGCAGGGTCCGCCTCAATCGAACCCGTGGCGGGTGACGCAGGACGCTTTGCAACCGCAGCACGGCGGTGCGACAGGCGATGCCTACCTGCTGGTCGTGACGCCCAATGGCACCGTGGATCACGCGACGTTTCTCGGCGGGCCGGGTTTGGAGCGAGGCAACGATGTCGCATCCCTGGGCGGCGGAAAGTTCGCATGGTTGGGGACCGCCTTTGCCGACGGCTTGCCGGTGACCGCCTCGGCGACGCAATCGCAAACGCGCGGGCTGGGCGATTTCTGGCTGGGCATCTACCAGCTCGGCACTCCACCGGTGACGCCGCCTGTCACTCCGCCTGTCACTCCTCCCGTGACGCCGCCCACTACGCCCGTACCCTCTTTGAGCGCCAACAGCATCGTGAATGGCGCGAGCTTCCAAGGGAGCAGTGTGGCGGCGGGCGAAATTGTTACGCTGTTTCCGCAGAACGCGGGACCGGATGCGCTCGTGGGTGCGGCATTGACGCCGCAGAACAGGCTGGCGACGCTGATCGGCGAGACGCGCGTGTTGTTTGATGGCGTAGCGGCACCGATGCTCTACACGAGCAAGGGACAGATTTCAGCGATCGTGCCGTATGGCGTGGCGGGACGCACGACGACCGCGGTGCAGGTGGAATACAAGAACGTGCTGTCGGCTGCCGTAGCTGTGCCGGTTGCAGAGGCGGCGCCGGCGTTATTCACGACGGATGGCAAGCAATCGGTGGCCGTGAACGGCAATGTCTGCTGCAATTCCGCATCGTCGAGGGTGGCGGCGGGCGGAATTCTAGTACTTTACGCGACGGGCGATGGAGAGCCGGCGCCGACGCCGCTGGATGGCTCTGTTTCCAACTACGCCACGCTCGGCGAGTATCCGAAGCCGAAGCTTCCGGTTTCAGTAACGGTCGGCGGCAAGACTGCCACAGTTTTGTATGCGGGCGCGGCTCCGGGGTTGGTGGCCGGTGTCATGCAGCTCAATATTCAGCTGGCCGCCGATACGCCTTCGGGCGACGCCGTGCCGATCGTACTCAAGGTGGGTAATGCCAGTTCGCCGGTGGGCGTAACTGTGGCCGTACAATAGTGCTCACGGTTGTTCATGCTGCAACGGTTGGTTCTGGCAGTCCCTCTCGCATTAGCCATCGCTCAGGAGCCGGCTCCGCTACGCGTCTCCGTGACACTCGTGCAAGTGGATGCTGTGGTGACAGGCCGCGGCGGCGGGCCGGTGACTGACCTCACCAAAGACGATTTTTTGCTGCTGGAAGATGGGAAACCGCGCGCGATCACGCATGCCTCCTACGTGGACGCCGGACCGGCGGGCGCCGGGGCAGGCATGGAATCCAGAGCGCGCACCACCAAACCCGCCACGCCAGCGCGCCGTGAAGGGGTGCGCCGCACCATCGCATTTCTCGTCGACGACCTCGGGATGTCGTTTGAGAGCATGCATTCCGCACGGGTTGCCTTGCACAAATTCGTACGCGAGCAGATGACTCCGGGCGACCTCGTGGCCGTCATGTCGACCAGCGGCGGCATCGGCATGCTGCAACAGTTCACCACCGATTCGCGGCAACTGGACTCCGCCATCGACCGCCTACGATTCCGTCTCGCCGGCAAACCGAACGCGGCGGTGCCGCCGCTGGCGAGCGTCGCAACAGCGGCAGGAGCGGCGGAAGCGATGAGCGCGAACATCATGACGCGGCTGTTCGCCGTTGGCACGCTCGGGGCGATTCGCCACATTGTCGAGGGTCTGCAGGATATGCCCGGGCGGAAGTCGCTGATCCTCTTCTCGGACGGCTTTTTCATTCGCAGCAAGGACCGGAAAGAGCCGCCGGTGACCGTGGGCGAAGTGCAGTCGGTCGCCGAACGGGCGAACCGCGCATCGGTAGTGATTTCAACGGTCGATGCGCGCGGCCTGTTCGTGCCCGGACTGCAAGCGCAGGACGACGTGAGCAACATGGAGCAAGAAGAGGTTCGCACGATGTTGGAGGACCGCATGAAGCGGTTCCGCGATAACCAGGAAGGTCTCCAATTCCTGGCTGCCGAAACGGGCGGGACGAGCCTGTTCGACGATAACGATCTGAACGCAGGCGTTTCGAAATCACTGCGCGAACAGTCCGGTTATTACCTGCTCGGGTTCCAACCTTCCGAAGAGGAGTTGGCTCTCATCCGAAAGGACGACCGCCCGCGGAGGTTGATTTTGCGGGTGAAACGCCCAGGTGTACGGGTTCGCTATCGCAAGACCTACCTCGGGCCAAGCGGCCCTGACGGCAGGGAGCCCGGCACACCTCAAGAGCGGCTGCTCGCAGCACTTCACTCCCCGTTCGCCGGAAATGGCCTGGGCCTCCGGTTCACGCCCATGTTCATGCTCGACGATAAGGGGCAGGCCGGAATCCGGGCGCTGCTCCACATCGACGGCTCCGGCGTGGAATTTTCCGCCGACGGGCCCAATGGGATGCGCACCGCCAAGCTGCATATCGTAGCGGTGACGGAAGGCGAGCTGCCGGCGCGTTCGGCAGTAACGGAGCGTTCTTATACGGTGGAGGCCACGCCCGCAGAGGCCGGCCAACTCGAAAAGGGTGGCTTCGTCTACACGTTTCTCCATCGCGCTGGCAAACCCGGCCCCTATCACATGCGTGTGGCAGTGCTCGATGAACACTCGGGTTTGATCGGCTCGGCAAGCCAGTTTGTCGAGGTTCCGAATGTCTCCAAGGGCGTGTTTGCTCTCTCGAGCGTGACGATGTGTGAAGGCGATTGGCGGCCCGGCAGGCAGGAGCAACTCGAGCAGCAGAGCGGCGGACCATTGCTTTCCGACTTGAGTCCGGCGATTCGCGTTTTCG
>JBDTVQ010000170.1:0-13222 GCA_040007195.1 Acidobacteriota bacterium | reverse complement strand
GTCTCCGTGGCGATGTTGAAGATGCCCCCGACGGCGCCCGCTTCATCGCGAATCGGACTGAAGGTGAAGTCGAAGTAGCACTCCTCGGTGTAGCCCCGGCGGTGCATCGCAAGTAGCTGATCTCGCGATAGCGTCGCAACCCCAGTGTCGATCACCTGCCGGAACAAAGGATTGATCGTGTCCCAGATCTCCGGCCATACTTCGCGCCCCGGCTTCCCCAGTGCCCACGGATGCTTTTCGGCTAGGATCTGGCTCCATGCGTCGTTGTAGAGCAAGGCCAGGCCGGGACCCCAATACACCGCAATCTGGAATCCCGATTCCAGACAGATGCTCAGCGCCGAGCGCAGACTCTGCGGCCAGCCCATCGGATCGCCAAGCTCGGTCGGGCCCCAGTCATGACCTCGCATGCGCGCGCCCATCTCACCTCCGCCCAAAAGAAAGTCGAAATTTTGCCCCTTGCTGGCCAATTCCAATGTCACCCCTGCGTAATTCCTCTCAAAGAGAGGCAATGCTCCATCGTATCGTTACAAGCGTGCTGGCAGTTCTTTTCGCCGGCACTCCTCGAGCCTCGCGCGCCGCCCTACATTCACACGCCCGGACATCCCAAATTCCGCCTCGCTGGCCAAACACCCACCTCGAATAATGTTGTAATAGAGGTGCAGACATGAAGTTCCTCCCACGTTGCGTGCTGATCCTCACAGCCGCACTGCTGCCTCTTGCGCTCGCCTTTGAAAGCCTACCGCCGCGGGCACGCAGCCACGCCGAACCTCCGGCCACGAAGGGCTCCGTCATCCCCATCGGCAAGACCGTGCAGATTCACGCCCCGCTCGGCCTCCCGCCCGTCACCTATCCCAGCGACAATCCGCCTACTGCCGAAACCATCTTCCTCGGCCGCAAACTCTTCTTCGATCCCATCCTCTCCAAAGACAACACGGTCGCCTGCGCCTCCTGCCACGACCCCGAAGCCGCCTTCTCCGATCCTCGCCGCTACTCCCCCGGCGTTGGAGAGCAGCTCGGCAACCGCCAGGCCATGACCGTCCTCAACGCCGCCTACCACCTCACGCAGTTCTGGGACGGCCGCGCGCGCACCCTCGAAGACCAGGCCGAAGGCCCTATCCAGAACCCCATCGAGATGGCCAGCTCCCTCATCGCTGTCGAACGCAAGCTCGCCGCTCATCCCGAATATCCCGCGCTCTTCGCCAAAGCCTTTGGTCCCGGCCGCATCACCTATCAGATGGTCACCAAGTCCATCGCCTCCTACGAGCGCACGCTGCTCAGCGGCAACTCCCCCTTCGACCGCTACTACTACGGCAAAGACAAAACCGCCATGTCCCCCGCGGCCATCCGCGGCATGGAGTTCTTCATGGATCGCACCCTCGTCGGTCCCAATTGCGTCTCCTGCCACCGCATCGAAGAGGATCACGCTATCTTCACCGAGCCGCGCTTCCATAACACCGGCGTCGCATGGGACGAAACCAAAGGCGTCTTCACCGACGTCGGCCGCTTTGGCGTTACCGGCGTCACCAAAGACTCCGGCGCGTTCAAAGTCACCACCGTCCGCAACATCGCCCTCACCGCGCCCTACATGCACGATGGCAGCATGAAGACACTGGAAGAGATTGTCGACTTCTATCTCGAAGGCGGCCGCCACAACATCTATATCTCCGGCGTCATGCCGCACCCGCCCGTCACCTTTGTGACCAAAGACAAGCTCCCACAGGCCAAGGCCGACATCGTCGAGTTTCTGAAGGCGCTCACCGGCGAGATGCCGAAGGACGCCGTACCGCCCGGCTACAAACCCCAATCCCACGCGCCCCACAACGCCATCAAAGCCCAACGATAAACATGCTCCGATTCGCTCTCCTCGCTGCTGTCCCTTGCCTGCTGGCCGCGCAAACCGGACGTTTCTACTTTCTCGAATTGACCACCGCCGAATCCCCCAAGGGCAGGGAAGTCGCTGTTGCCGGAGGCACGCTGAACCTCGCGCCCGGCGCATGCAGCGCCGAAGCCCGCATTGCGCGCAACCAGGAAGCTGCCAAACCCGCTACTCCTAAGCTCGCCTGCAAGCTCGACGATCCCGCCAGTCTTGCCCTCGACGCTCCCTCCGGCCTGGGCGGATCGCTGCACGTGATCGCGGGAGAAGGCAACAAGCTCCTCATCGCCACCGGCTCCAAACCCGGCGTGCACACCTTCTTCGCGGCCTTTGCCGTGGCCCCTGCCGGTTCGCCCGCCGCGCCCGCAGCCACCGCGCCGATACCCACCAATGGCCTCTACCGCTCGGCGTGGCTCCAGGCCGAACCCCATGCCCCACGAGGTTTTACGAGTGGTTATCTGACTTTTCCCTTTACTCCACGCCGCATGGACGAGCAGGCCAGCCTGATCAATCACTCCACGGAGTTCGACGACGTCTGCCGCCTCATGTCCATGCCCCTTCCCAAACTCGAACTCGCGCCCACCGGCCTGGGTACCATCACCTTCTCGCCCACCGACGTCAACAATCCGCTCCGCGGCTCCCGCGAGATCATGTTCTCGCCCGACGGGGCATTCTTTCTGGCCTGGTCCACCGCAGCCGGTTCCCGCGATTTCTTCGTCGGGTTGCGCGCCGATCCCGACGCCTCATCCTATTCGTGGATGGGCGCATTCGCCATCGCCGAACTCTACGCCACCGTCCCCTATGAGCTGAACTCCAAACCCGCCGCGCTCAACACCGCCCTCGGTTCCGCGCGCAATGCAGGCGGTGGTTTTCTGGAGCTCGAAGAGAACCTGTGGGATGGCAAAACCAGCACCGCGCTCACCACGCGCAACGCCTACCGCATCGGCACCGACGGCTCGTCGATGCTAGGCCCCGTAGCGCGGCCCACGGAAACCAACCTGGCCATCGGAGGCAATCCGGTTGCCTTCCTCGGCGCCCAACTCGGCCCTCTCAACGAGCTCTCGCTCGATCACGGAATCTTCTTCGGCATCCGCCTCTCGCAACAGGTGCCGCCTGCTCCCGCGCCGCTTGCTGTTACTCACGCCGACGGCTCGGCCGTTGAGCCCTCCAAGCCCGCCAAAGTGGGAGAAGCCGTCAGCATCGCCCTTCCCAACGCCAAACCCGGACCCGTACACGTCCTCATCGATGGCCTCGAAGCCCAAGCGAAACCCGGTACGCCTCTGACAGTTACCGTCCCGCAGTTAAAGCGCTTCGGCAATGTTCCCCTCGCCGTCTCGGCCCCGGGCGTCGTCCACGACATCACCGACCTGCCCGTGCAGCCGTAGAGAACCCATCACAATCATGTCCGAGCGGTTTTCGTCCCCGGGTGGACCGGCCTTTCTGGGCGTCAAACGGCATCGTCCGAGTAGAGTGCGTTGCGCCAAGACTCCCGAGTGGAGAGTGGATTTCCACGTCCGGCGTGGCTTGGCCCTAATCGCCGTGCGGCGGAACGTAGTAGCCGGTAGGCATGCGCCTGCTCCTCCTGATCGTTGCCGTGCGGTCAAGAGGCATATCGCGCGCCTTCCATAATGCCGCGCCGGCCGGCGCTTCGATGCGTTAGAGTCTGGGTTGATCGCAGGTATTCATGGTTCGACCGGGGCCCCCTCCTTCAACACCGCGCGCCAATCGGTGAGTATTCGAATCTCAGGCGGGGCTGAGGAATTGGCCGGCATCACCATGAGAAACCTCTGCCCATCTGCGGTTACATGAAATCCCACGCGGGCGCCCGTAATGGGGACATCAAACAAAACCCTCGGTTCGCCGATCTGGGGTTGCGCAGAGTCAAGCCGGACGGGGATCGCCACCATTTCATCCTTCTCGCCGGCGTGCCGCAGGCAGAAGAACTCGCGGCCATCGTGGCGCCAACTTCCGAGACTCTGGCCTTCCGGCAGAAGGGACCATTCCTCGCCGGTAGCCGGGTAGCGCTTCAACTGGTATCCGCCTTGCGGTCCGCGTAATGCGACGAACTGTCCATCGGGCGAGAACGCGGAGTCGGTACCCTTGGCGATCAAGAAGGGCTTGGCGCCATTGGCCAAGGGTAGCCCCCAAATTTCCGCGGGCATGACGGCCTGCCTGTTGTACAGAAGCATATGGCCATCGGGCGACCAATCCATCAGAACCGCGCGGCCGTCCCTCGGCCAGGTGGTGAGTTCCCCGACAGCCGGGGGGACGGGACGAACGGCGATCACCTGAAGTTTCAAATTGCTGCTCGCCAAGCGCTTGCCGTCCGGGGACCAGTACTGACGCTCCCAACCGGGATTGGGATCGAACTGCATGGCACGTTCACCCGCGGAATCGGAGACATAGGCTTGGATCTCGCCTGTCTCAGAATCGCGAACCATGTAGGCTACGCGATTTCCATCCGGAGAGATCCTCGGAAAATCATATCCGCCTGGCGCAGTCCACTCGCTCAACTCTTTGCCTGCCCGGTCCCGCCAGACCATACGGCGGGCCTGGGGGGCCATGTATGCCAGCATGCCGTTCCCGGCGGCTGAGAACCGATAGTCAGACGTGTTCACCACAAGGTCCACCGCATCGACGAGAGGGATGTCGACGCCGCTCAGGGCAAGGGAACTAGCATTGAAGGGCCGGGCGAACAAGCGGGAGCCAATTCCATGAAGAATGTGTCCGGAGAGGGCGCCTGGCTCGCTGGGAATGAACTGAAACCGGGAGGTCACAAGCTTGTGCTCGAGTGGTTTGTGCTTGGCCTCGTTGAGCGAGTAAATGGCCGCTTTTCCGTCCGAGCCGGCCTCGAGCAGGGAGCCGCCCGGTAGCCAGATAGTGTACGGCCGTATTAGCTGGTTATCGTACAATTTCACCGCAGTTCCACCGGAGTCGGGCACGGCATACATCGCGGATGTATTCATTTGGAACGATTGACGGAAATAGATTTTGCCGTCGGGAGCCCAAATTGGGTTCTGGATCGCTCCGCCATGCATATCGACGATGTTCGCCAGCACGCGCACCTCGCCAGAACCCGGCTCCACGCGTTTCAGCTTGTTCCCGGCGACGAATCCAATCTGCGTTGAGTCGGGCGACCAGAACACCCGATGCGCGCCGTTGGTACCCGGCAGGGTACGCCACGAATGTTCGCTGAGCGGACGCAGGTAGACGAGGCTGTCGGCGCCTTTCAAGAGCGGAATGGCAAGGGAGGCGCCGTTCGGCGAAAGCGCGAGATTCGGGTAGGCGCCGGTGAGCCTGGTGCCGTCGGGCAAGGGGATCGAGAGCGCGGCATTGATGGTGGATCCGGCCGGTTGCTGCCGGAAGCCGGCGCGCCGGACGGCGTACCAACCGAGTCCGGTGGAAAGGAGTGCGAGAGCCGCGCAGGCGGCGATCCATGGCCGCATTACGGCTCTGGGTACGGTCCCGGAGACGGCCGGAGGCTCGCAAAGCTCGATCGCAACATCGCGCGCCGATTGCCACCGGTCATCGGGATTCTTGCGTAGGCAGCGGCGAATGATGCGGTCCAGCCAGGCGGGGACGACGTGTTCGGTAATGGGCGCCGGTTCGTGCTCGAGAATCGCAGCCATGATGCTGACTTGCGATTTGCCTTCGAAGGCGCGGCGTCCGGTGAGCATTTCGTACAGTACGCAGCCGAGAGCGAAGATGTCGCTGCGCGCGTCGGCTTCCTGGCCTTGAAGTTGCTCCGGCGACATGTAGGGTACGGTCCCAAGAATCGTTCCTTCGCCTGTGAGAGGTTTGGTGAGCGTGACATCCTGTTCGCCGCGCACCGGCGAACCACCTTTGGCAAGCCCGAAGTCAATTACCTTGACGCCGGACTTAGTAACAAGCACATTCCCCGGCTTCAAATCGCGATGCGTGATGCCTTTTCGATGCGCGGCATCGAGCGCATCGGCGATTTGCGCGCCGAGCCGGGCAACTTCCACCACCGGCAGTGGCCCCTTCAGCGGTGCGCCTTCGATGTACTCCATCACCAGATAGTTGTCTCCGACATCGAACAGAGTGCAGACATGCGGATGATTGAGGCTCGCAATCGTCTTCGCCTCGCGCTCGAAACGCTCAGTGAATTTCCCCTCTATGGTCTTGATTGCCACCGTGCGATCAAGCCGCGTATCGCGTGCCTTCCACACAGCACCCATCCCGCCTGCGCCGATGGAAGAGAGCACCTCGTACGGACCGAGCTTAGTACCTGGGGAAAGTATCATGAGGGGCGGTTCGAATCAGTCTAGCTGATGCAAACGCAATAGGGAATGGATCAAGCGCCATCCGGAAGTGCGCGTGCCCCCCTTCACCCCAACCGGTTCCGATGAAAATCCACATCCCCCGACTTATCCAGCAACCCCACGCGCGGCCCTAGCCGCACCTCCGCTCGCCCGTTCACAAACGGGCCCGCCTCTTGAAACCGGGGTTGAATGACATACAACCCCGCGCGGTCAATGTAACCCCAACGCCCATACCACTTCACCGCCGCCAGGCCCTCATGAAAGTCTCCGCAATCTTCGTACAGCGGTGTCACGCGAAAGTCCCCTGCCGTGTCGATGAACCCCCACTTCTCCACCATCACCACCGCCGCCAGGCCCTCGAAGAATGCCCGCGCTTCCGTATAGAGCGGATGAATCGCCGTTCGCCCGCGCTCATCCACAAACCCCCACGAACCGCCAAAATCCATGGGAATCAGTTCCGGCACAACCGGCCCAGCCGCCAGCCGCTGCAGCTTCTCATAGGCCGACGTGATGTCTTTCAGTTTCTGTTCGGCACGCGCGCGCAAACGCTCCGACGCTCCCTGGTGCCGGTCCGGATGCCACACTTTCACGAGGTCCAGATAGGCCTCGCGCACTTCGTCGAACCCCGTTCCCGGCTCCACTTCCAACGCCTCGTAGGCGCGCTTCAACTCCTCCGTCATGCAACCATCATGCCGCAAAGTTCATTCGCCGAGAATGATCGGATTCAGATAGCCGCGGCATCCCTTCGCTCCGCACTTGCACGGCAGCATCTGCGCGCCCGACAGCCGGTAGTCGAACGAGAGCTCCTCGCCTTTGGCGATCGGCCGCACACTCACCAGCCAGATGTGGCCCTTGGAAACGCGCGCCACCAGATTCGGTTCGCACGAGTGATTGATGAACTCCGCCCCGCTTCCGCGCACCGCTCCATCAACCGCCAAGCCCGAGCGCACCCAGAAGTGGTACACATGCGGCCGCACCGACCGCCTCACCACCTCGCGCGCATCAATCCGCTCGCCCGTGTATTCGATCACACGCCGCCTCGCGGGAATGTCTTCGTCGGCGAATATTCCCCAACGGTGAATCTTCGACTTCTTATACCGGATCGCAAATTTCATGCTGCGCCGGTCCAGCTTGGGTACGCGATCCGGCCCGGCGGGTAACACCACCTCGCGTACAAATGCCGTTAGCGCTCCTCGTGCCCGTTTCGCCATAGCGCCTCAGTCGTTAAAGAACCGTCGGGCCGCCCACTCCACCCTTCGCAATCGGAGCACTGCCGCCGGCCTGCACCTTGCCATCGCTCACCTTGACGCCTCCCCCTTCAACACCCTTCCCTTTTGCGCCACCGCCGTCGTCATGCGACATCTGCTTCACGGCCCTCGCCGCCGCCTCTGCCGCACCCTGGATGATTTTGCCGAACATGCCAGCCTCTCCGCCAGGCATCACGGGAGGCATCGGCATGGGCAT
Source organism: Acidobacteriota bacterium (assembly GCA_040007195.1). Taxonomy (GTDB): domain Bacteria; phylum Acidobacteriota; class Terriglobia; order Bryobacterales; family Bryobacteraceae; genus JAFLBB01. The sequence goes on along the minus strand of JBDTVQ010000170.1, from coordinate 5,602 downwards.
CTTTCCCGGATCGATCGTCTTCCCTCCGGCCTCCGCTGCCTTGGCCGCACGTGCCGCTGTCTCGGCGACTTTACGTGCCAGCTCACCGAGCCCAAACGAGCCGCCCGGACCGCCCGGCACACCGGGAACCTGATAGCCGCCCTGCGGCACTTTCAATCCGGCTTGCTTCGCCGCGGCCTCCGCCGCTTTCATCGCCGCCTCGGCCGCTTTTTGAATCGGGCCGTGTAAGCCACCTCCCGGCGCTTGCTTTCCCCCTTGGAGCTTGACCATCAGCTCGATCGCCTTCGCCGCCGCTTGAGCCGCCGTTTGCACCACGCCGGTCACCTTGCCCGCGATTCCCGCCACTCCGCCGGTTCCTCCCCCGCCGCCCGGCGACTTCGACTGTGGCATCTTCCAGTTCGGCCCATACGGTACGGGGATTCCGCTCGCTGCCGCCACCGCGGCTGCAATCGCTTCCGTGATGCCGTGAATGATCGCCTGGTTCGCCGCGTACTTTCCCGCGGGAACTTTCTTGCTGCCCTTGCCGCCATACGACGGCAGCGGCATCGGCTGATTCGGATAGGGATCGTAACCCTGCAATTGCTGAATCGCCGGCCCGCCCGGATCCACTCGCCCGTCGCAGTGGCCGGATTTCGCCGTCTGAAACTTCCTGATTGCTGCCTGCGTGAGCGGTCCCGCAATTCCGTCCACGGCCAATTCCGCAGCGGGCCCTCCAGCCCCTCTCGGAATGCAGTTCAACAGGTACTGAACCGTGGCCACATCCGAATAACTGTTCGCTCCGCCCGTTCCCACTGATCGCTTGATATTTTTGGGCACTGTCCCTCCAGCCAACTTTTACCTGATGTTGCCAATGGCCGATTTTGCGGTGTCGTGGCGCATTTTCATGATCGATTCCATCATGTTAAGTGCATCCGTCATGTCGCTCATGGCCTTTTGCGCGCGAAGTGCGCTCACCTGCATCCACACATCGTTGATCGCCCGGTTCATGTCGAACTTCGGCTTCGAAGCGACGTCCTGAATTACCTTCTGAAGGGTCGCAATGAAGAGCGCTTTCTGCGCCATCCCGGCCAATCCGCCTCCCGCACTGCCGCCATATCCCGCTCCACCGCCCGCGCCACCATAGCCGCCGGCCGCGCCTCCACCATACCCTGCTGCACCACCGCCCTTGCCGCCGCCATACGCACCGCCCGATCCTCCGCCATATCCCGCTCCACCGCCCGCGCCCCCATAGCCGCCAGCCGCGCCTCCACCATACCCTGCTGCACCACCGCCCTTGCCGCCACCATACGCACCGCCCGATCCTCCGCCATATCCGGCGCTACCGCCGCCTCCGCCATATCCGGCGCTACCGCCGCCTCCGCCGTAACCGCCGCCCGCCGCTCCTCCATAACCCGCTGCACCGCCCTTACCACCGCCATACGCCCCGCCGGAGCCTCCTCCGTAGCCGGCCCCCCCGCCGCCTCCGCCGTAACCGCCGCCCGCTGCTCCTCCGTAACCCGCTCCACCGCCCTTACCTCCGCCATAGCCACCCGCCCCGCCTCCATATCCCGGCGTGTCCATCAAGCCAGTCGGGGGGGGCGTCATGCCCTCGACCATCTTCTTGATCTGATCGGCCATTCCGCTCAGCCCCATCCCCTTCGGCTTCTTCATGCCCCCATCCATCAACTTCCCAATATCGTCCAGGATTCCCGACTTCTTCAGCATTCCACCCACCGCGGCGCCCGCCGTCCCAATTGGATTGGCTACCGCCTTCAGGACCTCGCCGACTCCGGGGCCCTCAAAAATATCTCCGAACATTCCCATGGATCCTCCTCCTGGCACAGCGTGCAGTCACACTTCCGATGCCCAACCTGCGTAATCCCACGACGTATTGTGTCAAAGATTCCATACGCTGGCTCTCGCCTGTTCCCCACGCTTACATGCGCCCCGGCTTCCCCCCGCGGTCCCTTCGGCCTACACCGGTACTTCTTGGCAACGTAACGAACCTTTTGATGGATGTATCAACGCCAGGCGCACTTCACAATGAAATGGATGCACTCTCAACGCTTGCTCGCCAGCGTCATCGTCGCCGGATGCCTGCTCTGCTCGCGCGCCGATGCCTGGATCGTCAAGACCGGGCCCCATTCGCGCAGCGCGCACACGCTCGGACTTCCTGTCCGCACTCTCGCCTTTGAGGCTGCCTCGGCCAATGGCGTTCGCTTCGCGTCACAAGGCCGCGACTACCTGCTCGAGACCACTCCCGACGGAATTGCTTATCGCTACAACGATGCCTTCGGCGATGCCGACAGTTGGACTCGGCCTGAGATCGTTCGCGTTCATCTGTTGAACGCACTCTCGGCCCGCCGTTGGCAAGGCGACGGCCCGCTGAATGGATCCATCGCCGCCTTCTCCCAGGTCACGCTCCTGGATGCCTACGTCGGCGCCGACCTTGTCTGCCATGGACACCCCAAGACAATTTCGCTCCAGCTTGTCGTGCGCGAGCGCGGCGACTCGATGGGATTCCGCGTCGATGGCGCATGGAAAATTCGCCACGCAACCGCAGGCTCCGTAGTCGTCAAAACCTCCGCCGCCGAAATCCAAATTCCACCGCCACTCGAACAGAGCGCCACCGGCGATTGGGTCCCCATGGCGGGAGGCTATGTGCTGCTTTCGGGCGGAGTCGTGCGATGGGTTCCTGCCGCGGGCGCTCCGGCCCAAGGCGCTGCTGGAGCCAGCGCCCAAGCCGCCGCCGGGGATAGCACCCCAGCCGCCGCCAGCTCCCTCAATTGATCACGTAACGAACGCGGTACATCACATAGTCCATGTGGCCAACCCGGTCCAGCCACGTCGCCCGGTTGAAGTGCGAATACTGCAACGAGAACAACATGCTTCCCCACATACCCGGCGCCGGGACGCGCCGGTTGAAGCCTAAACTGTACTCGTTCACCGCCCGGTTCCCCGGCGCGCGCTTCGCATAAACGAATCCCGCATAGGAGTACAGTTCAAGGTTCTTCGTGATCTGCGCCTCCACGCCTTCGATCGCCGACATGCCGGAATCGAACTTCGGGGCAATGCCTAAGGCTTCGTCCGCCCCGCGACTGGCCGAGAACTGCTGCCCCACGATGCGTAACTTCGGCGACAGTGGAACTACCTGCGCAAGAAAACCGCCCCGGCGATCGCTGCGCCCGCTGAAGCCGCCGGCTTCCAAATGAATCTTTCCGGATTCACGCGCCACCTTGAATACCCAGTTTCCATTGGCCTCCCACGCCACGGCCATCGTATAGTTGCCTTCCGTCCTGGTAAGTCTCAACTGCCGCCTCCGCGAACCTACGAGGCCGACGTGATACGCGGGTTCGATCACGTCGGTGTTGAGCATATCGCTCTCCGTCGCAATACCCTTCCGGTTCGGCCGTAACATACTCCACGCCTGACCGCCCAGTAATTCCCACTTACCGTAACGAGCCTGCGCCCAGTACTGCCGCCAGCGGTAAGGGCTTTGCGAGGGCGTGAAATTCATAAAGTCGCTTTCCAAATACCCGGTGAATTGTACGGGACCCGTTTTCAGATCCCCATGCAGGCTCATGCGCGAATGCCGCGCCGAACCGATCGTTTCGTTGTCGCTATCGCCCAATGGAATGGATCCAAATTTCGTCGACACGGAGTCCGTCGAATCCGCCGAGCGGGATAAGCCGATTCCCTCGGCGAAGCCATAAGGCCGCAGCTTTAGACTTCCTAAGTTGAATGTGAACGGACCCCCAGGTTTCTTCGCATCTTGGGCCGCTAAGACAGGCAAAATTAGGGCACATAGGGCCCAAATGGTCACTTTTTGCATAGTGGCCCATATCGGCCCGAAAAGGAATTTGAAGCCTTAAATTCACCTAATCGAAAAATCGCCGCAATGCGGCCGATGAGAGTTCAAGCAAAGGAATACTGGGAACGTCAAAACGTTTTGCAATCGTCATGAAGAACTGGAAACTATCAACCAAACTTTCGGTCGTCCTGGGAGCCACCGCCGTCCTCGGATGCCTGGCTTCGGCTGCCCTCATCTGGCGTCTTGGCGCCATATCGTCGGACTACAACACCGTGCTTCGAAATGAAGTGCAGTTCGAAAGTGAAGCCCGCGTTATGCAGGTTACTTTCAAGAAGCAGGTTCAGGAATGGAAGAACATCCTCTTGCGCGGATCCGATCCCCAAGCCCTTGCCAAGTACACGGGCGAATTTCAAAAGGAAGACCGCGCGGTGAAGGACATCGCCCACGGCCTGCAAGCGAAGGTGAGCGATCCCGAGGTCCACTCACTTCTCACACAGTTCGCGACCGAGCACGACAAACTCTCGACGGGCTATTCGCAGTCTCTCGAAAACTTCAAGCGCGGCGGAGGAACTGATTTTGCCGCCGCTGACAAAGCGGTAAAAGGTCAGGACCGCGCGCCCACCGATCTCATCGATCAAATCGTGGAGAGGCTGAACACCCTTGCCCATCAACGTACGGATGCGTTGGAGCGCACCTCGAGCCGTCAGATTTGGGCCGTAATCATTATTCTCTCCATCTGCTACCTGATCGTTCTGCCGGTCGCCTATCAACTACTCAAGTGGGTGAAGAAGGTTTTGGACCATGCCGCCACCGAACTGGGCGCCTGCGCGAATGAAGTATGGAACGCCGCGCGCCAGGTATCGGAGACCAGCCAGTTGCTCGCCCGGGGAGCCTCCGATCAAGCCGCCGCACTGGAGGAAACCGCCGCCTCGTCGACGGAGATGAGTTCCATGACGCAGTCCAACGCCGCGAGCGCGAAAACCGCGGCCGACGTTGTCGAACGCGCCAATCTTCGCGTTACCGACGCCGGCTCCGCGCTTCATGAGATGCAGGACTCCATGCGCGCCATCAACGACTCGAGCGATCAAATCGCACGCATCATCAAAGTGATCGACGAGATCGCCTTTCAAACGAACATCCTGGCACTGAACGCCGCCGTCGAGGCCGCCCGCGCCGGAGAAGCCGGCATGGGATTTGCCGTTGTTGCCGACGAGGTTCGCAATCTGGCCCAACGCAGTGCGCAAGCCGCGCGCGATACCACTTCGCTCATTGAGGACTCCATTCAAAAAGCGAATGCCGGCCGCCAACGTGTCGACCGCGTCTCGGCTGTCATGCAAAGCCTCGCCGGTGAAATCTCGCAAGCAAAAGGGCTCATCACCGAGGTCAGCGCCGGAAGCGGCGAACAGGCCAAGAGCGTCGATGAACTGGCGCGCGCTCTCGTACAAATAGAGGCCATCACGCAACGCATCACGGCACAGGCCGAGGAGAGCGCCTCGGCCAGCGAGGAGCTTTCGGCACAGTCGCACGTGATGAAAGATATCGTGGCCAAGCTCTGCTAACGGGCGCCATCCAATTCAACACGATCGTTCCACCCTCGTTGTGGGTTGCGCCCGCGGACGCAACCCACTTTTTTGACGGTAGCCTTTCGCGGGGGATTCGCCCGCCCGGCATCCGGTCAGCACCCGGCCAGCACCACGCCAGCGCCCGGCCAGCACCACGCCAGCGCCCGGCCAGCACCACGCCAGCGCCCGGCCAGCGCCACGCCTGCGTCCGGCCAGCACCACGCCAGCATCCGGCCAGCGTCCGCCCAGC
>JBDTVQ010000169.1:0-13234 GCA_040007195.1 Acidobacteriota bacterium | reverse complement strand
GGTTTGGCCGGGCAGAATATCAAGCCGCAGATGCACGCAGATTCACGCAGATAGCCGCACTGCTTGGGGTGCGCGGCTATCTGCTACTTGGACGATGTTTTATTTCATGCTTCGCGGGGGGCAGGCATGTTGTCGACGAAGCCGCATTTGGTTCGGCGGAGTTCGGTGATCATTTGGGTGCGCATTTGGGCTACGCGGGCCTTGTGCTCGGGTTGTTGGGCGAGGTTGTTGAGCTCGTCGGGGTCGGTTTCGAGGTCGTAGAGCTCGTCGAGGTCGTGGATGAGCGGGCGCACGTATTTATAGCGGCGGTCGCGGATCATGACGTACCAGGGGACCTTGCCGTGGAAGGCGCCTTCCCCTTCCGGGATCTTGTTGGTATCGGAGCCGTAGGTTTGGCCGGTGGCGACGAGCATGGCGGGGTGATCCCACTTGGCGTTGACGTTGTTGATGAGGGGCGTGAGGTCGCGGCCGTGCATTTCCCAAGCGGGCTTGATGCGGGTGAAGCTGTGCAGGGTGGCGACGAGATCGACGCCGGCAACAGGCGCGTCACAGACCTTGCCTTGCGGGATGCGGCCGGGCATGGAGAAGACGAGCGGCGAGCGGATGTTGGAATCGTAGGCGGCGACTTTTGTGCCGCGGAAGCCGTGTTGGCCGAAAGCGACGCCTTGATCGGAGGTGAACATGACGAGCGTGTTTTTGCGCTGGCCGGTTTCTTCGAGGGTGTCCAGGAGGCGGCCGATGGCTTCATCGAGCGCGAGGACTCCCTGGTGATACTGGCGCACCCATTCGATGAACGACTTGCCGCCGAACACGGGGCGGCCATTGGCATCCTTCTGCCACTCGTTGATTTTCTGCGCCCAATCGGGCTTGGTGGGGCGTGGGGCGAAGATGTCTTTGGGCGTGTCGACGTCGATGCCGGCGAGTTCCTTCAGATGGCGGTCGGCGGGCGTGAAGGGCCCGTGGACGGCGCCGTAGCAGAGCCAGAGGTACCAGGGTTTTTGTTTGTCGCGGCCGTTGCCGCGGATGAGGTCGACGGCCCAGTCGGTGTACTGGTCAGTGGAGTAACGCTTGAGGATTTCGGTTTTGCCGCCCTGGTAGGTGATGGGCTGGTCGTAGTAATAGTGGGTGCTGGTTTCGGGATACTTGGGGCGGTTCCAGACGAGTTGGAAGTCCCAGTCGCGGCCGTAGCCGGTGTCGTCGCCGGTGTGCCATTTGCCGATTTGCGCGGTGAAGTAGCCTTGCTTGCGCCACTCTTTGGGCCAGAAGGGGCACTTAGCGGGATCGTAGGTGCTGTCGGGGTAGGTGCCCTTCATGCCCATGGATTCGACGCCGTGCTGGTAGTGGCCGGTGAGCATGGTGGCGCGGGAGGGCATGCACCAGGCGGCGTTGTAGCAGGCGGTGAAGCGGACGCCTTCGGCGGCAAGGCGGTCGAAGTTAGGCGTCTTGACCCAGGGGTAGGCTTCCTTGTAGCAGGAGAGGGTGCGGTAGGAGTGGTCGTCGGTGAAGATGAAGAGGACGTTGGGGCGGTCGGGTGTGGCGGGGGCAGCAGCGGCGCGGGGGGCGGTAGCGGCGGCTCCGGCGGCGAGGGAGGCGAGGAGGTGGCGGCGAGTGGTGGGAGTGGGCATCAGGAGAATTATACATGGCAGGACGCACCGAGATCCGAGAGGGGAGCACGGCCCTACAGCACTTGCAGTTCAAGTGTGCATCATTTGAAAAGTCACCTAACGCCAGCTAACACTCACATACTGTGGGTAGATAAATGTCTTGACACGCCACAAGCCATAGGGGCAAACTGGAAGTGTTTCTGGAAGAGAGGGCGAAGGAGCGTGAAACTGAGGCGTGATTTCTCATCAATATTCTGAAGAATCGAGCACAATGCATCGAAACTAAAGCAAATACGCGAGCAGTGGGTACCGTTTCAAGTCTGATCGGAGTAGCGGCGGCTATAGCGCGAGCCACAGCGACCGAAACCTGAAGGACAACACAATCAATTGATTAGAAAGCGAGCACTACAGATGGCAAAGACTCCCGCAAATCACGGCAAAACCTGGACGTCATCCGACAATAGGACACTCCGTACCCTTGCACAACAGAATACGCCGACTCGCGTAATCGGCCTCAAAATGGGACGGACGGCGGACGCTGTCCAAACGCACGCAAGCGAGAAAGGCGTGAGCCTCAAACCCACCAACCAAAGCCCCTATAATCGTCAGCGATAAGCGCCGCATCGCATACGAAATACGGCCCTTATGGAGTTGCCTTCAACGATCCGTCTGAACTTTCTTTCATTAACGAGCCCGGACTTCATGCTGCGAGTCTTCCGCAGATCGGTCCCACCAAACGCTCAAAAGCTAGACAAGGAGTTTTACTATACCCTCCCGACAGCCAGGAACCTGGATCAGCGGGCCAACTATGCCATCAGCTTCACCCCCCAACCCGAATTCGAAGAATGGGAATTTACGCCAACACAGAATCGACAACTGGCGCTCCGCGCCCTCCACCACCTTCTTCTAGAACAGACAAAGACGCTGACTGGAGGAAACGAGATCCCTCACAGCAGTCCCGATAAGTTCGCACGCCGCATATACTACACCATTAAGACCACGCCGCTAGGTGACCAACAAGTTACAATCGAACCTTTCTACCTTCACGCGACACAAGAAATTGGGTTTCTGATTGACTTCAGTTTTCACAACAAGTCAATTGATCGATGCTCTAGAGAAGCACAGCGCCTCAGTCTTAGTCTTGACTCCCAATTCAGGAGCAACAAGAACGCGTACATCGACCGGGAAACCATTGTTGCCGAGTTCATCCGCGATCAAGGCCGACAACTGTTTCCAATCACTAACGTATATCTCAAGTTTCCACTTACCATCACAAGCCAATTCGCTAGAATCGCTACCCAGCAACTTATCGAAAAGCAATTCGTGCTCGGCAATAACTCCATCCACGGTTCGGCATGGAAGGGACTTGAACAGGCCGGCCCTCTGGAGCCTCCCCCCACGAAGGAGTATGGCTTCATCATCATTTACCGAAATGATCACCGGCCACTCGCAGAAGATCTCTACCGGGCCCTCATGGGAAAATCCCAGAACGTAGCATTCAGCGGTCTATCGTCAGTCTTTAAACTCGATATAGCCAAGTTCCAGGGTATTTCCGTGTCAGCCTGGACACGAGAAGAACTAGACCGTGCGCTTAGCGAAACCGCTGCTACAATCGTCGAGCATCCAGAAACGACGTATCTCGCCCTTATGATTGAGGACAAAACCAACGAGGCTCTGTACTTCGCGGCCAAGTACTTCTGCATTCAGAAGGAAATCCCGCTACAAGTTGTAAGCGCACAACTCATCCAGCAGCGAGAACAGTTCAAATGGAGCGTATCTAATATCGCTCTTCAAATATTCACGAAGCTCGGCGGCAAGCCATGGAAAGTGGTTCCGGCGCACGACAAGTGCCTGATCATTGGCATCGGGCAAGCACACCGCACGGGTATCGAAGGAATACAGAAATACTTCGCGTACTGCGTCGCGACCGATTCATCCGGTATCTACAAGAAGATTGCCGTGCTCAGCAACACGAATAGCCATTCGAATTACCTGAGCGATCTCAGACAGTCACTCGTGAAGGAATTGACCGTCGCAGCGCCTGGACAATACCAGCACTGTGTCATTCATATCCCCTTCAAGATCAAGAAAGAAGAACTGGCAGCGATAGAGGAAGCCATCGCGGCGGCCACGGAGCGCCAGCAAGGCATTGCATTTTGTGTTATCAAAATCAATGAACATCACAAGTTTTTCGGGTACGCTCGGAACAATAGTCGAGTCCCTCGTGAAGGGACGATTGCGCGGCTGTCGCACAGCGAGGTGCTACTTTGGTTCGAAGGACTGCGGCACGACAGAGATGTCATTCGAAAACGTACTGCGAACCCGGCCCACCTTGAATTTCTATGGCCACATCCACCACCAGCCGACTGTGACCAGACGCTGTACTTGCAGGATCTCTTCAATCTTTCTGGCACGAACTGGCGAGGCTTTAATGCTCTCAGCACCCCGATCAGCACGTATTACTGCAAGCTTATCGCGCGATTCCTTGCCCAGTTCCCGAGCGAACTTCAGAAGATCGAGGCTACGACAGAACCATGGTTCCTATAATCGGTGAAGGAACATCCGCGATGCACGATGGTGATCTCATCATCCTTCTCGGAGCGGGGTGTAGTGTCGAGGCTGGTATCCCGTCTTCAAGCATGATGGTCCAGGAGGTGGAACACTGGCTCGAAAGCGACGCGGCGTGGAGTGCGTACCAGCGTCTCTACATATTCCTCAAAGCAGCATTGGTGGCCACGGACGTAATGCGTGGGCAACGACAACTGTCCCATATTCCAGATATCGAACGGATCGTCAATACCCTCACCGAGTTGGAAAAAAACACTGAGTGTGCCCTCTACCCGTTCATCGCCGGATGGCATCACCACCTCGCCAGCGTTGCTGGGCCAGATTTCCGTCAAATCAAAGACTTCCGCAATCTCATCGTCAAGCAACTACGGGAATGGATCGCCATCAACACATACAACAAGGCTACGTATTATGATGGATTCTTTCGACTTTGCGATGAGCTTAAGTTCCCTCTGCGGATTTTTAGCCTCAATTACGACATCTGTCTCGAGATGAGAGCACAGCAACACGTGGTCGAGTTGGGATTCAACGACGACGAAACGTGGGACTTTCGGCGGTTCGAGGCGCGCGAAGAGGAAGCACCGCACATCTACCTCTACAAACTCCACGGTAGTATTACGTGGTATCGAGATAGAACCGCGGGTAACATACTCAAACTTGCAGCCACGCCCCAAGCGACGCCGGACCTCATCTTTGGAACCGACTACAAAATGCAATACATTGATCCGTACCTGTTTTATGCGTATCAGCTTAGGCGATTCTCCCTCGAAGCGCGGTTCATTCTGACAATCGGCTACGGGTATCATGATGAGCACATCAATGGAATCATCACCCAGGCGCTAAAGCACAATCCCGAACGAGTATTGATTGCAATCTCTCCCACCGCTACTGAGGATACGTCACACCTCAATCTCCCTCCGAGGCAGATAAAACCTTATGACGTGAAAGCGAGTGCTTTCCTTAGCCAATTGACTATTGAAAACATCGCTGATCGAGCGGACACCGCTGCACCGCCAGCACCGTTCTAGCGACTGTACCCGTTCCAGTTGGGATTTCGCCGCCCTCTCACTTCTTCTTCGGCGGCGGGGCGGTGACGTAGGACGACTCCTTTGGCTGCTCGTTGGCGAACTGGTCGTCGTCTTTGAATTCCTTCTTGAGTTGGGCGAGTTGCTGCTTGAGGGCGGCGACGGTTTTCTGGGCCTTGGGGTCGTTGTAGATGTTGTGCATCTCGGCGGGGTCGGCGGTGAGGTCGTAGCACTCCCACTGATCCTTCTTCCAGAAGTAGATGAGTTTGTGGGTGTCGGTGCGGATGCCGTAGTGGGCGCGGGTGTTGTGGTCGCCGGGGTCGTGGTAGTAGCGGTAGTACATCGCATGGCGCCAGTCGGAGGGGGTTTTTCCTTTCCAGATGGGCACGTAGCTGCGGCCTTGCATGTCGGCGGGGACGGGTTGGCCGGCGACGTCGAGGAAGGTTGGGGCGAAGTCGCAGTTGATCCCGATGGCCTTCGATGTGGAGCCGGGTTTGATGGTGCCGGACCAGCGGACGAGGAAGGGCATGCGGAGCGCCTCCTCATACATGAAGCGTTTGTCGAAGAGGCCGTGTTCGCCGAGGAAGAAGCCCTGGTCGCTTGAGTAGATGACGACGGTGTTTTCCTTGAGGCCGTTGGCATCGAGCCAGTCGAGGACGCGGCCGACGTTGTCGTCGACGCTTTGGACGCAGGCGAGGTAGTCCTGCATGTAGCGCTGGTATTTCCAGTTTTCGAGTTCCTTGCCGGTGAGCGTCTTCTTCACGCCGTCGATGGTGGTTTCGACTTCCATCGGCTTTTCCTGATTCCATTTGCGGAGGTCTTCGCCGGTGAGACCGGGCGGGGGCGGGATCTTGAGGTCGCGGCGGGTCATGTCGGCAAAGACGCCCTGTTTCTGTTCGTGGATGGCGTCGGTGCGGCCGGCGAAGTCGTCGCGCAGATTGGCGGGTTCGGGAATATGTTTGTTCTCGAACATTTTGCGGTGCTTTTCGTCGGGGGTCCACTCGCGGTGCGGCGCTTTGTGGTGCGACATGATGTAGAAGGGCTTGTCTTTGGGGCGCTTCTTGAGGACATCGAGGGTGAGGTCGGCGGTGATGTCGGTGGCGTAGCCCTGGTAGACTTGCGAGCCGTCCTTGTCATAGAGGGTCGGGTTGACGTAGACGCCCTGGCCGGGGAGGATGTTCCAGTAGTCGAAGCCGGTGGGGTCGCTGCCGAGGTGCCACTTGCCGATCATGGCGGTGTAGTAGCCGGCCTTTTGGAGGAGCTTGGCGACCGTTTGTTGCGAGCCGTCGAAGCGGTTGAAGACGGGGACGCCGTTGAGGTGGCTGTATTTGCCGGTGAGGATGGTGGCGCGGCTGGGGGTGCAGATGGAGTTGGTGGCGAAGACGCGGTCCATGCGGATGCCTTCTTTGGCGATGCGGTCGAGGTTGGGCGTCTTGTTGATCTTGCTGCCGTAGCAACTGATGGCCTGAGTGGCGTGATCGTCGGTCATGATGAAGAGGATGTTGGGGCGGGCGGCGCCGCTTTGTGCGCGGGCGAGGCGGGCGAGGGGGCCGGCGGCGGTGGAGAGTGCGGGGAGGGTGAGGAGTTGTCTGCGTGAAAGGGCGTTCATGGCGCCTTTCATCATATACGGAGGTGTGGGGGCGACGGGAAGGGGCGGGGGCTTACCAGATGAAGTCTTTGGCGATGTCGCGTTTGTCGTGGCCGTCCAAGACGTGGACGACGCGGAGGCGTTTCACTTTGGTGGAGTCCATTTGGCCGATGGGGACGTAGAGGATGCGGCGGCCGAGGTGGCTGGCGATGGAGCGGAAGACGCTGCGCGGGGGCTTGGCGGCGACGTAGACGACGTACTTCTCGATTGAGTAATCGAGAGCCGCCATGAGGAGGCGTTCGGGTTTGGATTCGGCGAAGTCGTAGTCGCGGTCGTCCCAGACGTTGAACATGCGGCGCGGGGGGCGGGTCATGAGGAAGCCGCCGTATTCGGCGCGGCCGATGCCGGGGCCGACGATGTGATCGAACGGGTTGGTGGCGTAGAAGGCCATGTCGGATTCGTTCTGGTGTTCGCCGAGCCAGGTGGTCATGTAGTGGTAGCGGCCTTCGGGGTCCTGGTCGAAGATGACGACGACGGCGCCGACATCGCCGGCGATTTTCTGGGCGTTGCGGACGAAGATGGTGCCGTCGTGCCAGTTGCGGATGGTTTCGCGGATGTCGATGCCGTCGAGGATGGACGTGGTGAAGGGTTCGACGCGTTCGCGCTCTTCGGAAAGGATGGTTTGCGCCTTCTTCTTGAGGTAGTGGCCGAAGTCTTCGATGACGAGGTCTTCGGGCGGGTAGGAGCAGATGGAGGAGCCGTCGAGCTGTTCGGCCCATTCGCCGGGCTTGCGCTCTTTGCGGCGCATCTTGAGGTTGGCGGGCTTGAGCTTTTGCTTGGGGCGGGGAAGGCGGCGGCGGAGGCGGATTTTGCGGGTGCGGAGCCAGACCTCTTCGGCGGAGAGGTCGACGGTTTCGAGCGAGGAGGCTTCGCGCTGGGCCGGATACAGGCCGGCCATTTCCCAGACTTCCCAGGCGTAGTTGTCATCGACGATGGCCCGGGCGGCGACGGTGATGTCGAACAGTGACGCGGTGAGTTCGGAGTTGAGCGAGGCGAGGTTGCGCGTGTAGCGGGCGATCATGCGGCGCTGCCAGTGTTGGATCTGGTCGCCGGTGTTCTTTTTGTAGGCTTCTTCGGCGTCGCGGAGGAGGGCGATTTGGGCGCGGGGGCGGTCGATCAGCTCGTGTTCGATTTGCACGAGGCGGTAGCGTTCGTAGCGCTCCTGGAGGTAGGGATACTCCATGGTGATTTCGGCGAGGCAGGAGGGGGAGGGGTTGATGAGGTCGACTTGGAGGCCGGTTGTTTTGGTTTTGGGCGGATCCTGCGGAACCTCCATGGCGTCGAGGACGGGGTCGAGGAGATTGAGGGTGAGGACGACCATGGTGGGGAGCGAGGTGTCGGTGCCCTGGAGTTTCCAGGCGACGCCGGTGGCGTAGTTGGTGACCTCTTCGGTGCGGTCCTGCGGGTGGAGGCGGTAGGCCTCGATGTAGCGGTCGAGCGGGATGCGGCGGATGGCGTAGGGATCGGGGTAGGCGTCGTTGAGGTGGGGCGGTTCGCCGAAGTCGGGGGCGATGAATTCGATTTTGGCGCCGATCTCTTCGGCGGTGCGGATGGCTTCGACGAAGGGGTCGCAGGGCTCGACGGGGACGTAGATGGCGGAGGATTCGTCTTCGCGGGCGGGGTAGACGAGGACGGACATTTGGGGGAGGCGGCGGAGGGCGACGCGGAACTGTTTTTCGAGGGTGGAGGGGAGTTCGATGGCAACGACGGCGGGGCGTTCGATGAGGATGGCGCGGCGGACTTCGATGGCGAATTCCATGCGGCCGTGGGCGACGGGGAAGTAGCGCAGGTGGCCGCGCTGGAGGTCGTCGATGGCGGTGAGGCGGCGGGACATGGGCTAGAGACTATTGTGCGCCAGCCGCGCGGCGGTTGCGACTCTGGGGCGAGGGGTGCGGTGAGATGCGAGCTTCAATCGGTGTAGAAGCGGGTGCGGAGGTCCGATTCGGGTATGAATCTGGATGCCTGGCGAAAGATTGCCTGGAGGGTGCCGCGATCGATTTCGCGGTGGTTGGGGACGGTCAAGATCTGAACCTGGTCTGCGACAATCCGCGGAGTTTGATGTGGCTGCGTCGCTAGGTAGATTGTTCAAAGCCGAATTCCCGGAGGATTTGGATGACCTCAGCGCCAGACAGGCTGCGCAGCCTGGGCATCAGGCGACCGGTTCGAGTTCCATTGTGGCGAGGATGGTGGGGTTGGCCGCTAAGCCCAGGGCAGCGAGGCCTTCACCCTCCAGGTGCAGGCCGATCGCTTCGCGGATGTTGCCGGTCAATTCGTCGAGAGTGGGAGCCTGAGTGACGACTGGCAGGTCAAGGCACTCGGCGACGAACTGATGCTCGCCTCGGCTGATGCGCACTTGGATGGTTCTTTTCATTCGGGCCACTTTTAGTATGGAACAGAAAGGCCTCGGGCTTGGGGCGGGGCGATGAGATTTCTGGCGGGGGTGGGAGGGGCTTTGGTTTCCACGATGGTTTTCTTGCTTGGGCGACGGGAGCTCCACGCGTGCGTGGACGTGAATCCGGCGGTGATTTGCTAGGGGAAATGAACAAACCTCGGCAAAGTCATTTCCACGTAGTTTTGTGTCACAAGCGTTCACTGCGCGATCCTTGCCAAGTCCTCCAACACTGCATGCACCAAGGGCTCATACTGCGCGGGATCACGGGCTGCGAACTTGGAAAAGACTTCCGAAGCACCGACGGTTCCGTGCGGAGTAAATCAAGGTGGTACTGACCGGACGCTTGTGCGATCGAGGCCGTCGATGGTGGTATGGCGCCGGGACATGCTCAGAGTACTGCCGGGCATGAACCGGCGCCAAGGCCAGTGGGGGTTTCCGTTACCAGTAGAGCTTGAGACCGATTTGCGCGCGGCGCGGCGCGTTGACGGTGGAGTTCACCTGGCCGAAGGTCGGACTTTCCACATTGGACGGACCGGTGGAGAAGCGCGAACGGTTGAACGCGTTGAACATTTCGAAGCGCAGGTCAAGGCGGAGAGCTTCGGTGAAGGGAATGCTCTTGGCGAGCGAGAAGTTTTCCGTGAGCCCCCATGGAGTGCGGGCTTTGGGATTCTGCCGCGTGGCATTGCCGAGGCGATCGGTGGATTGTGTCCCGAACGAGGATGCAGGCTGGAAGAAGCGATCCGAGCCTTTCCAGTTGGGATTATCATGTTCCGCAATCCAGCCATCGTAGGTTTGCACTTGGGCGGCGCTGCGTCCATTGAAGATCAGGTAGTTGATGCTGTTGGTGAGCGTAATGGGGTAGCCGCTTGTGTAGAAATGAATGCCCGCGAGACGCCAGTTGCCCAACACGGCGTTGAGGGCGCGTCCGCTGGTCATCCAGCGTTTTCCTTTTCCGAAAGGCAGATCGTATACGTAGCTAAGTTTCAAGTTGTGAGTTTGATCGAATATTCCGATGGATTTTTCGAGACTGCGGTTGTATTGGTCCAGGGCGGCGGTGCCGGCGTCGTAGCTATCGGCGTCGGTCATGATTTTCGAAAGCACGTAGGAGCCCTGGAAGCTCAGGCCCTGGGCGAAGCGGCGGTCCATTTTGAGCACAAGGGCGTGATAGGAGGAGTGGCCGGTGCGGTCGCCTTGGCCGGAGCCGGTCTGAATGGCCTGGTATTGCGAATACGGGCGCAGGGCTTGTACGACGCTGACGGGCCGCCCGCCGTAATCGGCATCGATCGAGGCGTAGGGACGGCGGATGCCGGCGGCGACGGCGGCGGGAGAGTCGACGGAGCTGGATAGAAGCGCGCGGCCATACCGTTCGTAGAGTTGGAAGGGAACCTGATTCAAGTTCTTGTTATATGCAAGCAGGTGGGCGCCAATGGTTGCGTTGTAGCTGGCCTCAAAAACGGTAGCGGCGGAGAGCTGGTGTTGAATGTTGAAGGTCCATTGATAGTTTTCGGGCAGGCGAACGGGCGAATCTTCCCAGTAGGGGATATTGAGGCCGTTGGCGTAGGAGGGGTCGATTTGCGGAGGCTTCGGATACGCGGGGAAGCCGGTGTCCGCGTTGAAGACCGGAGTTACGCCGTTGTCGAAACTCGAGAGGTTCGCCACGAGGCGGAAGCCGTCGAAGTGGGAGGTGCCGGTGTTGGTCTTGACCACCCCGAAGCTGCGGCCGGCCGAGGCGCGGATTACGGTTTTGGCGTTAAGCGAGTATGCGAGGCCAAAGCGGGGGCCGACGCCGCCGTACCAGCCATCAACGAGCGACCGGCCGCCTTCCCGGCCAGCGCCATCGCCGGCAAAGCGCAATGCGCCGGGCAGATTGTCAGCGCGCGGATTGGGCCGGCCTGGGGTGAAGTCACTGATCTGGTCGAGACGATCGACGACGGGTTGGGTGAACTCATAACGTACGCCGATGTTAAGAGTGAGGCGTGAGGAGACGCGCCAATCGTCCTGGAAATACCAACTATGACTGGGCCATTGGAGGGCGTTGTTTTGATCGCTTTCAATCAGGCCGGAGAAGGCGTCGCCCAAAAGGAATGACGCGAAGGCATTGCCACCGCCTGTGGCAAGGGTGTTGTTATTGGGGACACTCGTGTTGCGGCGGTCGAATGTGAGCCAGCCCGCGATGGCACGATTCGCGGGAGCCTCGGCAGGGCCGCCGTAGTAGTGAAGGCGGTCGTAGAGGTAGCCCATCTTGAATGTATGGCGGCCACGGGTAATGGTGAGGTCGTCACCAATCGAATAGACGCTGTGGCGTGAGCCGGTGATGCCGTTGCCGCCCCATTGCGTGTAGTCGGAGAAAGCGATCTGAGGAAACGTTGCGTCGCAATCCTGAACGCCGTTGAGGCAGATGCCTTTCGCTTTCCATCCGCCCACATGGTTTGGTGAGCGCAGTCCGGTGCGGTAGCCGTTGTTTCCACCGTAGAGATTGTTGACCATGTTGGCGGAAATGACTTTGGTATAGGCGGCTCGATAAACAGGGCTTTCGCTTAAACTGCCGCGCTGCTGGGTGGCCACACCGGGGAGGCCGGGAAAGCCGTCGGGACCCGCGATGACGTCTTCGCGGCCGAAATTGTAGAGGAAGTTTGCGCGATCGTTCGATGTGAAATTGTGATCGATCTTGACGCTATACTTTCGTGCCGGTTCCTGCTGGGTGCCGGTGGTGTTGATGTAGTTATTCCGAACATAGTCCGATGTGCCCGGGGCAGCTCCGACGTTGGGGCGGACATCGATGACCTTGAGCACGGCATTACTGAAGTTGGAGAAGCGGGCGGTGGGAACGAGGTTGCCGGCGAATGGAGTCCGGACCGAGCCGGCTCCAGAGGGATTGGGGCGGGTGGTGGCGGGGTCGTAGATGGGCAACAGGCGGTTTGCGTTGTCTACCCAACGAGAGAAGTCCCCGCGGTACATCTCGTCGGTGGGAACTGAGAGACGCTCGCTGGTGGCGCCGACGCGATTGCGGAACCATTCCATGGAGGCGAAGAAAAAGGTGCGCGAGCGCCCGTTATAGATTTTGGGGATGTAGACGGGTCCTCCGGCGCTCCAACCGAAATCGTGTTGCTTGTAAACGCCTCGGGAGTTTTCGAAAAAGCGGCGTGCATCGAGGGCGTTGTTGCGGAGGAATTCGTATGCGGTGCCATGAAAGACGTTGGTGCCGGATTTTGAAGAGAAGGTGATGGTGCCGCCCTGGCCGCGCCCGTACTCGGCTTTGAAGCCGTTCGACTCCACCGCGAATTCCGTGATGGCATCGACGGAGGGGGTATTGAGCGCGGAACCGGCGATGCGGTTGGATGAAGTAGTCAGTACGGTGACGCCGTCGAGGGTAGCGCCGTAAGCGGATGATTGGCCGCCCCCGATGCTGAGGGCGGTATCGGAGGCTCCGGCACCCTCGGCGCGGTTGGCTTCGGGAGTGATGAGGGCCAGGTCGAAGGGACTGCGCATGGCGCCGCCTACGACAAGCGGAAGCTCATCGACCATCTTGTTGGTGACGGAAGATACAACTTTAGAGTTTTCCGTCTGAATTTGATTGACGACTGCCGATACTTCCACGGCTTCGCTTACACTTCCCAACTCGAGCGAGAAATCCACGCGCAGAGTCTGGCCGGTGAGGAGTTGCGCGGCGCGGGAGACGGGCTTGAACCCCTTGGCGCGAGCGACCACCTGATAGCTACCTGGAGGGAGCAAAGAAAAGGTGTAGAGGCCCTCGGAATTCGATTCGGCGTGGAGTTCGAGGCCGGTGTCGGTATTCCTGGCGGTGAGTTCCGCGGCAGGGATGGCGGCTTCGGTTGGGTCGTGAATTCGACCAGTGATGTTTCCATTGGTTGTTTGGGCGCATATCGGCAACGCGGATATGAAAGCGATTAGAATTCTGGATTTTAGGTTCATAAGGTAGTGGATTACCTTTCAATTGGTTGCATGAGCTTAATACAGCGCATGCCCAGTAGCAAGT
>JBDTVQ010000168.1:0-13245 GCA_040007195.1 Acidobacteriota bacterium | reverse complement strand
CGGTTTCCAATGACCGTGACGGCGTGCTCGTCGATACGGCCGAAGTGAGCGGCGGAAAGCTCCACTTCCGCCTCGACGACTCCGATACGATTGGCGTCGTTGAAACCGACATTCCATTGGCACAACTAGAGGCCAATGGTCATTGGGAGTTCAAGCAGGAAGCGCCGAACGTACAACATCCCTACATGAAGGCGATGGGCGTGGTTCCAGCCTTTTTTATCTACGCCGACCTGGTCGACATCAATGGGCCAATGGACTCCAGGTTTGAGTTCGTCGACCGTAAGGCGATTCAACCGGGCGATTATTTCTACCTGCGCATCGAGCAACTGGACACGAATAGGGCTTGGTCCAGCCCTGTTTGGGTGAACTAGGCCGCTGACACATGTGACTTAGGTCATATCGCGACCAGGCGGTTCCTTGTCACGATGCTCATGGAGCATCGAGAAGGAGAGCTCGCACGTGAAACGACTTTGGTTCGGTTTTGCCGCCGTATTGGTGGTGTCATTTTCCGTTCTGGGATGGATCGGTACTCGCGTCTATCAGGAGATGCCGCCCATCCCCGACCGCGTTGTTACGGCGGATGGCGCGGTAGTAATCCCGCCTGGAGCGATAGGCGCGGGACAAAACGTCTGGCAATCGATGGGCGGCATGCAGGTGGGTTCGGTGTGGGGCCACGGCAGCTATGTGGCTCCCGATTGGACGGCTGATTGGCTGCACCGCGAAGCGAGATTCACACTGAACGAGTGGGCGCGCAGCGAGCATTCGCGCGATTTCGACGAACTCACGGCGGAGCAGAAGGCAGGCTTGCAAGGACGCCTGACCGAGGCATATCGCAAGAACACATACGACCCGGCCACCAATACCATCGTCATTCCCGCCATTCGCGCGCGAGCCTTCGAACACTGCCTCGAACACTACAGCGCAGTTTTCCGGAACGGCCATGAACCGTACGCAATTCCCGAGGGGACGATTCGCAATGCGGAGCGCATGCGCCAGTTCGCAGCGTTCCTGTTTTGGACCTCGTGGTCGGCATCCACGAACCGGCCGAACGACCACCTCACCTACACGCACAACTGGCCGCACGAGCCGCTGATCGGTAATCGGCCCAGCGGCGAATCGGTGATGTGGACCGGCGTCAGCATTCTCATGCTGCTCGCGGGCATCTGCGCGCTGGTGTGGTGGTACGCCGCGCAACCGAAGGAAGAGGACGAAGGTCCGCTGCCGGAAGAAGATCCGCTCGGCAGCTGGCGTTCGACGCCTTCCCAACTGGCCACGCTGAAGTACTTCTGGGTGGTGGCGCTGCTGTTCCTGGTTCAAATATGCGTAGGCATCGTCACCGCTCACTACGGCGTCGAAGGCAAGGGCTTCTATGGCTACGAACTTTCGAAATGGCTACCGTACAGCGTCACGCGCACCTGGCACGTGCAACTCGGCATCTTCTGGATCGCCACGGCTTGGCTCGCGGCGGGCCTGTTCATCGGCCCATTGGTTTCCGGCGTCGAACCCAAGGGACAGAAGCTTGGCGTGAATATTCTCTTCCTGGCCTTGCTCATCGTGGTTGTGGGTTCGCTCGCCGGCCAATGGATGAGCATCATGAACAAGATGTCCGATTCGACCTCATTCCTGTGGGGCCATCAGGGTTACGAGTACGTCGATCTCGGGCGCGGCTGGCAGATCTTGCTGTTCGCCGGCCTGCTCATCTGGCTGTTCCTGGTGGTGCGCTCCGTGCGGCCCGCGCTGCAACAGCCCGGCGTACACAGGCACTTGTTGTGGCTGTTCCTGCTGTCGTCGGGAGCGATCGGATTGTTCTACGGCGCCGGTCTCACGTGGGGTCAGCATACGCATCTCACGATCGTGGAATATTGGCGATGGTGGGTCGTTCACCTGTGGGTGGAAGGATTCTTTGAGGTATTCGCGACTACGGTGATCGCTTTCTTCTTCACGCGGCTACGCCTGATTCAACCCGCGCTCGCGGCAAAGGCGGCGCTGCTCTCGGCCACCATCTATCTGGCGGGCGGCATCATCGGCACATGCCACCATCTGTATTTCTCAGGCACCCCGACAGTGGCACTCGCCTTCGGTTCGGTGTTCAGCGCGCTTGAGGTGGTGCCGCTCGTACTCGTCTCCTACGGCGCGCTCGACGACCTGCGCCGCGGCAGGCTCACCACTTGGGCGCAGCGCTACCGCTGGCCCATCTACTTCTTCGTCGCCGTCGCGTTCTGGAACATGGTTGGCGCGGGATTGTTCGGCTTTATGATCAACCCGCCGATCGCGCTCTATTACATGCAGGGCTTGAATACGACACCGGTGCACGGGCATGCGGCGCTCTTCGGTGTCTATGGCATGTTGGGCATCGGCCTCATGCTGGTGTGCCTGCGGGCGTTGGTGCCGGACGCCGTATGGAAAGAGGGCTGGCTGAAGTTCGCCTTCTGGTCGATGAACATCGGACTGTTCGCCATGTGCGTCGGAAGCCTGCTGCCCGTAGGACTGGCGCAAACGTGGGCGTCGGTGGAGTACGGCTACTGGTATGCGCGCAGCACGGAGTTCCTGGGCACGCCGCTTATGCAAACGCTTCGCTGGATGCGCGGCCCGGGAGATGCGCTGTTCGGCCTGGGAGCACTGGTGCTGGTGGCGTTCGTGTTCACCATCCGTCCAAAGAGCGCGGCTTAGAGTTCCTACTCGACGGGCATTCCGCCGTTCGACCAGGCGCGCCAGCCGCCATCGAGCGAGATCACGTTGGTGTAGCCCATCTTCTGCAATGCGTCGGCGGCTAAAGCGCTGCGATAGCCGCCGCCGCAGTAGAGCACCAACTTCTGATCGTGGTCAGGCACTTTCTGCTCAATGTCGCGTTCGATGATGCCTTTGCCTAGCCAGATGGCTCCGGCAGCGTGTCCGGCGGCCCATTCGCTCTCTTCGCGCGTGTCGATCAACAGGCCAGCCTCACCCTTCTCGGCCATGGTCTTGTATTCGTCGAGCGTGATCTCGCGCACGCGCGTTTTTGCATCGGCAACAAGCGCGAGAAATCCGGGATGATGTGTTTTGGCAGCGATACTCATTTCACTTCGATCCTTTCCATGCGGGCGCCCAGCCCACGCAGCTTCTCTTCGATTTTCTCGTAGCCGCGGTCAATGTGATAGACGCGGTCGATGATCGTCTCCCCCGAGGCCGCCTGCGCCGCAATCACCAGCGACGCGCTGGCCCGCAAGTCCGACGCGATCACTTCCGCCCCGCCGAGCGCGCGCGGCCCGGCGACGATTGCCCGTTGACCCTCGACGCGAATATTCGCCCCCATGCGCGCCAGCTCAAGCACGTGCATAAAGCGGTTCTCAAAGATGCGTTCCGTAATGATCGAAATTCCTTCGGCCTGGGTCATCAGCGTCATGAACTGCGCCTGCAGGTCGGTGGCGAAGCCGGGGTGCTCCTGCGTATCCATATCGACGCTGGCCAACTTGCCGCCCGCCTTCACGTGAAGCGTCTTGCCCTCTTCGCGGATGTCCACGCCCGCCTGCCGCATCTTCGCGATCAACGCGTGAAGATGTTCCGGCTCGCAATTGTTGATTCGCACGTCGCCCCCGGTGATAGCGGCGGCCACGGCGAATGTGCCTGCTTCAATACGATCCGGAATGATCGTGTGTTCGGCGCCGTGCAGCTTCTTTACGCCCCGCACGCGAATCGTCGACGTACCCGCGCCTTCGATCTGCGCTCCCATTTTCGTGAGCAACTCGGCAACGTCCACCACCTCGGGCTCCCGAGCGGCGTTCTCCAGCAAGGTTTCGCCATCGGCCAACACGGCGGCCATCAACAAATCTTCGGTGCCGGTGACGGTGATGCGGTCAAACGTGTACACGCAGCCACGCAGTCCGTTCGGCACCGTCGCCTCGATGTAGCCGTGCGATTGTTCCATGCGCGCGCCCAACTGTTCGAGACCGGTGACGTGCATGCCGATGGGCCGCGCGCCAATCGCGCAACCGCCCGGTAGCGAAACGCGAGCCCGTCCCGCGCGAGCCACCAGCGGCCCCAGCACCAGGCTCGACGCCCGCATCGTTTTCACGAGATCATACGGCGCCTCGGGCTCCGTCACCTCGGCGGCGTGCACCACCACCGCGCCATCTTCGCGTTCGGTGATGCTCGCGCCGTTGTGTTTGAGCAGCCGCATCATCGTGCCGATATCACGAACACGCGGGATGCGGTGCAGCACCACCGGTTCGGCGGTCAACAGGCACGCCGCCAGCACCGGCAGGGCCGAATTCTTAGCTCCGCTGGTGGCAACCTCGCCTTCCAGCCGGACTGGTCCTTCAATTCGAAACTTATCCATGCAACGCCTCGGCGAGGCGGCCGCCCGATCTTTCGAGCAGTGCGGCCGCATCGTCGCGGTTCAGTCCTCTCTTGGCCATGAGTATTGCCAGGCGCACGTTGTTTCCCGAGGCATCGAGCATCCGCGCCGCGTGTTCGGCGTCTACGCCCGCTGCCTCGGCGATGATGCGTTGTGCGCGGTCGCGCAGCTTGTCATTGGTGGGCTGCACGTTCACCATCAGGTTGCCGAAAACATAGCCCAGCCGGATCATCACGCCGGTGCTCAACATGTTCAACACAAGCTTGGTCGCCGTGCCGGCCTTCATGCGCGTGGAACCGGTCAGCACCTCCGGACCAACGGGAATCTCGATTCCCACTTCAGCCTGCCGCGAAAGCGCGCTGTCCGGGGCGCAACTGATGCCCGCGGTAAATCCGCCAGCGCCGCGAGCCCAATCGATGGCGCCCAGCACGTACGGAGTTCTGCCCGAAGCGGCAATACCGACCACCGAATCCATCGGTTGAAACCCGCGCGCCTGGAGATCGCGAACACCCGCGGCGGAATCGTCTTCGCTCGCCTCGGTTGCGCGCACAAGCGCCGCTTCGCCACCGGCCATGATCCCTTGCACCATGTCTTGCGGAATGTTGAACGTCGGCCGGCACTCGCTTGCGTCGAGCACGCCCAGCCGCCCGCTCGTTCCGGCGCCGATGTAAAAGAGCCGCCCACCCTGGCGCATACGGCCGGCGATGGCATCCACGGCTTTGCCGATCCACGGGATTGCGTCCTGCACGAAGGCAGCGATCTTCGCATCCTCTGCGTTGATGACGGCCAGCATTTGTTCGGTCGGCAGCGTGTCGATATTCTCCGATGCCGGATTCCGTTGTTCTGTGAGGAGCGCTGAAAGCTTCTCTTGCTTCACCTAGAGGACACCCGCCTTTTTCATAACTGCCGTCGTCGTATCCAACCCCAACGTGGCTCCCTGCTCCGGCGACATGTCCTGCAGGCCGCGCCCGAATACTTCGGGACTCACGGCATCGCGATAACCAACCTTTTTTAGGGCGCTGAAAAACGCCGTGAAGTCGATCACCCCTTCGCCCGGCATCAGGCGCTCGCTGTCGAGAATTTTTTCGGGAGGCGCATCCGGCGCATCGGCCGCCTGCACATGCACCAGGTCGGCAAGAGGCGTCGCTGCAAGATCGCCCACCGTCGCGCCCGCATGATGCCAGTGCCACGAATCCACAAGAAGCCCGATCTGCTTCCCGCACGACTTCGCGAACGCATGCATCTCCTCATGGCGATAAATGAACTCGTACGGACCGCGCTTGCGTAAATGCAGCGGGCCAAGGTACTCCAACCCCAACCGCACCCCGTGCTTCTCCAGCACCGTATGGATGGCCTGGAACCGCCCCCGCCAGACTTTGCGTTGCTCTTCTTTCGGCACTTCGCACCAGGAAGGCACCCAGGTAGACATGCGCGGGCAACCGATCTCTTTCGCCAGCGCAACCGCCGCCTCCAGCTTTGTCATGCCTTCCTGAAAAACCGAGTCGTCCTTCCGGAATTCCACCGGCATGTTGACCACGGCGGGCTTCAGGTTCCGCTCGCGCAGAATGTCTTTCACTTTTGCGGCGCCCATTTCGAACACTTCCGGATGCAGCAAATCCACGCCGGCAAAGCCCACCGCATGAGCAATTCGGGCAAACTCCTCCCAATCGGGACGGCGGGAAACAAGCGTGCCGTTCAGCGCAATATACATGGCAATAAGACCAGTGTAACGGCACGGGGCCCGCACAATGCGACAATGGTAGACTTGCATGCAGTTACCCCGTAACCCTTCCCTTCGCAATATTGCCATCATTGCGCACGTCGACCATGGCAAAACTACGCTCGTCGATGCCATGTTCCGCCAAAGCGGAGTCTTCCGCGAAAACGAGCAGATCGCCGAACGCGCCATGGACTCCAACGAGCTCGAGCGCGAACGCGGCATCACGATTCTCGCCAAGACCACCGGCGTCCGGTATCACGACGTCAAGATCAACATCGTCGATACGCCGGGCCACGCCGATTTCGGCGGAGAAGTCGAACGCGCGCTAAAAATCGTCGACGGCGTCATGCTGTTGGTGGACGCATCCGAAGGCCCGTTGCCGCAAACGCGCTATGTGCTCATGAAAGCGCTCGAAGCGCGCCTCACGCCCATCGTCGTCATCAATAAGATTGACCGTCCCGACGCGCGTATTCAAGAGGTGCTGAACGAAGTCTACGACCTCTTCATCGATCTCGACGCGAAAGAAGACCAGCTCGACTTCCCGATCATCTACACCATCGCCCGCGATGGCATCGCGCAAACCAGCCCCGATGAAAAGGGCACCGATTTGCGCCCGTTGTTCGAGGCGATCCTTGAGCACATCCCCGGCCCGGAGGGCGATCCCGACGGCACGCTGCAGATGCTGGTGGCCAATCTCGATTACTCCGATTATCTCGGCCGCCTCGCCATTGGGCGTGTCTACAACGGCACGCTGCACCTGGGCGAAGAAGTCGCCATCGTCAAGCTGGACGGCTCAATCCAGAAAACGCGCATCACCAAGCTCTACTCATTCGAAGGGCTGAAGCGCGTCGACGAGACGCAGGGTGTGCCCGGTTCCGTTCTGGCGATCGCCGGCGTTGAGGGCATCACGATCGGCGAGTCGATCACCGACGCTAACACGCCGAAACCGCTCCCGCAGATTCAAATTGATGAGCCGACCATCGGCATGACGTTCACCATCAACACCTCGCCTTTTGCCGGGCGTGAGGGTCACTACGTCACTTCGCGCAACCTGCGCGACCGCCTCGACAAGGAACTGCTCACCAACGTCTCGATCAAGGTGGAAGAGCTCAACCCCGACACGTTCAAGGTGATGGGGCGCGGCGAGCTGCAGTTAGCCATCATTCTCGAAATGATGCGCCGCGAAGGCTACGAGCTGATGGTGGGCAAGCCGGAAATTCTCACCCGCACGATTGACGGAAAGCTGCACGAGCCGCTGGAAAATCTCACCGTGGATTGCCCCGAGCAGTTCACTGGCGTCGTGATGGAGAAACTCGGCAATCGCAAAGGCAAGATGACGCGCATGGTGAATCACGGTTCCGGACGCGTTCGCCTGGAATTCGACGTTCCGTCGCGCTGCCTGATCGGATTGCGCAGTGAGATGTTGACCGACACCAAGGGCACGGCCATCATGAACTCGCTCTTCGGTGGATACATTGAGTGGCAAGGCGAAGTGCTTTCCAGGCCGACCGGATCACTGGTCTCCGACCGCACCGGAAAGTCCACGTCCTATGCCATGTGGAACCTTCAGGAGCGGGGGGAGTTGTTCGTCAACCCGGGCACCGAAGTATACGAGGGCATGATCGTCGGCGAAAACTCGCGCGACAACGATCTCGACGTCAATATCGTCAAAGAAAAGAAAATGACTAACATGCGGTCGTCCTCGGCCGATGAGGCCATCAGACTGGTTCCTCCGAGAATTCTCACCTTGGAGCAAGCAGTTGAGTTTGTCCGGGATGACGAGTGGGTCGAAGTGACGCCGCAGTCGATTCGGCTTCGCAAGAAAATCCTCAAAGCAAACCAACGCTAGGAGGTTCTGATGAAAATGCACGCATTGCGTGCCGCGGCCCTGTTGGTTGCACCGCTCATGCTGGCAGCTGATTTGCCAAAGACAGCCGTGCCTTCGCCGGCCTCCGTCGTCGAGGCGCTCAAGGCGGGGAATAAGCGTTACGTGACGGGCCTCATGGCACATCCCCATGAGGCTTCCGTCGATCGCCGCCAACTCACATCGGGCCAGCACCCGCGCGCGGTTATCCTCGGGTGTGCCGACTCCCGCGTGCCTCCGGAAATCGTCTTCGATCAGGGCCTCGGCGATCTGTTCACCGTTCGCGTCGCCGGCAACATCGCGAACCATGAAGTGCTGGGGTCAGTCGAATATGCCGTGGAGCACCTGCACACTCCAGTGATCATTGTCCTCGGCCATGAGAAGTGCGGAGCCGTCGGCGCAGCCCTCCACCCGGAAGGCATCGAGGGCCACATCAAGGAACTGGTGGATGCGATTCTACCTGCCGTGGACCGCGCAAAGGGGCTCCATCATCCGGACGCGGCACTGCTGCACGATGCCGTTGAGGCCAACGTCGACCTCCAACTTCATCACCTGACCGACGATGACCCGGTCGTGCATGAGGAAATCATCCACAAAAAAGTGATTGTGATCGGCGCGGTCTACGATCTCGAAACCGGCCGCGTGCGCTTCCTCAACAGCAACCCGCTGCCGCATTAACGCGCAGGCAATTGCCGGCCGCGATTGCGTGTCAGATCCAGATACGAAAGCTTCAGCCGCCATCGCCAGTCGGC
Organism: Acidobacteriota bacterium; assembly: GCA_040007195.1. Lineage (GTDB taxonomy): Bacteria > Acidobacteriota > Terriglobia > Bryobacterales > Bryobacteraceae > JAFLBB01. The sequence continues at coordinate 4,576 of JBDTVQ010000168.1, read as the reverse complement.
ACCCGGCTTTAACTTCACCAAGCCGTCGCCGGAGACGAACGAGTTCTGCATGCCCACCCACGGCTCCGGGCTGAAGTAGCCACCAGCGGCATCGCCCCACATATTGAAGAGGCACGCCTCGGCCGGAATCGAACTGGGCGTGTGCTCCAACAGCACGGCGAGCCCCGCGGGATCGGTGAGCGTCATCCAAATCCCCTTCGGATAGTGTCCCAGCGTCACCGCCTGCTTCACGGGCAACGCATTAAGCGGCACCGGTTTTTCCAACGATCGCTGAATTTTCTCGCCCGTGGGCATAAAGCCCTTCTTCACATATTCGATTGTCGAAGGCGACTGGAGCGTCATCTTGAGCGGATCTGAGCCCTCTACCAGCGGCGTGCGAAAGGTGATGTGATTCCCAGCGCTAAAGAACATTTCATCGCCATTTTGTTCCGAGGCCCGAACCCGCATTTCCATCGTTAGTTCGCCGTCGGACACGTTGTACTCGACCTCAACCTTCCAGCCAAACGGATACATCTCGCGCGTCTTCGGGGTATCCACGAGCGACAGCACGGCGCGTGCGCCGGCAGTGCCGGCATTCATCGATTCCACCTTCCACTCCATATCGCGGGCGAAGCCGTGAGCCGGCATCGGGTAGCGCTTACCCTTGTAGTTGTACGAGGAACCGGCCGCGTCTTCGTTCGGCGCGACATCCTTGGGAAAGTTGCGCGAAGTTGCCGGCCACAACCACGGGGCGTGACCCTTCCAGGCGTCGGAGCTGCCGCCGCTCCAGATGATTTCGCGCCAGGCGCCGGCGAATCGCACCTGCACGCTGGAGACCTCGGCGCCGTTCTTCGGCCGAATGGTGACACGCATCGCATCCGAATCAGCCAGCAAGATGCCTTGATCCGCGGCCGTCGCTTGATACCGCTGCGCCGCCAACGGAAGGGTCGAGAGCGCGACTAGTAGTAGAACTCGCATCAGAACAGCGTACTCTGTACGTTGCCGGCTGGGCGCCGGTCCACTCCAAAATATTCAAACCCGCGCAACGTCGCCACACGCCCTCGGGGTGTCCGGTCAAGAAAGCCAAGCTGGATCAAGTACGGTTCGTAAACCTCTTCAATTGTGTCCGGCTGCTCATCAATCGACGCGGCAATCGTATTCAAACCCACCGGCCCGCCGCCGTATTTCACCAGCACCGTCATCATGATTTTCTTGTCGGTTTCATCAAGGCCGAGCGGGTCCACTTCCAGCAAATCGAGCGCCTGCCGGGCAACCGTCAAATCAACGTGGCCGCTCGCGCGAACCTGGGCGAAATCGCGAACGCGGCGCAACAGGCGATTGGCAATCCGCGGCGTTCCCCGGCTGCGGCGCGCAACCTCCACCGCTCCGTCAGGCTCCATCGAAACGTTCAGCAACTTCGAAGAACGCATCACAATGTTCGTCATCTCGTCGACATCGTAGTGATTCAACCGCAGCACGAGACCGAAACGTCCGCGCAGCGGAGCGCTCACCAGTCCCTGCCGCGTCGTGGCGCCAACGGCCGTGAATCGCGGAATCTGCAATGAGTGCGTGCGCGCGCCCGGTCCCGCGCCAATCACGATGTCGACGCGGAAATCTTCCAGCGCCGAATAGAGAATTTCTTCGACGTCTGGCTGAAGCCGGTGGACCTCGTCGATGAAAAACACCTGGTGCTCACGAACGTTGGTCAGAATGCCGGTGAGGTCGATCTTCTTCTGCAGAACGGGCCCCGAGGTGAAGTCGATTCCGACTCCCAACTCAGCGGCCACGATATTGGCGAGCGTCGTCTTGCCCAATCCCGGCGGGCCGTGCAACAGCACGTGGTCAAGCGCTTCGCCGCGCGCGCGCGCCGCTTGAATCGCAATCGAGAGCAACTCTTTGATCTTCGTTTGCCCTGTGAAATCGTCCAACGTCGGCGGCCGCAGGCTTTGTTCGAACTGGCGTTCGCCCTCCAACGCCGTCGTAGATACAATGCCCCGCTCCTGCATGAAGTCTCAGGATAGCGCGCGGCTCTAGCGCGAATACTCAAGCGACTTGCGAAACAAGGCTTCAAAATCGCCGCCCGCAACGGCCGCCTTGGCCTTCTTGAACGCCGCCTCGGCCGCGGGCCGTTGCAATCCCAAATTCACCAGCGCGGAGATCACGTCGCTTTCCAGCGGATCGAGAATCACGTGCGTCGCGCCCGGAGCCGCAGCATACACGCCGAGCGCATCCATCTTGTCGCGCAACTCCAGCACCATTCGCTCAGCCGTTTTTTTACCCACACCCGGAATACGCACCAGTTGATCCACCGCGCCGCTACGAATCGCCGAGATCAACGATTCCGATGCGAGCCCGCTCAGCGCCGTCACCGCCAGCTTCGGGCCGATGCCCGAGACGGTGATGAGCCTTTCGAACAGCGCCTTCTCCTGCGCGCTGATGAAACCAAAAAGCGCGATCGCATCCTCACGCACGTGGGTGTGAATGCGAAGCTCCACCCTCGCGCCCACCTCGGGCAGCGAGGAAAACGTCGACACCGGAATCGTCACGTCATAGCCGACCCCACCGGCATCGACGATGGCCTGATTGGGGTGTTTTTCAACGAGAATTCCGCGAAGCAGCGCTATCATGAAACACTTGATTGTACATGGCACGCAGGCGCTTCTTCGTCGACGAGTTTCATAATCACCGCGCCGAGGTATCGGGCGACGACGCGCATCACCTCACGCGCGTTCTCCGTGTGGAGCGCGGCCAGCAGTATGAAGTTTGCGACAACAGCGCGGCCTGGTTGGCCACTGTGATCGAAGCGCACAAGTCGCGCGTCGTGTTCGAGCTCAAAGAGCCCATCGCCTTCAAGCCTACCCTCGCGCCGCTCACACTCTACGTCGCTCTCTTCAAGTTCGACCATCTCGAATGGATCATCGAGAAGGGCACGGAGCTCGGCGTCGAGAACTTCCACTTCGTGATCGCCGAACGCAGCGAGAGGGGCCTGGAGCGCGCGGCTGAAAAGCGAATCGAACGCTGGCGCAAAATCGCGCTCGAGGCCTCGCAGCAATCGCGCCGCGACCACCTGCCCCTGCTCCATGAGCCCGTGCGCCTACGCGAGGCGGCCAAGCAGCAGGAGGGCGCCAACCTCCTATTGGACGAGGAGGGCGGCGCACCGCTACTTAGCGTGCTCAGCTCCCAGGGCCAGTCAGGGTCCGGAGTAAACCTGATGACCGGCCCCGAGGGCGGCTGGGTCGATCACGAGCGCGAGCTACTTCGACAGTCCGGTTGGACCGCCGTCACACTCGGACCCAGCATTCTGCGAGCGGAAACCGCGGCCATTGCCGCAATCGCCGTGGTTCAGTCGTCGTTTCTCACGTCGAGCGTCATCGACGCCCAGTAGCTCACCCAATCGGCTTCGGCATCGTCCTTTGCGCGCTCCATCGCCACCGCGTGAATGCGCCAGCGGCCTGCTTTGTCCAACGTCACCGAAGTGCGCCCTTCAGCATCCGTACGCCCCACCACGTCTACGCCCTTGCCGCCATCCGGCAACGCCCAGGCGCGCTCGACGCGAATTCCCGCCGCCGGTTTGCCATGCCACATCAATCGAATGGGCAACTTCCCGCCTGCCTTCACGGACGCGGGATCGGCTTCGGGCACGATCTCGATTTCAAGTCCCAGCACCTTCTTCCACACATCGCCGGGACCTGCCTCCAGATAGGTCTTCGCGTATTTTGAGTAGCGCTCGCGGCTCGGCTTCTGCGCCTCGCCATTTTGTGCTCGCCATTCAACAACCCAATCCAGCCCCTCGTCACGCAGGTACGGCTCAAACTTCGCAGGCTCGAGCGACAGCACGCGCGGCATCGTATGCAGCGAAATCCAATACGCACCGGCCTCCGGCAGGCGCACCGCCGAATGCGTCGCCTTGCCCCAGCGCTTAAAATCGACAATCGAGCTTTGCGATCCGCTGCCTGTCAACCGGGCATCCAGGAATCGCCTCGGATCCGCCGCGTCCTGGCTCTCGGGAAACGCGTCTCCGTTGTGCACGCTAAACACCACCTCATCGCCCGCCGCCGCGTGGAATTTCGACGGCAACAGGTACAGCGAGTGCGCCAGCAGCGGCGCCGCACACGCACAAGCAACCAACCATTTGAATCGCATCACTTGCTCTCCTCCGGCACCAGCTTGTGTGCCTGCTCCGTCAATCGCTCCGCACTTTCCGGCCGGCCCGCCTTGCGTTGAATACTCGCGCCGTGCAACAAAATCTCCGCCTTCTCCCGAGGCGTCTGCACGCGCCCATACGCATCATTGAGCAGCGCCATCGCACCGTCCCATTGTCCGATGGCCTCCCTCACATCCGCTGCTCGCAACAGGCTCAAAGGATTTTCCGTTCGAAGGTCGAGCATCCACTGCGCCTGTTTCTCCGCTTCCTCGATCTTGCCCAACTTGAGATAAGCACGCACCAGAAGCGAATAGCTCTCCAGGTCGTCCGGAGTCCTCCGGTTCGCCTGCAGCGCAAACTCCACTGCCTTCTGCGGCTCCCCTTTCGACAGGGCGTTCTCCGCGTCGCGCTTCAGGTCGACGACATCGATTTGAGATGGGCGCAGGGACTCCC
>JBDTVQ010000167.1:0-13301 GCA_040007195.1 Acidobacteriota bacterium | reverse complement strand
CCGCCGGCGGATTCGTACTTGGGGTCGGCGGCGAGGCGGATCTCGTCGAGAGCCTGTGCGGTTTTACCGATGCCTTCGTTGTAAAGAGCAATGTAGAGGTGCGCGTAGAAGTTGGCTTCGGGGGAGTCGCCGGCGGCGCGGAGAACCTGAGCGGGCGTGAGCTTGCCGGCGAACATATCGAGCACTTCGCGCATGGGGCGGCGGGCGTCGGGTCCAACGGGGAGAAGAGCAGCGCGGGCGAGTTCGGGCGGTTCGGCCCGGGCGACGCATAAGTAGTGCCAGGTGGCGTTTTCGACATCGTTCGGATTGACGGCGCGGTGGGACTCGAATTGCGCGCGGCACTCCTTATATTTCCCGGCGTAGTAGAGAGCGATGCCGCGTTGCCAAAGGTAGGGGGCGGAGTTGGGCGAGAGCTGGACGACGCGGTCGAAGCCGCGCACGGAATCGTCGATGCGGGCGTGGGAGAAGTCATCGACGGCGCGGTCGAGTGCGGTGCGGGCGGCGTCTTGGGCGAATACCGGGAGAAGAACTAAGAGAATGGCGCAGATTCGCATTATTTTGTCCTGAAGTATATCTTGCTCAAACCGATGAGCACTACATGCGAATTGAGAGCTCGGCCGTGGATTACTCCGTCTATCATTCCTATTCGGAGAGTCATCAGGTGTCTGACGAGGTGCGTGTTCAGATACAGAAAGCACGCGAGCGGACGGAGCCGGTTCGGGGCCGGGCGGAACTGGTTCGCGACCGGGCGGAGTTGTCGAATGAGGCGGCGACGGTGCCGGCCGACGGTGGCGTGGAGGAGGGAGACGATTCGAGCGATGCCCGCGCGACGCTGGCGAAGCTGGTGATTCGTGTGTTGCTCAAAGGAAAATTCGATCATGGCGGGCAGGGGATTCGCACGCGAAGCGGTGCGGGTCAACGGCCTGAGGGCCGCGCTGCGAAGCGTGCGCAGGGCGGTGACGGGGGACAGGCGCAGGGTCCGAGATGGAATGTGCAGGTGCGGCATCGCGAGGTCTACGAAGAAAAAGAGAGCCTAGTGGTGGGTGCGAAGGGCGCCATCAAGACGGCGGATGGGCGCGAGTTCCAGTTCGATGCCGCCTTCTCACTGCAAAGGAGCTTTCGTGTGGAGTCGGGGTCGGCGATTGAATTCGGCAACGGCGGCAAGGCGAGCGATCCGTTGTTTCTCGACCGTGGCGGTGTTTCGCAATTGCTGGTGCGCGATGCAAATGGTGATGGCAAGCTGACGGACCTGAGCGAGGTGTTCGGGCCCAGCACGGGGGATGGCTTCAGCGAACTGGCGGCGTTCGATGCCGATCACAATGGATGGATCGATGAGGGCGATCCGGTGTTTGGCGAACTGCGGCTGCGGCTGGAAGACGGCACGTTGACGGATCTGGGCGCGCTTGGGATTGGCGCGTTGTCGACCTCTGGCATCGCGGGTGAGTTTCAGTACAAGAACGACGCGAACGAGCTGGTGGCAACGGTTCGCAAGACGGGCGTGTACCTGAATGAGAACGGTACGGCGGGAGCGTTGCGGCAAATCGATTTAGTTGTGTGATCCGCGCTGATGGTGGTGCTGAGCGGCAGCCGCTGAGTGGCGGCCGTCTAGTGGCAGCCCAGGCAGCGGAACTTCTTGCCGTGGCAGACGACGCAGGAAGGCTTGTCCAGATTCATCTTGGCGGTGGAGTGGCGATCCACAAAATCAGGCGTGTGGGAAGCGGGCATCAGATGCGTGTCTTGGGTGTGACACTTCTCACAGGAGAAGGGGTTATCGATCTTGTTGTGGCACACCAGGCAGTCGGGCATGTTGGCGTGCATGGCCATGGAGGGCGCTTCGCTTTCGGCGACGCCGTGGTGGCAGGAGAGACATCCTGCGTTTGCAGTGGTGGGCGTGAGCGACTTCAACTGGGTTTCCAGGGCGGCAAGGGGTGTGGGATCGATGGGCGAGGAGAAGTAGTTTTTCGACTGAATGGCCGTGAGGATCACGGGCGCGAGGTTCCCGAACGCGATGTGTTTCTGATGGTTGAAGAGACCGACCGTCATCTTGCGGGGAGCGGAGATGGCCGGCTCTTTATGGCAGGCCAGGCACGCTTCGGCGCGCGGGAGATTGTTGTCGGCGGCCTGGGTGGATGCGCCGATGGTGGTGTGGCAGGTTTCGCACTTCTGCACGAGCTTCAGGTGAAGCTTGTGGGAAAACGGGGCGGCCGAGGCAGCCCCGCACAAGAGAACGAATCCGGCAACCGCGGTGGCGGCTAGCCTTTGTAAGAGATGCGCCAAATCTTTCTGCCGCCGTCGTCGTCGGAAAGGAGCAGGCTGCCGTCGGGCATCTGCAGGAAGCCAACCGGGCGTCCCCACACTTCGCGCTTGTTGGGGTCGAGGAGCCAGCCGGTAAGGAAGTCCTGCGGATCACCCGCGGGTTTGCCGTCCTTGAACGGAATGTAGACGACGGAGTAGCCGACGCGCTTGGAGCGGTTCCACGAGCCGTGCTGAGCGAGGAACGCCCCGCCCTGGTATTGCTTGGGGAACATTTTGCCGGTGTAGAAGTGGAAATCCATGGCAGCCACGTGGGCGCCGAGGACGACGTCGGGCACGATGGTTTTCGCGACGAGCTCCGGCTTTTCACCTTTGCGGCGCGGATCTTCGTTGGGACCGGTGTAGGCGTACGGCCAACCGTAGAAGCCGCCCTGCTTGATGGAGGTGAAGTAGTCGGGCACGAGGTCGTCGCCGAGGAGGTCGCGCTCCTGGACGGTGGCCCAGAGCTGGTTGGTGGTGGGGTGCAGGTGAATCGACACGGGGTTCCGCGTGCCTTCGGCGATCCACTCTTTGCCGGAACCATCGGGATTGAAGCGCATGATGGAAGCGCGTTCGCGGGGCTCTCCGGCATCGACGTTTGAACCGGAGCCGCAGGTGACGATCATTTTTTTCGCTTTGTTGTCGAAGATGACGCAGCGGGTCCAATGGCCTTTGTCGTAGCCCTTAAGAGAAACGACTTCCTCGCCGGCGCCCGCAGTGGCCGCTTTGGCGTCGTACTTGTAACGCTTCACCGAAGTGGGTTCGGCGACGTAGAGGTAACCGCCGTAGAAACCCATGCCGTAGGGACGATAGAGGCCGGTGATGAGCTTTTTGCTCTTTGCCGCATCGCCTTTTTCGAGGATGTAGACGGTGCCGTTGTCAGCGGAGTCGGTGAGCAGAATGTGGCCGGCGGAATCCTGCACCATATAGCGAGGCTTTTCAAATCCCGTGGCGTAGTCTTCGATGTTGAAGCCGGCGGGCAATTGCAGCTTGGCGCCACCGGGGCGATCGATCACCTGCGGCCGGTTGTTGGAGGAAGGTGTGGCGAAGGGCGGGGGCAGGTTCACCTTCTTTGCGGCGTCGGCTGCCAGCGCGGGGGCGGCCAGGGCGGGTAATCCCGCGAGAGAAAGCATGAAATGCTTGCGATTCATGGTTGGCATGTGGAAATACCTCAGCTGCGGCCATTGTATCAGCGCGGGCGGGATCTCCAGCGGGCAGAGGGCGGATCGGCCCGTCTAGCTGCGAATGCTCATCATGTCATGGAAGTACTGGATGAAATGGCGTGCATCTTGCTCGAGGTTGGGGCCCCGGGCTTCGGTCCAGGGAAGGTAACCTACTTGCTCCCGCAGTTCGTTGACGCGCACGCTGTGAAAGGCCATCTGCCATTCACCGAACTCTCGGGCGGCGATTGCGTGGTCGAACATCACCTGGTGGCGGGTATGGCGCGGGTCGCTGCAGATTCGGGTATATAGGGTCTCGATAACGTCTGGCGGACCCTCCAAGACCTGCATAAAATGGCCTTCACAAAAAAGAAGCATACCCGTAATACCGTTATCCCCGTTGCGCGGACGGAATTTGTTAAGAATTGCTGTCAGGTCCTCTTCGGACATCTGACAGGTGGCGGTGCTGATGTAGATTAACTGGCGCAGTGGTTCAGACAAGTTCGATCCACTCCTTCCCATCGACTTATCGGCCGGCGCCCGCGAACCATACAATGGAATGGATATGCATCCAAAGGTACGCAAGGCCGTTTTTCCGGCCGCCGGGTTGGGCACCCGGTTTCTTCCCGCCACCAAGGCACAGCCCAAAGAGATGCTGCCGCTCGTCGATAAGCCTCTGATTCAGTACGGTGTTGAGGAAGCGATCCAGTCGCGGATTCAGAACATCATCATCGTGACGGGGCGCGGTAAGAGCTCGATTGAAGATCACTTCGATGTCAATTTCGAGATGGAGCACCTGCTGGAGAGCAAGAAGAAGGGCGACCTTCTGAAGCTGGTGCGCGACATTTCGGACATGATCGATGTTTGTTACGTGCGGCAGAAGGAAGCGCTGGGGCTGGGCCATGCGGTACTGCGGGCCAGTGAGCTGGTGGGCCGGGAGCCGTTTGCGGTGGTGCTTTCCGACGATGTGATCGACGCGGAGATTCCTTGCCTGCGGCAGTTGCTGGATATCCATGAATTCTTTGGAGCGTCGGTGGTGGCGCTGATGGAAGTGCCGAAGGATCAGATCTCGGCGTATGGCGTGGTGGACGCCGAACCGGTGGATCATAATGGAGCGCGGGACCGGCTGTTCCGGATCCGCAACATGGTGGAGAAACCCAAGGCCGCAGACGCGCCGTCGAACCTCGCCATCATCGGCCGCTACATTCTGGTGCCGGAGATTTTCGACAGCATTCACGCGATTCCGCCTGGGGCGGGCGGCGAGATTCAACTGACGGATGCGTTGAAGCATTTGCTCCGCAACCGGCCCATCTACGGTTACAAATTTGAAGGTAAGCGGTACGACGCCGGAGACAAGCTAGGGTTCTTAAAAGCGACGGTTGAGTTTGCGCTCAAGCGAAGCGACCTGGGCAAGCCGTTCCGCGAGTATCTCAAGACTCTGACCCTGTGAGGAAAGGCGCGTTTCTGTGTCCACGATTCCATTCGAACTGCCGATGAAGGCGAACGAGGCTGCTGCTTTGGCCGAGTTGATATTTCAGGCCACCGAAGGCAAGCCCTTCAACGAGGAGGTTCGCAAGCGGCTTCCTTCGCGGGCCGGGGCGACGGAGCTTACGACAATTACGCCGCATTGGGGATCGCTGGCGCAGGACCCGATCCACGCATCGACGTGGTACATGGTGGTGGACGCGGACATGGGGAAGGGACCGCAATCGTTGTTGTTGCGGATGGCGCTGGCGTCGTCGCCGGCGAGCGGGCTGTTCCCGAAATCCATTTTGATTGGGCGGATGCGGCCGGGCGGGACGCGCGAAGTGGTGGTGAACGCGATTCCGTTTTCGTCGAACGACGCGGCGGCGATTCGCACGTTTGCGTCGGAGGTGGACCGTTCGTTCTTGCCACGGCCGCAAGCGGCGCTGCCAGCGATTGCGGTGGGCAACCGGCACCCGGAAGTGAGTTTGCCGGCGGCGTTCGATGCATTTGGGCGGATTCTGAAAGCGTCGGGCGTGAACATGGCTTCGACAGTACAGCTTTCTGCGACGCGCGAGATGACGGTGCCAGAGGCGATTGAGGCGCGGGATGGAGAGAATCCGACGGCAGCGGGACACACGCGGGTTTCCATTCCTCACTTGTATGAGGCGGGGTTGTGGGCGGCGATTCGCAGCGGGTGGCGCGAAGGATACAACGCCGAGGCCGATCACTTCATCATTACGGGCGATACGCCGGAGGCGATCCGGAAGAGTGTGGATTTCACGAAGCAGTGCATCCACTTGGCGGCGGGCTTTACGAAGTTCACCACGGATACGTCGCGGCTGTTTGAGCTGCATGCCGACACGCGGCATCCGCAGGCGTGGAGCGATGCCGAGGTGGAGTCACGGTTCGATCAGTTGTTCACGGGCGACGATCGTGGCTGGGTGCTGGATGAGTTCTCGAAGCCGTTTGAGGCGCCGGGGGCGAGCTATCGCTTCGATGAGCGGACGATCCGGCGTTTGGCGGTGAAGTTCGGCGAGAGCCTGCGGTTGAACGAGGAGCTGTACGACGCGATTCGCCGCGAGAAGACGATGTCGGGCCTGGGGCGCGCGTTCGATTTCGAACCGTCGATTGATGAGGCCGAAACGCTGACGACGCCGGAAGAGCTGCTGTTCTACATGCACTGGTTGAAGGCGCGCGGGAGGCCGGCGCAGTTGGTACCGCCGAATTTGGGCTTCAAGAAACGGCAGGCGTATCCGCATGCGCTGGATACGTCGGAGGCCAATGGCGTGGGGCTGCGCGATTATGTGTGGCACAAGATGTGGCCGGAGCTGTTGCCACGCGTGGAAAGCGAATTTGGCGGGAAGCCGCTGGAAGAGCTGGCGCATCGTGTGCGGGCGCTGGCAAACGTGTCGCGGCATTTCAACGCCACGCTTTCGATTCACTCGGGTTCGGGCAAGCAGGCTGAAGTGTTGAACCTGATTGGCGAAGCCACGGGCGGGCGGTTGAACTACAAGATTTCAGGCGAGCTGCAATTGCAGATGTTCGATGTGTTGCGCGAGCAGCCGGAGAGTTCGCCGTGGCGGCAGTTGTATGAGCGCATGGTGACGCGGTGCAATGAATTCGCGGCGGCCAATGCGTTCGGCGACGAGAGCCAACTTGCGGAGAAGTATTTGAAGATGGGCAAGGGCTCCTACCTGGGGGATGCCATGCGTGGGCGCGTGGATGGCAATCTGTTCCTCGTCTTTTGGGTGGGGAACATTAACGGCAGCCGCGATGTAGCCGCGCCGGATGGGGACACGCGGTTTTTCAAAGAGAAGCTGGACGAGATGCCAGCGGAGTTGATTGCCGAGACACGCAAGCGCAACTCCGATTACATCGTCTGGCTGGCCAAGGAACTGCGGGGATGACTCGCCGCGCTTTCGCAGGAGGCACGCTCGCCATGTCCACCGCCGCCGCACAACCGAAGCCGCAGAAGCCGTTACAGAAGACAAAGCTGGGGATTGACCTGTTCAGCTTGCGGTCGCAGGGATGGTCGGCATTTGAGGCGCTGGACTACTGTGCGAAGTTGGGCGCGGAGGTGTGTTTCTTCAGCGAGCTGCGGTTCCTGGGCGGCACGGAACCGGAGCATCTTCAGAAGGTGCGCGAGTATGCGGGAAAGCTGGGCGTGGGGATCGAGCTGGGCATGACTTCGATTTGCCCGACGTCGACGATGTTCAAGCCGGAGTTGGGGACTGCGCCGGAGCAGATCGTGAAGTCGATTGCGATCGCGAAGGCGCTGGGCGTGTCATTCATCCGTTGTTTCCAGGGCCGGGCGGAGGATCGTAAAACTCCGGGCGGTTTGGAGCGTCATGGCGAAGAGACGTTGAAGGTGCTGCGGGCGGTGCGGTCGCGGTTGCTCGATGCGGGCATGAAGATGGCGATCGAGAACCATGCGGGGGATTACCAGGCGCGCGGGTTGCGGCAGTTGCTGGACGCGGCGGGGCGCGACATTGTGGGTTGTACGCTCGATTCCGGGAATGCGACGTGGTGTTTAGAGGATCCACATGTGACGCTTGAGACGCTGGCGCCTTATGCGCTGACGAGCGGCGTGCGCGATTCGATCTTGTGGCGAACACCCGAGGGAATCGCCGTGCGTTGGGTACGAATGGGCGCGGGCAACGTCGGAATGGAAGAGTGGGTGAAGAAGTTCCAGAAGTGGTGCCCGAGCGTGACGCTGGCGCTGGAAATCATTTCGCTGCCCACGCCGCGGATGTACAAGGTGTTCGATCGCGAGTTCTGGCAGGGATACGAGGATGTGCGCGCAAGCGAGTTCACGCGATTCCTAGCGCTGGCTGAAAAAGGCCAGCCGAGCGCCGGCACGCCGCTGCCGAAAGAGACGCCGAAGGAAGAGGTGCTGGCGGCGGAGCGGGACGAGTTGGAAGCGAGCTATCACTGGACACGAAAGGTGCTGGAGAAGGCATGAGATTGATCGCAGTCCTGATGATGTTGGTGAGCGCGGCGAGCGCGAGTCTGGTGCAGGATGTGCGTGCGGCGACGGCGGTGCGCGATTGGGCACGGGCGGAGAAGCTGGTCGCGGAGTTTCAAAAGCATAACGGCTGGACGCCGGAGGCGATCTTTGCCCAGAGCTGGATTGCGCGCGGTGCGCAGGCGGCGGCCGATTGGCAGCGGGCGATGAAGGAAGCGGACCGTACGCGGCAGTTGGTGAACGCGACGTTGAAGAGCCGCAAGCTGGATGACGAAGCGCTTTTGCCGCTCGCGCTGGGGGCGAGCATTGAGGTGCAGGGGTTGTCGCTAGCGGGGCAGGGGCAGCGCACGGAAGCGGTGGCGCTGCTGCAGAAAGAGATCAAGGCCTGGTATGCGACGTCGATTCGCACGCGGCTGCAGAAGAATCTAAACTTGCTGACGCTTGAGGGGAAGCCGGCACCGGCGCTGGAGACGAAGCAGTTCCTTGGCGGGAGCGGGCCGACGCTGGCGTCGCTGAAGGGCAAGCCGGTGGTCTTGTTCTTTTGGGCGCACTGGTGCGGCGAGTGCAAGACGCAGGGTCCGGTACTGGCGCGTTTGTTGGAAGAACATAAGAGCAGCGGGCTGGTGGTGCTGGGGCCGACGCAGAGATACGGATATGTTGCGGGCGGGATCGATGCGCCGCCGGCGGAGGAGTTGCAGTACATCTCGCAGGTGCGGCAGCAGTTCTATGGGGGGTTGAAGATGGCGGTTCCGGTGAGCGAAGAGAACTTCAAGAGTTGGGGTTGCTCGACTTCGCCGACGTTGGCACTCGTTGACCGCGCGGGAATTGTGCGGCTCTATAACCCGGGGCAAATGAGTTATGAGGAGTTGGCGCCCAAGGTGGCGGCGCTGGTGAAGAGGTAGGGCTTTGGTTCGTTATGAACGCCGCGTGCAGATGCGTTGTGGCCTCGTTGGTGCTCGCCAACGTATCCTTCATCACCGCGCAGATCGCTCCGGTCCGGCACAATCATGACTCGGCGCTTTCGACGGCGGGAATAACCGTTGCGGCGGTGGATAGCCTGGCGCTGCGGATGGCTGGAATCGAACGCCCGGCTGTGGGGTTTTTTCGAAATAATCCGCAGCTGATGGGACTTCACATCGTCCTCACGAATAACTCGGGGCGATCCATCCATCTCGCCACGCTTCGGTACGCGAAGCGATACCGCAGCGATAAATCGACGATCGTCTACAGGACATACCCGTGCTCATTTGCTTTATTCAGGACCAGTCAATCGGGATTGAAGAGCGGGGCAAGCGCAATATTGGGTCCGGCGGGAGATGCGACCAAAGTGCTACCCATGCGTGGCGAAATGCAAGTCGACTTTTCTTCGCAGCGATACGACGAGATTGTGTTCAGTCTTGACGCGGTTGTCTTCGACGACGGGCTTGTGATTGGTCCGGACGTTTACGACATTGTGCGCCACGACAGCGAACGCAATCGTGCGGAACGGATGGTATTGGAAACGTTCGCGTCCAGGCTGGCGGAGGGAAAGCAACCGGTGATTGAATGGCTTCGCACGGTTCAGAATGATCACGGAAGCATAAACAAAATGACCGGACAGCCTGATTTTTACCGCCAGGCGGCAATCGGCATGGCCGTTAGCCTCATTGCTTTGCTCAACACGATGCCGGTCGAGAGGGTGGCCAGGGATGCGCAGTCCCTGCTGATCGAGAAGAGCAAGTTCGTACCGATTCATCATTAGGAGGGGCTGAGCGACTTCGGGAAGCTCACGGCTCAACTTGCCTGGCAGTAGCCGCTCACGATCTTCGCAAGGGCCCGCACACCATCGGTGAGGGCTGCCGGGCCTGGTTGCAGGATGAGGCTGGACTTCACTTCGTGTAGTCGATTGTTGCGGACAGCGTCGACTTGATCGAAGCCGGGGCGGGCGCGGATCTGATCGAAGCTGACTTTGCGGCCGCACCAGGAGGCGATGATGATTTCGGGGTTGGCGGCGACAACCTGTTCGGCGGTGACGATGCGGTTGCGAGCGTCGTGCTCGAAGCGCAGCGCGGGGAAGGTGGGTTCGCCGCCGGCGATTTCGACGAGTTCTTCGACCCAGCGAATGCCGCTGATGAGCGGGTCCATCCATTCTTCGAAGAAGACGCGGGGGCGTGAAGGTAGGCGCGCGGCCGCTTCGCGAATTTCTTCGAGGCCGGCGCGCCGCCGTTGTTCGAGGGCGACGCCCTTTTCTTCGGCTCCGACGAGGCGCGCAAGAGTTGCCATCATGTCGAAGATTTCTTCGACAGAGCGCTGGTTGAAGACCATCACGTTGATGCCTTCGCGGATCAGATCGCGGGCGATGTCGGCCTGCAGGTTGGAGAAGCCGAGGACGAGGTCGGGCTTGAGGGCGAGAATGCGATCGATCTTGGCGGTGGTGAACGCCGAGACGCGCGGCTTGTCGCGGCGGGCTTCGGGCGGGCGGACGGTGAAACCGGAGATGCCCGCAATGCGGTGCTGCTCGCCTAAGAGATAGAGCGTTTCGGTGGTCTCTTCGGTGAGGCAGACGATGCGTTCGGGGAGGCGGCTCACGCGGCGCTCAGTTGTCCTTTTGCAATTCGGCCTTGGCTTCGCCGAGCTTGTCCATCTCCGCTTGGGGAAGTACGGGGAAGCGGAGCTTCAGAGATTGAATCTTCGCGGCGAGGATGCTGGCTACCAGGGCGCGCAGCATCCATTTGTTGTCGGCTGGGATCACGTGCCAGGGCGCTTCCTTTGTGCTGGTGGCGGTGATTGCGTCTTCAAAGGCTTCCTGGTATTGGTCCCAAAGGCGGCGCTCTTTCAGATCGGCAGAGCTGAACTTCCAGTTCTTCTCCGGGTTCTCGATGCGGTCCAGGAAGCGGCGCTTCTGTTCGTCCTTGGAAATGTGGAGGAAGAACTTCACGATCTCAGTGCCGTTGCGCACGAGATGGCGCTCATAGGCGTTGATGTCTTCGTAGCGGTCGCGCCAGAAGTGGCCGTCGAACTTTTTCGCCGGCAGTTTTTGCGGGGCGAGGTATTCGGGATGCACGCGCACGACGAGCACTTCTTCGTAGTAGCTACGGTTGAAAATGCCGATCATTCCGCGTTCGGGCAAGTGATGTGTGTAGCGCCAGAGGAAGGTGTGGCCGAGTTCGTCCATGGAGGGCACCTTGAAGCTGTTGACGCGAACGCCTTGGGGGTTGAGGCCCGTCATGACGTGCTTGATGGTGCCGTCTTTGCCCGCGGCATCGAGCGCCTGGAAGATGACGAGAAGGGCGCGGGAGCGATCGGCGTAGAGAAGTTCCTGCGCTTTGGCGAGATCGGAGATGTCGTCGGTGAGCTCGGCGGCGGCCACTTCGCGCGCGACTTTTTTGGGGATTTGATCGCCGCCGGCCCATGCGGGATCGATATTTTTCAGCTTCAGTTTGGAGCCGGGCTTCACCAGGAAGTGGCGGTGGAGTTTGTCCAGGCGGTCGCGGCTAATGCCCATGCTTATCCTCCGATGGAATACATCGGGCGGGGAGGCGGCACGAACTGCTCGGAATTGATTTCGTGGCCGATCCACTTCGCCCGGACGTTCGCGCGGATGAGTTCCGCGAGTTTCGTTTCCCGCTCTTCGCCGCTGAGGGAAGCATCGCGCAGGGCGCCTTTGACGTCCATCTCTTCGATAGCGAAGAGGCAATAGCGCAGGTGGCCGTCGGCGGTGAGGCGGATTCGATTGCAGTTCAGGCAGAACGGGCGGCTGATGCTGGCGATAAAGCCGACGGCGCCGATGCCATCGTGGAAGCGGTATTCGAGCGCGGGGGCGCGGGGGTCGGCATCGGGAATCGGATCAAGTGGTCCGATTTCAGCGGCAAGCAGAGCGAGGATGTCGTCCGCGCGCAGCACCTTATCCCGTAGCCAGAGCCCTTGCGAATCGAGAGGCATGAACTCGATGTAGCGGATTTCGATATCGCGTTCGCGGCCGAAGCGGGCGAGTGGGACGATGTCGGGTTCGACCAGATTCTTCACGGCGACCGCGTTGATCTTGACAGGCAGTCCGGCCCGCTGGGCGGCGTCGATGCCGTCGAACACGCGGGGGAGTTCGTCGCGGCGCGTGATCTGTTCGAAGCGGGCGCGGTCGAGCGTATCGAGGTGGATGTTGAGGCGTTTCAGGCCGGCTTCGGCGAGCGAGGCGGCCATGGGTGCGAGCAGGACGGCGTTCGTGGTGAGGGCGAGGTCTTCGATGCCGGGGATGGCGGCAAGCTTGCGGATGAGCACGGTGAGATCGCGGCGGAGTAGTGGCTCACCGCCGGTGAGCCGCAGTTTGCGGACGCCGAGCTGGGCGGCTACGCGCACGACCTGTTCGATCTCTTCAAAGCTGAGGATTCCCGCGCGGGGAACGAAGCCGGTGGCTTCTTCGGGCATGCAGTAGAAGCAGCGGATGTTGCAGCGGTCGGTGACGGAGATGCGCAAACTATCGTGCAGGCGGCCGAAGCCGTCGATGAGGGGCGCTTGCTGTGGCGAGGGGCTCACTTGAGTGCGAGCATGCGCTCGATGGGCGCCAGCGCTCGTTGCATGATATCGGCGGGCAGCTCGACGCGCGGCTCGAGGGTATCGAGGCAGTCGCGCAGTTTTTCGAGCGAGTTCATCTTCATGTACGGGCACTCGCTACAGTTGCAGTTTTCATTTGGCACGAAGATGAATTTCTTTTGCGGAGCGAGCTTTTCCAGCGAATGGCGGACGCCGCTTTCGGTCATGACGATGATTTCGTCGCGGGGCGCGTTGACGGCCCATTCGATGATGGCCGACGTGGAGCCGATGAAGTCGGCCTGCGAGAGAACATCGCCGGGGCACTCGGGGTGGGCGGCGACGAGGGCGTTGGGATGATCGGCCTTCATGCGCACGAGGCGGCGGGCGGGGAAGGTGGCGTGGACGATGCAAGCGCCCTGCCAGATGCGCATGTTCGTGCGGCCGGTTTGGCGTTGAACCCAGTTGCCGAGGTTGATGTCGGGGAGGAAGAGGATGGGCTGGTCGGCGGGAATCGACTCGACCACCTTCACGGCGTTGCGCGAGGTGCAGATGATATCGCTTTCGGCCTTCACGTCGGCCGAGGTGTTGATGTAGCTGACAACGACGTGATCGGGATAGCGGCGCTTGAAGGCGCGGACCTGATCGCCTGAGCAGGCATCGACGAGGCTGCATCCGGCGCCGGAGTCGGGCACAACCACCGTGCGCGTGGGATTGAGGATCTTCGCCGTTTCGGCCATGAACCAGACGCCGCAGAAGGCAATGACTTCGCCTTCATACTCGCGGGCCTTGCGGGCCAGCTCCAGGCTGTCGCCGATGACGTCGGCGATCTCCTGGATTTCGGAGTCCATGTAGTGGTGAGCGAGGATCACCGCCTTGCGTTCGCGGCGGAGCGCGTCGATTTCTTCGGCGAT
>JBDTVQ010000166.1:0-13371 GCA_040007195.1 Acidobacteriota bacterium | reverse complement strand
CCGATTCAGCCGATTTCTATGCGCTGATCCTCTTCTCTCTCTGCGGCCAATCGATACTCGCTTCCGCAAATGAACTGATCATGGTCTTCATCGGCCTGGAGATCAGCTCCATCGCCACGTACGTTCTCGCCGGATTCCTCCGCAACGACAAGCGCAATAACGAAGCTGCCCTCAAGTACTTCCTGCTCGGCTCGTTTGCCACGGCCTTCCTGCTCTATGGCGTCGGCTGGATCTACGGCGTCACCGGCACTACGAACCTGCAGGAGATTCACCGCTTCCTCACCAGCCCCGAAAGCGTCTACTCGCCTCTTCTCGTGAGCGCCTGCGCGGCCATGCTGTTTGTCGGCTTCGCGTTCAAAGTTTCCGCCGCGCCCTTCCAAAGCTGGGCGCCGGACGTCTACCAGGGCGCACCCGCCCCGGTGAGCGCCTTTATGAGCGCCGCTCCCAAAGCCGCTGCCTTCGCCGTCTTCCTTCGCGTCTATTCCATCGCCTTCAGCGGACTCACCGAACGCTGGCAGCCAATTCTCTGGATCTCGGCGCTGGCCACGATGGTCATCGGCAACTTCGCCGCGCTGCGCCAAAACAACATCAAGCGCATGCTGGCCTACTCGTCGATCGCGCACGCAGGCTACGTGTTGGTTGCCGTCGTGGCGCACTCGGAAACGGGTATTGCCGCGGCGATGTTCTACCTAGCCGCCTACGCCTTCATGAACGTAGGCGCGTTCGCCATCGTCACCCATTACGTCGGCAAGGGCGAACAGTTCGTGAGTATCGACGACATGGCCGGTTATGCGCGCCGCCAGCCGCTCACCGCCGCTGTGTTCACCTGGTTCCTGCTCTCGCTCATCGGCGTACCGCTCACCGGCGGCTTCTTCGGGAAGTTCTACGTCTTCAAATCGGCCATCGATTCGAACCTCATCTGGCTCACCGTGCTCGGACTGCTGAACAGCGCCGTCGCCGCCTACTATTACCTGCGCATCATCGTCGTCATGTACTTCCATGAGCCGACCGAGATCGCCGACACGACGCCCACAATTCCAGGCGGCATCCGCCTGGCGTTGATCGGCTCGGCTATTGGAATTTTCGTCCTTGGCGTGTTTCCGTCGTTCGTGCTCGATTACGCTACACGCAGCTCAATTCTGACTCGATAGCGATGGCCACGCCGCTTGTGTTCCTGCACGGCTGGTGTGGCACTCCGGCACTTTGGTCCCCCATCTCCAGTGCCTTTGCCGCGGAGCGCGACGTCCGCGTCCCACAACTCGCGTACGACGGCTCGTTGCCCCCGCTGCCCGAACGATGCATCGTCATCGGCCACAGCATGGGCGCCACGCTTGCCCGGCGCCTGTTGCGCCACCGTCCCGATTTGATCGCCGCCGCTGTTTTTGTCGACGGCCATTTGCCAAAATATCCGCCCGATCCAGCCCGCCGTGAGCCCTTCCTGCAGCCCTTTCGAGAGGACTACGCCCACGCCGCCCGCGCCTACATCGACACAATGATTGGTCCCGACACACCGCCCGGCGTTAAAGAAAGCATGCTGGCGCAGCCGGCTTCGCTCGGCCTGAGCGCCCTGGAGTCACTTAGCGATTCGGATGTCTGTGCGTGGTTGGGAACGGACGAAGACTGCGTGCGGGTGCCCGTGTTCGCGCTGTGGGCCTCGCCCACGCCGATGGCGCGTGTTGGGGTTGAGCACGAAGCCTGGATGCGCCGATGGTGCTCGCAGCTTCGCTATGATTGCTGGCCCGGCACAAGCCATTTTCTACACATCGAGCAGCCGGTGCGCTTCACCGCCGCGCTCCGGCAATTCCTCGAAACGTCCGGCCTCTAGGCCCAAATCCTTCAGCCCAGAATATCTATGGCGTGCCTGGTCAACTCGTCCTCGGTCGAGATCAGCTTCAGATTCGCCTCATAACTGTGACGGGCCTCAAGCAGCGCCACCATCGAATCGCTCAAGCTCACTTCATCGGCCGCGGCGGTTTCGCCCGCATCCACGGACAAGGGAAGCCGAGCCAAGTCCTTGGCGGTTCTCTCCAATTTCTCATCGGCTCTCTTCAGGCCGTCCAGCCCTATCGGGGTCAGGTTCATCGACACTGATTCCTCTGTCGGTCTTATCGGCCACCGGCCTGGCTACTTGAGCGGAAATTAACGTCTCTCCATTGCTACACTGAAGCAAATGAAGCCGTCGACCTTCTCCAGACGCGCCAGCCTTGCTGTAGCAGGCGTTCTCCTCCTTGCCGCGTGTAGCAGCGCTCCCAAGCCCGCCGTCAAAAAAGAACCGCCCAAGCCCGCCGAACCGGTCTCAGGTTTGAAAGCATTCTTTCAGATGTACAGCGCCGCCCGTCCCTGGGCCGCCGACCTAACGCCCATGTCCTGCATGAGCTATGAGCTGAAAGAAGTTCCCTATGGCGACGGCAAGTACCCCGTGTGGCGATGCACCTTCGTATCCGACAGCAAGCGCCTCATGAAGACCTACACGTATGCCGTGGTGAACGCCGATGGCGGCATCAATAAGGGCATCTATGGGAACAACGAGGAGAACTACTCCGGGCCGCGCGGCACCAATGCGCCGTTCCCCATGCAGGCGTTGAAGAAGGATACCGACGAGGTTTTGAAAACGGCGATGGCCACTAAGGATGCCGTCGAATACATCAAAAAGAACCCCGACAAGCCCATCTTCTTCCTGTTGGAGAAAACCAAGGAACTGCAGAATCCCGCCTGGCGCGTCGTGTGGGGCAGCAGTATTTCGACGAGCAACTTCTCGATCTACATCGACGCATCGACTGGCGAATACGTCAAGACGATGCGCTAGGCCTTTTGGGGGCTACGTCCGCTTGCCGCGGCCGCGCGCCGCCTTTGCGGGCTTCGGCTCCGCTGCACTTTTTGGAATCGGCATCTCCGTCATCCTTAGAACGGGAACCAGCGTGTTGCTTGGCTCCGGCTCCACCGGCTGCACACGCTGCGCCAATTCGCGGTTCAACGTCGAGATGAACTCCTCCATCTGCCGTTGCATCGCTTCCATGCGCGCGCGCATGTTGAGGATGATCTCCACACCCGCCAAGTTCACACCCAGGTCGCGCGTCAGCTTCAGAATAATTTCCAGCCGCTCCAGGTCTTCGTCGGTATACAGCCGCGTGTTACCGTCGCTGCGCGATGGCTTCAACAAACCTTCTCGCTCGTACAGCCGCAACGTCTGCGGGTGAATCCCGTACTGCTCGGCGACGGCCGAGATCATATAGGCGGCTTTGCTGCGCGATCGCTTCATGTGGCGTCTCTAAGCACGAATCTATATCTTCGCCCAAAGCTCGGCGCGCGGGTCTTCTTCGTGCAACTGCGCCAGTTCCCTCAGAATTTCGCGTGTCCGTTCGTCCTGCGCTTTGGGCGCCTGCACGCTCACCTCGATAATCTGGTCGCCGCGCTTGCCCTTGCGAGAGTTGTTTACGCCCTTCTCGCGCAGGCGAAATTTCTGACCATTCTGCGTGCCTTGCGGAATCTTGAGCAGCGCCCGCCCATCGATGGTGGGCACTTCGATCTTCGTCCCCAGCGCCGCTTCCCAAACGGTCACGGGAATTTCGATTTGAATGTCGTCGCCCTCGCGCTGGAAAAAGGCATGCGGCTCCACGCGCACCGTGATGTACAGGTCGCCCGATGGCGCGCCCATCGTTCCGGCATTGCCTTTGGCGGCCACACGCAACCGGTCGCCATTCTGTACGCCCGCCGGAATGCGCACGTCCACGGATTCTTGTGACGCCACGCGCCCGTCGCCGTGGCAGTTGTGGCAAACATTACGCAGCCGGCCCGTGCCCTCGCACCGCGGACAGCTCAGGTTGAACTTCATCGCCCCGGCCTGCTGCGTCACCGTACCGCTGCCGTTGCAGCCCGGACACACCACATTGTTCCCGCCGGCATGGCCACTCCCGCGGCAAGCCATACACTGCTCTTGCCGGGTGATGTTCAATTTCGCCTGGGTGCCCTTCATGCTGCCCCAGAAGTCGATGCTCAACGTGTATTCGAGGTCGGCGCCTTTCTCCGGCTGCCGCTGCGGCTTACGGTTCCCGCCGAAGAACTGGCTGAAAATGTCGCCGAACTTTCCCCCGCCGCCCTCGTGGGCAAAATCCTCGGGTTTCGCGCCCGGCCGCGTGCCTCCACCGGCGTTGGTGAACATATCGGTGAAGTCGAAGCCGCTGAACCCGAATCCCGAGCCCGCCCCTTGCTGATCGGCCGCATTCGCAAATCCAGATTCCGAATAGAAGCCAACCTGGTCGTACATCTGGCGCTTCTTCGGATCGCTCAGCACGTCGTAGGCTTCCTGCACGTCCTTGAAACGGTCTTCGGACGCCTTGTCGCCGGGGTTCAAGTCGGGATGGTGTTTACGCGCAAGCCGGCGATAGGACTTCCGAACTTCGTCTTCGGTGGCCCCTCGTTTCAACCCGAGCGTTTCATAATATTCGTGTTTCGGTTTCATGGTTAGCGCCGGAGAGGATGCGAGATCCCCTCCGGCCCTCCACTAGGAAAAGTTACTTCTTGTCTTCTACGTCGACGAACTCAGCGTCCACGACGTTGTCGGCCGGCTTCTCACCGCCCGGTGCTCCACCACCTGGAGCCCCGCCAGGCGTACCTGCACCCGCATCGCCGCTCGGCGGCGCCGCTGCCTTGTACATCGCCTCGGCCAGCTTGTGCGAACCCTGGGTCAGCTTATCCATGGCGGATTGGATCTTCTCCTTGCCGCCCTCTTCCATTGCCTTCTTCGTCTCGGCGACAGCCTCTTCCACCGTGGCGGCGTCGGCTTCGCTGATCTTCTCGCGGTGCTCGCGCAACATCTTCTCGACGTTGTAAATCATCGAGTCGGCCGTGTTGCGCAGCTCGATTTCTTCCTTGCGCGTGCGGTCGTCGGCGGTGTGCGATTCGGCGTCGCGCGCCATCTTATCCACTTCGTCCTTGCTCAACCCCGAGCTCGAGGTGATGGTGATCTTCTGCTCGTTGTTGGTCGCCCGGTCCTTCGCGCTTACGTTCAGGATGCCGTTGGCGTCAATGTCGAAGGTGACCTCCACCTGCGGCACGCCGCGCGGAGCCGGCGGAATGCCCACCAGTTGGAACACGCCCAGCAGCCGGTTGTCCCGCGCCATCGCGCGCTCGCCCTGGTAGACCTTAATCTCAACCGACGTCTGATTGTCCGCTGCCGTCGAGAACACTTCGCTCTTGCGCGTCGGAATCGTCGTGTTGCGCTCGATCAGCTTCGTGAACACGCCGCCCAAGGTCTCAATGCCCAGCGACAGCGGGGTCACGTCGAGCAGCAGCACGTCTTTCACTTCGCCCGCCAGCACGCCGCCCTGTACCGCGGCGCCCACGGCCACGACTTCGTCCGGGTTTACCGTCTTGTTCGGGTCCTTGCCGAACAGCTCGCGCACCAGCGTCTGCACGCGGGGAATACGAGTCGAGCCGCCGACCATTACCACTTCGTCGATCTGCTGCGGTGTCAGGCCGGCATCGGCCAGCGCCTGCTTTGACGGACCGAGCGCCTTCTGCAGAATGTCTTCGATCATCTGCTCGAATTTCGCGCGCGTGATCTTCAGCACCAGGTGCTTCGGACCGCTCGCGTCGGCAGTGATGAACGGCAAGTTGATCTCGGTTTCGAGCAGCGTCGACAGCTCGATCTTGGCCTTCTCGGCCGCTTCCTTCAGCCGCTGCAGCGCCATCTGGTCCTTCGAAAGGTCGATGCCCTGCTCGCGCTTGAACTCGTCGATGATCCACTCGATCAGCCGCTGGTCGACGTTGTCGCCGCCCAAGTGCGTGTCGCCGTTGGTCGACTTCACTTCCACCACGCCGTCGCCCACCTCGAGAATCGAGATGTCGAACGTGCCGCCGCCGAAATCGAACACGGCGATCGTCTGGTCCTTCTTTTTATCGAGACCGTACGCCAGCGCAGCCGCCGTCGGCTCGTTGATGATGCGCATCACTTCGAGGCCGGCAATCTTGCCCGCGTCCTTGGTCGACTGCCGCTGCGCGTCGTTGAAGTATGCCGGGACCGTGATCACGGCCTTCGTCACCTTCTCGCCGAGATAGGCTTCGGCCGCTTCTTTCAGCTTGCCGAGAATCATCGCCGACACTTCCGGCGGCGATTGCTTGGTGCCGTTCACTTCGACACGCGCGTCGCCATGGTCGCCCGACACAACCTTATAGGGAACGAGCTTGGTCTCCTGCGAGACCTCGTCATAGCGCCGTCCCATGAACCGCTTAATCGAATAGATCGTGTTCTCGGGATTGGTCACGGCCTGGCGCTTGGCCACCTGGCCCACCAGCCGCTCGCCCGACTTTGTGAAGCCGACCACCGACGGAGTCGTCCGGCCGCCCTCTTGGTTAGGGATTACAACCGGCTGGCCGCCTTCCATAACGGCGACCACGCTGTTCGTTGTTCCTAGATCGATACCGATAATTTTGCTCATGCAATTACCTCCCTGGCAGGTACCCGGTTCCGCGGGCCCCAGACGGCTTCCCCCGTCTCATCAAGATTTCCTGGCTTTGCAGAACTCCGCCGTTCGCTACTACATCGGCAGCATCCGCCCTGCAATTTAGCCTGTCCCTATTATTAAGTCTGAGTCGATCATTGTCAAGTTCAAACCCTCAAACCTGCACTCACGGTAGCAGCTATCCGCCGCGCTACGTTCCCATGACTAGGCTATCTTACTCATTGTGAACGTGTTATTATTCTCACTGAGATGGGATCATGGTCCGCCCGACGCATCACGCTCTTGATCCTGCTGGCAGGAACGATCTATGCCAGTTATCTCGTTGTGCGCCCCTTTGCCGGATCGCTCCTCATGGGTGGCCTGCTTGCCCTCGTCTTTCTCCCCGTGCACCAACGAATCCAAAAGGGTGTTTCCGGTCCCACGCTGGCGCCGCTTCTTTCCACCGCGCTCATGCTCCTGGTGATTGTAATCCCCCTGGCCTTCCTCATCGTGCTCGTAAGCGATGAGCTCCGCCAGGCCTACACCGCCGCCCGCACCGCCACCGCCGACGGAGGAGCCGACCGCCTGCTGCACACGTTGGACGGCCCGCTCGATTCCATCGCCGCCCGCTTCGGCATGACCGGAACGGCCCTTGGCGAAATGATCAAGACCCGGCTGGCCCAGGCAGGCACCGCTCTCATCGGCGCGGCCCTCTCCGCCATCGGTTCCATACCCAGTGGCGCCATCAAGTTCATCATCATGCTGCTGGCATTCTTCTTTGCGCTCCGCGATGGCAGCTACCTTTACTCCCGGGCCATTCGATGGTTTCCCCTCGGACCCGAGCGCACCGCCGAACTCCTGCGCACCATTCACGCGGCCATTGTCGCCAGCGTCAACGGAGTGGTCGCCGTGGCGTCGGCCCAAGGAATCCTCTGCGGCATTGGTGTCTGGATCGCCGGCCTCCCCTCGCCCGCCCTCTGGGGGGTCGCCGCCGCCGCCGTCTCGCTCATTCCCATCGTGGGAACAGCCCTTGTGTGGATCCCCGCCGCTGGTGTGCTGTTCGCCCAAGGGTCCTGGAAACTGGGCGTCTTCATGCTCATTTGGGGCGCCCTCCCCGTGTCGCAGGCCGACAACGTTGTCCGCCCGCTCGTGCTTACCGCGCAGCTGCCCATCAACACACTTGTCCTCTTCGTCGCCATGCTCGGTGGTGCCTCGGCTTTTGGGCTCGCAGGTATCATTCTGGGACCAGTCCTGGTCGCGGTCTCCATCACTCTCTTCCGCTTTACAGCCGAGGAATTCGATACTGGCGCTGCCTGAGGGCCCCACCCGGCGGTGGAACCGTTCCTCCACCCTAGGAAAATCCCTAATCCCTCCGTAGCATTTGCATTGCACCGACGTTGCAATGCGGATACCCTGAATAAATCCACCTGGGGATTATCGACATGAAAGCAAATCTACTAATAGCTCTGTTTGTCGTGCTTGCCACCACCGCTGTGTGGGGACAAGATACCGCTCGCCTCTCCGGCAGCATCACGGATCCAACCGGTTCCCCCATTCCAGGGGCAACCGTTACTCTGCGCCTTCCCGGCGGCGAGGGCGTGCTGGGCACGACCACCACAACAGCCGAAGGCCTGTTCTCGTTCATCGGCCTGCGCCCGGTCACCGTCGACATCATCGCCGAATCGACTGGCTTCCAGAAACAGGTCATCCGCAGCTTGAAGCTCGACTCCGGTAAAGAAACGAGCCTGCCCCCAATTAAGCTGGAGGTAGGCTCGGTCACGGAAACGGTCGAGGTTACTGGCACCATCCAGACGATTCAGACGGCGAACGCCGAAATCTCCAACACCGTCTCCATGGAACAGGTGCGCCGCCTCCCCATCCTCAATCGCAGCGTCATCAACCTCATTCAAACGCAAGCGGGCATCGGCTACACCGGCCGCACTACCACCGTCATTAACGGCCTGCGCACCCCCTTTGCCAACTCCACCTACGACGGCATCAACATCCAGGACAATTTCATCCGCTCCAACGCCCTCGACTTTCAACCCAACCGGCTCTTCACCGATCAGGTGGCCGAGGTAAGCGTCGTCACGTCGAACCCCGGCGTTGCTTTCGGCGGCGGGGCGGCTCAGGTTTCGTTCGTCAGCCCTTCCGGCACAAACAACTACCACGGCTCCCTTTACTGGTACAACCGCAACAACGCCACGTCGGCTAACTCGTGGTTCAGCAACCAGTCCGGTGTGAGCCTTCCCTTTCTGAACCAGAACCAGGGCGGCGGCTCCTTCGGTGGTCCGATCAAGAAGGACAAGCTCCTCTTCTATTTCAATTACGAAGCCTACCGGCTCAACCAGCAGACGACGGTAAACCGCACCATCCTTACCAGTGACGCGCGCCAGGGAACCTTTACTTACCTTGCCGCTGGAGTCACCCAGAAGGCGAACGTCCTGCAGTTGATGGGCATCAGTGCCGACCCTTATGTCACCCAGGTTCTGCAACAGTTGCCCGGCGCCGACAAGATCAACAACTTCAACCTCGGCGACTCGAACAACGCCCTACTCCGCAACACGGCCGGATACCGGTTCAACGCCCGCAACAACACCACCCGCGACAACCTGCTCGCCAAGGTCGACTACCTGCATTCCGCTAAGAACACCATCTCCGGCACGTATTCCTGGAACACCGAGCGTACCGACCGCAACGACTCGACCATTGCCAATGACTACAGCGTCGTGCCCCAGGTTTACAACGACACCAGCCGGCCGCTGGTTTCCGCCGCTTGGCGCACCAACCCCAACCCCCGCTTCACCAATGAACTGCGCGGAGGATTCTTCTTCTCGCCCAGCACGTTCGTGAGCGACACGCAGTTCGCCGACAAGATCGTCACCGGCTTCGTATTTTCGAACCCTCTGAATACCTTCCGCAGCCAGGGCCGCTATACCGACACCTATAACCTGCAGGACAATGCCAGCTACACCAGAGGCCGCCACCAGATCCAGTTCGGCTATCAATACCAGGGAATCCGCGTGGACAACTACAACGAGGCCGGCACGATTCCCACCTACAACATCGGAGTCGGCACGGGCCACCGCGGCCTCGTCGCGGCTCAGCTGCCCGGCATCAGCTCGGCCGATCTGACCGCCGCCAACAACCTGCTGGCCTCGCTCGGCGGCTTTCTGACCAGCTACACGCAGCAATTTGAGGTAAAGGATCGAACCAGCGGTTATGTCGCCGGCCAGGAGAACCGCCGCCACTTCCTTCTCGACAACCACGCTTTCTACCTGCAGGATAATTTCAAAGTTCGCCCGGGCCTCACAGTCAACCTCGGCGTGCGTTGGGACTATTGGTCGCCCGTGGATGAGCGCGATTCCCTCTACCTGCTGCCCGACCTCAAAGGCAACGTGATCGACACCGTGCTAAATCCAGTCGGAACGCTGAACTATGCCGGCAAATCCGCGGGCAGGCCCTGGTATAACCGCGACCTGAACAATTTTGCTCCGAACATCGGTCTCGCCTGGGACGTCTTCGGCAATGGCAAGACTTCGCTGCGCGCCGGCTACACCATCAGCTACGTGAATGACGAGATGATCCGCTCGCTCGACAACAACGTCGGCACCAACTCCGGACTTTCGACCACGGCAACCAGATCCGCGCTTCCGGACTTCGCCAACAACCCCCAAAAAGTACCCACCCCGGCATTCAAAGTTCCCCGCACCTTTGCCGACAACTACGCCGTAAACTCGCAAGCCGCCATCGGCCTCCCCGAACCCGGCCTCGTGACGCCCTACGTGCAGCAATTCTCCATCGGCATCCAGCAGGAATACCGTGGCTTTATTCTCGAAGGCCGCTATGTCGGCAACCACGCCACCAAGATGTACCGCGCCTTCGACTACAACCAGGTCATGATCAAAGAAAATGGCTTTCTCGACGACTTTAAGAAAGCCCAGAACAACGGCTACCTCTCCTTGGCGGCCGGACGCGGCTTCCTCCCCGCCTATAACCCGGCCGTGCCCGGCAGTCAGCCGCTTCCGGCGTTTGACCGCCTCGAAGACGGTGGCTCCCTCACGAACGCGACGGTCATCAACAACATTCGCCAGGGCCTGGCAGGCGAAATGGCGAATACCTACCAGATCAGCGGGTACCTCGGCGCCAACTTCTACCGCAATCCGAATGCCCTTGGCGCAAACGTCATGACCAACTACTCGAACTCCACCTACAACTCGCTGCAGCTCGAACTGCGACGCCAGGTGAGTTCGGGCCTCTTCTTCCAGGGCAACTATGTCTACTCGAAGGTGCTCACCGACACTCTCGGCGACACGCAGACCCGCTTCGAGCCCTTCCTCGACATTGCCAACGGCGCCATCGAGCGCGCCCGCGCCCCATATGACCTGACGCACCAGTTCAAATTCAACTTCGTGTACGATCTTCCGATGGGCAAGGGTAAGATGCTGGCGGCCAGCGGCGTGCTCGATAAAATCATCGGCGGCTGGAGTCTCTCCGGCTTCTACCTCTATCAAAGCGGCACGCCTTTCTCCGTACTCAGTGGCCGGGGAACGTTAAACCGTACAGCCCGCTCCGCCGGGAACACGGCCATCACTACCCTCGATAAAGCGCAACTCGACGATGCGCTCGCCTTCCGCATGAGCGGCACTGGCCCGTACATGGTTACCTCCAGCGCGCTCGGCACCGACGGCCGCGCGGTCCAGGCCGACGGCGCCGCTCCCTACTCCGGCCAGATCTTCTTCCAGCCGGGTGCGGGTGAGATCGGCTCGCTGCAACGCCGCATGTTCTCCGGCCCCTCCGCGTGGAACATGGACATGGGCCTGCAAAAGCGGACCACCATCACTGAACGCGTTTCGCTCGAGATCCGGGCCGAAACCTACAACACGTTCAACCACCCGACCTTCGATCTTGGCGACCAAACCGTCACCAGCACGACGTTCGGCAAAATCACCGGGAACCTGTTTGGCCGGCGCCTGATCCAATTCGGGGCTTACCTGAAGTTCTAGCTTTTACTCTTGCTTCCGCGAGGGTGTGCGGCATCGTACACCCTCATTAAATCCGTCAGCGCCACCTGTGTGTAGCGCTGCGTCGTGGACAACTGCGAGTGCCCCAGCAACTCCTGAATACTGCGCAGGTCCGCGCCGTCGGCCAATAGATGAGTCGCAAACGCATGTCGTAGCGCATGCGGGTGCAAGCTCGAATCGCCTGCCAGCAGCATCGAATAGAGCTTCACCAGCGAACGCATACTGCGGTCGGACAACCGCCCGCCGCGATGATTCACGAACACGGCCACCTCGCCCGGTTTCGCCTGCCTCGCTGCGAGCCAACGCTCCAACGCCTCGGAGGCTTTCGAGCCAAACGGGACCAAGCGCTCCTTTTTGCCTTTGCCGCGCACGCGAATCACGCGCTCCGCGCGGTCGATATCCATCAGGTTCAGCCCGGCGAGCTCGCTTACGCGCAGCCCGCATCCATAGAGAATCTCGAACACCGCGCGGTCACGCTCTGGATAAGGCCGTTCCAGTTTGTCCGCCGCCACGTCGTCCAGCAGCCGGTTCGTCTTCTCCGCGCCTGGCACCTCCGGCAACCGCTTCGGCATCTTCGGTGTGCTCAACAGCTTTGCCGGATTTGCCGCCACCGCCCCCTCGCGCATCATGTATTGATAGAACGAGCGCACCGACGCCAGTTTGCGCCGGATGGAAGGCACCGCCAACCCGCGCTCATAGAGCGACGATAGCCACTGCCGCATCCCCGTCAGGTCCGGCTCGCCACCGCCATCGAAAAACGCGCAGAACTCGCGCAAATCGACTCCGTAGTTGCGTAGCGTGTGCGCCGACGCGTTCTCGCGCCGCATCTCGTCGAGAAACTGTTCACTGAGCGGCGACAGCGAGATACTCATCGAGTGCCTCCAGCGCCCGCTTGCAAACCTCGGCGTGGCGCGCGCGCTTGTCGTGCTTCAATCGCTTTTTGGTTTCTTCTTCCAACTGCGGCAACAGATCGAAGGTGATGTTCGCCGGTTGATAGTGGCGTGGGTCCGCGCCCGACACATAGCGGCACAGCGACCCTAGCGCCGTCGCCCCCGGCAACGCGCGCACCTCTTCGCCACGCTCGACAGCCACCGCATGACGCCCGGCGAGCAGTCCTGTCGCAATCGATTCGACGTAGCCTTCAATGCCCGCGATCTGTCCGGCAAACAACACGCGGGCCTCACGCCGCATCTGCAGCGTCGGCAACAGCACGGCCGGGGCGTTGATATAGGTGTTGCGATGAATCTGCCCGTAGCGCACGAACTCGGCGTTCTCGAGTCCGGGAATCAGACGAAACACTCTCTTTTGGTCCGGATAGCGCAGATAGTTCTGAAACCCGACGAGATTGTAGCTATCGGCGCGCAAATTCTCCTGCCGCAATTGGACCACTGCGTAGGGCCAGCGCCCTGTACGCGGATCGTCCAGGCCTACGGGCTTCATCGGTCCAAACCGCAGCGTATCGCGCCCGCGCCGGGCGATCTCTTCAATCGGCAGACAGGCCTCGAAGTACGGTACGTCATCCGGGATGTGCGGCGTGTGGCTCTGCGCTTCGAGCAGCGCATCGAGAAATCGCCCGTACTCTTCCTTATTGAACGGGCAGTTGATGTAGTCGTCCGAACCGTCGATCGACTTGCCATACCGTGACGCCCGGAACGCGACCGACATATCGATCGAATCAGCCTCGACAATCGGTGAAATCGAATCGTAGAAAAACAGCCGCTCGGTTCCGGTCAGCCGCGCGATCTCCATCGCCAGCGCGTCGCTGGTGAGCGGCCCCGTCGCCACGATCACCACCCCATCCTCGGGCAGCTTCGTCAGTTCCCCACGCCTGACCTCAATCCCCGCCGCGCGTCCCACCTCGGCGCTCACCTCAGCTGCAAACGCCTCGCGATCCACCGTCAACGCGT
>JBDTVQ010000165.1:0-13425 GCA_040007195.1 Acidobacteriota bacterium | reverse complement strand
TGGGATATGAGCACGATGTCTCGCGGCCGGTGATCCGGCTCTGGAATGAGACAACCCACGTCGGCGCTTGGCCAACCGGAGCAGCAAGATGAAGGTGCTCGTAGTCGATGTGGGCGGCGGACACGTCAAGATACTCGCCTCGGGCGAGAAGGAAATTCGCCGGTTTGAATCCGGTCCCAAGATGGCTCCTGCCCGTATGGTCGCAGCGGTCAAGAAGCTAGCTAAACCGTGGACATACGACGCTGTATCAATCGGGTATCCAGGACCCGTGCTTCGCAACCGGCCGGTGGCAGAGCCGTTCAACCTGGGAAGCGGCTGGGTCGGATTCAAGTACGAGGAAGCCTTCGGATGTCCCGTGAAAATCATCAACGACGCCGCGATGCAGGCGTTGGGAAGCTATAAGGGCGGCAAGATGTTGTTCCTAGGGTTGGGCACGGGCCTTGGCTCCGCGATGATCGTGGATGGAATTGTTGAGCCCATGGAACTCGGCCACTTGCCGTACAGAAAGCGCACGTTCGAGGACTATGTGGGACAACGCGGCCTGGACCGCCTGGGCAAGCGCAAATGGCGCCGCAAAGTAGCCGATGCCGTAGCGCGGTTGATTGCGGCCTTGGAGCCCGAGGACGTTGTGCTAGGCGGGGGAAACGTAAAATTGCTGGAGGAACTGCCGCAAGGATGCCGGGCGGGTGACAACACCAACGCGTTCATCGGAGGCTTCCGGCTTTGGCAGAAGAAACGGAGCTGAGCGGCAAGAATATGAATGACAACTTTGCTTTTGCCCCTCAACCGCTGACGGCCCGGCCCGCATGGACCGCGCTCCATTCGCATGTGGAGAACGTTCGCGAATTGAACCTCAAGGGTCTGTTTGCGGGCGACCAGGAACGGGGTACGCGGCTGACGGCCGAAGGAGCCGGGCTGTATCTCGACTATTCGAAGAACCGCATTACAAACGAGACCATCGCACTGCTGTTGCAGCTTGCCGAAGAATCGGGATTGCGGCTGCGAATGGAGGCGATGTTCACTGGCGCCAAAATCAATACCACTGAAAACCGGGCCGTACTGCACGTGGCGCTGCGTGCTCCTGCTGGTGCATCGATCCTCGTGGATGGACATGACGTCGTGCCCGATGTTCACGCGGTCCTCGATCGCATGGCTGCATTTTCCGGCCGTGTGCGAAGCGGCGAGTGGAAGGGGCGCACGGGCAAACGGATTCGCAATGTCGTCAACATCGGAATCGGTGGCTCCGACCTTGGGCCCGTGATGGCGTACGAGGCCTTGAAGGCCTATAGTGAGCGAGCTCTGACGTTTCGTTTCGTGTCAAACGTCGATGGTGATGACTTCGCCGAGGCCGTACTGGATCTCGATCCCACGGAAACGATGTTCATCGTGTCGTCGAAAACGTTCACCACGATGGAGACGATGACAAACGCGCAGACAGCTCGCGCATGGCTCCTGGGCGGACTGGGCGGCGACGAGTCGGCGGTCGCTCGGCACTTTGTCGCAGTCTCAACCAACGCGGCAGAGGTGACGAAATTCGGTATCGACACGGCCAACATGTTCGGCTTTTGGGATTGGGTCGGCGGGCGCTACTCTATGGATTCCGCCATCGGACTGTCCACAATGCTCGCCATCGGTCCTCTGCATTTCCGCGCATTACTGGATGGCTTTCATCAGATGGACGAACATTTCCGTACCGCCCCGTTCGAGCGAAACTTGCCGGTATTGATGGGCCTGCTCGCCGTTTGGAATACAAATTTTCTCGGTGCCGAAACGGTGGCGGTACTGCCCTATGAGCAATACCTCAAGCGTTTCCCCGCGTATCTGCAGCAGTTGACTATGGAGAGTAACGGCAAGCACGTTACGCTGAGCGGAGCAACGGTCGACTACCAGACCAGCGCGATCTATTGGGGCGAACCGGGCACCAACGGGCAGCATTCCTTCTATCAACTGATTCACCAAGGGTCGCGGCTGATTCCCTGCGACTTCATCGCATTCGGGCGCCCGCTGAATCCATTGGGCCGGCATCACGACATCCTCATGGCGAACGTCTTCGCGCAAGCTGAGGCGCTTGCATTTGGCAAGACGCACGAAGAGGTGGTAGCGGAGGGAACTCCTGAATGGCTGGCGCCGCACCGGGTATTCGAAGGAAACCGTCCTTCGAATATGATTCTGGCTGCGCAAATGAGTCCTGCAACACTTGGCGCGCTAGTCGCTCTTTATGAGCATTCCGTCTTTACACAGGGCGCCATCTGGGATATCAACCCGTTCGATCAATGGGGGGTGGAATTGGGAAAAATTTTGGCGGCGCGCATGATTCCCGAACTGGCAAGCGCAGCCGAACCCACGCTCCATCACGACAGCTCAACGAACGCGTTGATACGGCGCTATCGAAGCTTGAAATCAGCCTCGTAGCGCGGCGAGCAGTTCAGCGGTGCTTAGGATGGGGTGCGCGTAGGTGAAGTTCACAGCGCTCTTCGGGCTTTCATCTCCGACGAAATTTGCGCGAGTTCTTCGTCCGTGAGCAGCGCTCTACTGATGTCGATGAGCTGGGAATCTTCCGCCTGAATGTGCCGCCGGTAGAGCGCACAGAATCGGCTCACCAACGTTTCATACTCTGCGGCAAGCGAGGCGTCGAACAATGGTGCCGCTTCTATTTTCGCGACTACATCCCGCAGCGCGGCATAGAGCTTGTGCGCCGCTTGATGGTCGGCTTCAAGCGAGGCCACAAAGGCTGCCTGTCCGGCTTGGAGCTTCGGCTGCAGTCGTGGAAAGAGGCTGGCTTCCTCGTCTTCGGTGTGGAGCACTCCGTTGCCATCGAGAAAGGCAAATGCGTTGTGAAGAGCTTGCAAAGCTTCTTCACGGCGTTCCCACAGGACCGGGACCACACGCTCCAACGTATCGAGCCGCTGTTCGATGCGGCGATGGCAGGCGGAGAGATGATCGAGCGGTTGATCGAGCGTGGCCCCCGCCGTAGACTGGGCGGCGGAGCGGATGGAGATCATGATCCAATTTTAGCGTGCGTATCAATCCAGTTCCGTGCCCACTGCGACAGTTCGGCAGAGTGTCGAATAGTGTCGAGTGTGTCGAGCACGGAAGCAACTCGATCTTCGCCGATTCTCTCGGTCCGTTCATTCAGCAGCGCAGCGGCGTATGGCGGCTGCCACTCGGGATGGCCCTGTATTCCGAGCATCGCGCCACGGCGGTAGATTGCCACCTGGCAATGGTCGCTGGAGGCTAATACGACGCTGTCTGGCGGCAACACCTCCACCTGATCCTGACAACTCATGAGGAGCGAAACGGAGGCAAGCGGCGGCTGCATCCATGGTTCGGGCCTATGCACGCAAAAGGTGTGCACGCCGATGCCCCAGCCGCGTGGACTCTTGCTAACACGTCCGCCCAATGCATGGGCCATCATCTGATGCCCGAAGCAGATTCCGACAAATGGCCGGCCGGATGAGTCGATATCCCGGATGAGCTGGGCAAATTTTTCAATCCACGGGACATCGTTGTATACCGAATAATGCGAACCGGTGGAGATCCAGGCGTCGCAGTCTTGAGGGCGTGGAAAGTCGCCCGCCTCAAGATCGTAGACGCGCCATTCGCCCGGCAACCATCGTGCGAACATGTCGTTGTAGTCCCCTGCGAGGTGACGGTTGTGATCGTCCACATGGTCGCACTGGAGAAGACCGAATCTCATATCGTGACAGTGCGCAGGTGGAATGATTTGGGGCGAACGAGTTGTTCGAAACCGAGGACGCTGAGCGAGCAGCCGCGGCCGGAGTCTTTCACACCCGCCCAGGCGAGTGCGGGATCGAGGTAGTCGCAGCGGTTCATGAACCAAGTGCCGGTTTCGATCTGGTCGCCAATGCGAATTGCGGCATCGACGTCAGCGGTCCAAACGGCGGCGGTGAGGCCGTAACGCGAATCGTTCATCAGAGCGATAGCTTCTTCATCGGAGGCAACAGGCATGATGGGCGCGACTGGGCCAAAGGTTTCTTCCGTCATCACGCGCATGGAGTGGTTGACGTTGGTGAGGATTTGGGGCGCGAGGTACGGGCTGCCGGGCTGGTCGGCAGAGAAGGTACTGGGATCGATATGCCCGGAAGCACCCTGCTCAATTGCTTCGGCGATTTGCGCGCGAACGAACTCCGCGGCGGAGGTGCGCACCATCGGGCCGAGCGTGGCTCTCGCCTCGAGCGGATTGGCCAGCACGTAGGTGCGTGTCAATTCGACCGCACGCTGGACGAACTCGTCGTAGACATCGCGGTGGACATAGATGCGTTCGATGCCGCAACACGATTGGCCCGAATTGAACATCGCTCCATCGACCAGATTTTCCACGGCGTGAGACAGGTCGGCGTCGCGGCGCACATAGGCCGGGTCTTTACCACCCAATTCCAAACCGGCCGCGATGAAGCGGCGGCTTGCAGCGGCTTGCACGGCATGACCACCATCGACGGAACCGGTGAAAGAAACGAAATCGATCCGTTCATCGCCGATTACGCGCTCGACATCGGTATGAGTGAGATGGAGAACTTGGAAGACACCCTCGGGCAGGCCGGCTTCACGCAACCCCTCGGCGAAGCGTTCGGCGCACAACGGTGTCTGAGCGGAGTGTTTGAGGATCACCGCATTGCCGGCCAGCAGAGCGGGAACCACGGAGTTCACGGCGCACAGGTACGGGTAGTTCCAGGGCGCGATGACAAAGACCACGCCGACCGGCTCACGGCGAATGAATCGTGTGAAGCCCGCGTTGGGGGCCAGCGCCAGATCGGCGAGCGCATTCGGCGCGGCGGCGATCATGAAGCGGGCGCGCTCAGCGAAACCGCGGCGGATTTCGTTGGACGCATAGCGGACCGGCCGGCCCATCTGCCAGGCGATCTCTTCACCGATGGCATCCGCCTTCGCTTCCATCACCTCGACGAATCGGGTGAGGATGCCAATGCGCTCATCCAGCGCTACGGAACGCCAGGCCTTCTGCGCGGCCACGGCATGCGAAAGTGAGGCGTCGATTTGTGCGGCTGATGCCAGCTCGCGTTCGGCAACAACGCGGCCATCGACGGGCGAGATTGTCCTCTGCGTGCTCATAAGGGCGTTGTGTAGGAGGCCGTGATGCCACCATCAACAAGGAATTCAGATCCGGTTACGAACGACGAATCCGATGAGGCCAGATACAACGCGGCTTTGGCGATTTCGGCAGCTTCTCCGAAGCGACCCATCGGAATGTGAACCAGACGGCGCTGTTTCTTCTCCTCGGTATTGAGGTATTTCATGAGCAATTCGGTGCGTAGGGGTCCGGGGCAGAGGGCGTTGACGCGGATGTTCTGGCGGGCGTGAATCGCGGCGAGTTCGCGCGTCATGGAAAGCACGGCGCCTTTACTGGCGGTGTAGGCAAGCTGCGGGGTGGCTGCGCCGAGAATTGCCACGAATGAGGCAGTGTTGATGATGGAACCTCCGCCGGCGCGCTTCAATGCCGGGATGCCGTACTTGCAGCCCAGGAAGACGCCCTTCACGTTGATGGCGAAAGTGAGGTCCCAGACTTCTTCAGTCGTGGACATCGCGTCATCGTCGTCGGCGTGTGAGATTCCGGCATTGTTGAACAGGACTGTCAGTTTGCCGTAGGTCTTCTCGGCGGCGGCAACCATCGCTTCGCAATCGGCCGCTTTCGAAACATCGGCCTTCACGGCGATCGCTTTCCCGCCCGCGGCAGTGACCGTGGCGACGGTCTCCTCGGCGGCGCCGAGATTCACGTCAACTGCAACGACCGCCGCGCCTTCGGCGGCGAACAGAATGGCGGACTCGCGGCCGATGCCGCTGCCTGCTCCAGTAATAAGTGCGACTTCGTCTTTCAAACGCATGAATGGCTTCCTTCGGATTCAGATCAAATTTTCTCAAAATAGCGGCGGCGTTCCCAGTCGGTAACGGCCTTGTCGAACGCTCGCTGCTCGCTGCGATAAAAATGGCCGTAGTGGGCGGCGACGTCCGCGCCCAGCGTCTCTTTCACAAAGCCGCTCGACTCGAAGTGTTCCACAGCTTCGGCCAATGAATACGGTACGCGCGGCAGGGTGCGCGCGGCATACACGTCGCCTTCAAAAACCGGCGGCGGTTCAGTCTTTTTTTCGATTCCGTCGAGTCCGGAGGCGAGCGCGGCAGCGAAGGCAAGGTAGGGATTGATGTCCGCTCCGGGAATGCGGCATTCGATGCGCAATGACTCATCGCTGCCTACAACACGAAAACCCGCGGTGCGGTTGTCATGGCTCCACGCGAGGCGGGTGGGCGCCCAGGAAAGGTCTTCGAATCGCTTGTAGGAATTGATTGTGGGCGCGTAGAACACCATGAACTCGGGCACGTGAGCGAGCCATCCGCCGAGGAACCAGCGAAACACGTCGGACCCGTTCACGGGACCGATCTTCTTCTTCCCGGCGAAGACGTTCTTTCCACCCTTGCGCAGGCTCAGGTGGATGTGGCAACCGGAGCCCGCCTGGCCTGCCGCTTGCTTCGCCATGAAGGTTACGCTCACTCCCGCCTGTTCAGCGACTTCCTTCAAGCATTGCTTATATAGAGCGTGATCGTCCGCCATCTCAAGAATGGGACCGTATCGAACGTTGATCTCGTGCTGGCCGAGTCCCCACTCGCCCTTGGAGTTTTCGACGGCAATGCCCGATGCCTTCAGGTGGCGGCGGACGGCAGCCGTATAGAACTCCTCGCGCGTGCCCTGCAAGATGTTGTAGTCCTCGAGATACCAGCCGAGCGGTTCCAGACCGCGGTAGTCCTTTTTCGCGGCGTCCCGGTAGGTGTCGCGGAAGACGTAATACTCCAATTCCGAAGCGGCCATCGGTTGATAACCCAGTGCGGCGGCACGCTGCAGTTGCCGCTTCAAAATGGAGCGCGGCGCCATCGCCACATGATCGACGTCGCAATGAACGAACGCCGTGCGGTCTTGCCAGCTTAGCCGCCGTAGGGTCTTGAGATCGGGAACGAGGTGAAAGTCGCCGTAGCCAAGCTCCCAATTGGCGAACTGGTAGCCGGGCACGGGATCCATTTCCGCATCCGTGGTCAGCAAGTAGTTGCACGCATGCGTGCCGTCACCTGCCACGTGATCGAGAAAAAACTCCGCATCGAACCGCTTGCCCATCAGGCGGCCGTAGTGATCGGTGAAAGCGGCGATCACGGTATCCACGGCACCCTGCGTGGCAAGGCGTTTGAGATCAGACAAGTTCAGACGCGCGGTTGTTTCTTTCATAGGCTTCCACGTGACGGCGGCGATACAGCCAATAGTAGGCCAACATGACGAGAACGAATACAGCGGTTCCCGCCACTCCAGGCCGGAACGACGGGATTGCAAAGGTTGCGCCGAGGCAGATGATCGACAGCAAGATTCCCATGACCGCGCCAGGAATGCCGAGCGGCGATCGATAGGGGCGGCGCATGAGTGGCATGTCTGTTCGCAATTTAATGAACGATAAGAGCACTAGGATGTAGGAGATTAGGGCTCCGAAGACAGCCATGTTCAACATTGCCGCGCCGACGCTGGTCGAATAGCGCTGGGCGAGAAAGCATAGCGCAAGGCCGAGCACACCACCAAAGATGAGAGCCACCGAAGGGGTGTGCCAGCGCCCAACGTAACCGAGCGCCGCGGGTAAATAGCCGGAGCGGCTCAACGCAAACAGCAGGCGGCCATAGGCGTAGATGATCGAATGAAAGCTGGCGATCAAGCCAGTGAGCGAGATGACGGAAAGCACCAGCGCCGTCATGCCGCTGGGGAAGATGGCGCGGAAGCCGGTCTCGAGTGGGGAATTTGAGGCGCCCACTCCGCTCGCGCCGGGACCGACGCCCGAGTTCAGCACCATCACGCCAAGCGAGAAGGCGAGCAGCGTGGCGATGCCCCATTTCAGTGCGCGCGGCATGTCGCGCTCGGCATCGTAACTCTCCTCGGCGCACAGCGGCAGCTGTTCGATGGCCAGATAGAACCAGACGGCGTAAGGCATGGCGGAGAACACTCCAAACCAGCCGAACGGAAGGAAGGCCGAATTGCCCGGCGCCGCCGGAATATTGAGCGCCTTGTCCCAACTGAACGATCCCGTGAGCACCGCACTGGCGCAGAAAATCACGAGCACGGCGGCGGCGAGCGCCGTAATCATCATCGATACGCGAAACGTCAGAGCGGCTCCCTTCACGTTGATGAAGACGAACATGCCGTAAAAGACAACCCACCAAACCCATTCGGGCGCGATCGGAGTGAACACTTTCATGTAGCCGGCAATGCCTGCGACGATGACGGCGGGCGTGGTGACATACTCGATGGCGTCAGTAAGTCCGTTGAGAAAAGCACGGTCCTTACCAAACGCCGTACGCGTGAAGTTGTAAAATCCACCCGCTGACGGAAGCGCTGCCGAGAGTTCGGCGATGGAGAATACCAGGCAAACATACATCAGCGCGATGAGTAAGTTCGCAATGAAGAGACCACCGAAACCGCCCGCGAGAAGGCCAGTCTGCCACCCGAAAAAGTTCCCTGCGATAACGGCGCCGACGCCTAATGCCCAGAGGTGTACCCAACCGGCAGTTTTCTGAAGGCTTTGGTTGGGAATCGTCACCGGCAGATGGGCCATCTTAGCATGAGCCTGTCGCAAAATTGACATTTCGCCGAAACCAAAGTCGCGCTATACTCGACCAACTTCGGGTGTGTTTTCAGGAGCGAAAATAAGAATGTTTCTTCACAAAAAACTGGCGTTTTCGATCGTGGCGATCGGTCTGATCCCATGCTCGTCGATACAGGCTCAATCCACCTTTGGTGTCATTCTTGGCAACGTCATTGACCCTACGGGCGCCGTGGTAAAGGGCGCTAAAGTGCGCATTACGCAGACGGCCGCGAATGTCAGCCGCGAGTCGGAAACCAATAGCGAGGGTACATACGAATTTCAGAATATCGATGCCGGCCCCTATCTGGTCACTGTGACCGCTCCGGGATTTCGAACTTTTTCTTCCTCCGGACTAACGCTGCAGGCGCGCACCCGCCTCCGCGTCGACGCGCAATTGCAAGTGGGGGATGTGTCGCAAACTGTCGAAGTTGAATCGTCGGCTGGCGTGATCGCGACGGATACGCCCACGATCGCCTCTTATCTGACGGCCAATAAGGTCTTGAACCTGCCCTCGAACGTACGAGGCGCGGGCAGCACGAGCCCCTACGCATTGCTGCAATCTCTTCCTGGCGTCCAGGCCGACAACGGAACGGCGCTGTCGATTCAGGGGGGACTTCCCGCGCAATCCGAATCCAGCGTCGACGGCATTTCGATCACCGTCGCGACAGGCAATAGCCCCAACCGCAACATGTTCCTTTCCGTCGAGTCGATCTCCGAAGTGCGCGTTCAGGGCGTGGGCAATACCGCCGAGTTTGGGCAACCGGGCGACATTACGGTGATCTCCAAGGGCGGGGCGAACGACTACCACGGCGCGCTGTTCTGGTATCACCAAAACAAGGCTTTCGACGCGCGCGCGTACGGGCAGAACGTGCTTCCGGCAAAAATAGGTAACACATTTGGCGGGACGCTCGGTGGTCCGCTTTCGATTCCGAAACTGTACAACGGCAAGGACAAGACATTCTTCTACTTCACCTGGGAATCGTTGCGCTTCCCCCGCCAGGGAACGATTCAGAATACGGTGCCGACCAGTTTGGTTCGCGAGGGCAATTTTAGCCGCGAGCCAGGCGTGAACATTCGCGACCCCTACACCGGCACACCCTTCGCGGGAAACATCATTCCCGCATCGCGTATCTCTTCTATCGCCAAGCAGGTGATCACGCTCTATCCGCTGCCCAACACCGATTCAAGAGACTTTCGCACGGCCAATAATTTTCGCGATAATCGTGCGACCAATGTGAATTCGGACCAATACGAAGCCCGCGTGGATCAGAACTTCAACGTGAAGCACCACGTATATGGGCGATTTAGCTACAAGAACAATCCCGCCCTGGGCGCGAATGCTCTGACACTGCCCTCGGACACGAACAGCGCTAAGTTCTGGCAGGCGGCGGCATCGTGGACTTATGCCGTGAAGCCGAATCTATTGAACGAGCTTCGTTTCGGCTATGTGAAGTCGGACTCAGCCACAATCTTCAATTTTGACGGCCGTAGCTTCACGGACAGCCTGGGATTGAAGGACATCGAAAAAAATATCTTCTTCAACGGCCTGCCCAGCTTCGGTGTCGATCTCTACACGTCGGTGAGCAAGGGCCGCCCCGGATTCAGCATCTCCGACAACCTCCAGTTCATCGAGAACCTCACCTGGGTGAAGGGCAAACACACCTTCAAGTTCGGAGGAGACGTTCGCAACCTTCGCGCCCGATCGAGCCTGAGTTTCACGACCGGCAACAACTACGGCGATTTTAGTTTTGGCCCCACATTTTCCGGATATGGCTTTGCGGACTTCCTGCTGGGCGTACCCGCGCAATCGGCAATCGCCGTACTTTCGCGCGACAACGACGGCCAGGCGACCCACTACAAAGCCTATGCGCAGGATACGATTCGCGTAACGAGCAATCTAACGGTCGATTTGGGGCTTCGCTATGAACTCCATCCTGGCTATCGCGACAACGGCCTGAACATCGCAAATTTCGATCGCAACGTGGCGCGCACCGGGCAAGTGGTGATTATGTCCGATCCCGAAGCTCGCAAACTTGTGGCGCCGGGCGCAATTCTCTCCTTCAACGGATGCCCGGGCGCACCAGTGAACGGCATTGGCTGCACGCCGATCGTGACAGCCGAAGACGCCGGTTTGCCGGACGCTCTTCGCAACACATACAAGAAGGTCTTCCTGCCGCGTGTGGGCTTGGCCTATCGCCTGAACAACAAAACGACCGTGCGCGCCAGTGGCGGGCTCTACAACATGATCATCATGGGGTCGGTTTTCTTCTCGCTCACCGGAACCGTACAGAGCGACGTGCGCAACTTCAACAACATCGGTACCGATGGGAAACCGATTTTCGCATTGCCAGACACGCGAACGCCGGGCAGCGGCGTACGTGGCGGATCGATTGGATCGTTCGAATTCCGAACGGCGAACGCGATCGACTTCAAACCTCCACAGATGCTGCAATGGGCCCTCAGTATTGACCGTGAACTGAGCCGCAACACTGGCCTGCGCGTATCCTATATCGGCAACCGGTCCTATCAGCTTCCCTGGGCGCCCGATGTCAACCAGATGGCCGCATCGACGACTTTCTATTCGCAGCGCTCGAACCTGGAGCGGCCTTTCCCGAACTGGGGACTGATTTTCAGTCGTGACGCCGGCGCCAACTCCCTCTACAATTCCCTTCAATTCGAGTTGAACCGGCGCTTCACCAGCGGACTGAGCTTCACGACGGCCTATACGCTGGCCAAAAATCTGGCAGATAACGCCGGCCCGAACCCGACGAGCTTTGCCGGGGAAACCGGTGGAGGCCGCGTCACCGATTCGCTCAACCGGCGCGGGGACCGCGGCGACGTTTACGCCACGAGACGGCATCGCTTCGTGAATACGCTCGTTTATGAGCTCCCGTTCGGCAAGGGCCGCAAGTTCCTTTCGGGGAGCAACCGCGCGGCTGACCTGGTTCTCGGCGGCTGGCAGATTGCGAGCATCCTCACCCTACAGAGCGGACCTTACCTCACGCCAACCTTCTCCGGTGGCGATCCCTCGGGCAGCAATGCGCCAAGCCGCGGTTCACAGCGTCCGGACCGCCTGGGAGCCGCCAACGGTTCTGTGTCTAACCCAACCGCCGACCGTTGGGCCGACCGCAACGCGTTCGTATGTCCGGGACGCGGCACCGACAGTTTGCAGTTTGATTGCCGCGTGGGCTCCACTCCAGGCCGCGATCCGGCGCCAATCGGACGATACGGCAACGCCGGTGTGGGCATCTTTGAGGGACCGGGAACAGTCGCCCTCAATATGGGCCTCAGCAAGCGCTTTGTCATTCGCGAACACGTGGGACTGCGGCTGGAAGGGTCGTTCACCAACCTGCCCAACTGGACCAACCTCGGGGACCCGAACTTGAATGTCGCCGATTCGCAGTTCGGCCGCATCACGGGCGCGCGAGGCGTCGACTTCGGCGGCGCGCGTACGGGGCAAGTCGCTTTGCGTTTTGAATTCTAGACGCGCCACAGACTAGCGGCGAGAATTAAGCGCGGCCTTCGGCAGCGGCTGCGGCCGTGCCGCTGAACGCATCTGGTTAATGCGCGCTCGCATCGCGCCGGTGAACGTATTGACTTCGGCAGGCGTAGCGCCGCTTGCCCGCAATCCGGCGCGAAGCTGGGCATCGGTGATGCGGCCCACGTATTTGAGGATCCACCTGAGATCGGACACGTGTATGTCCTGGGTCGCGTCGGACGTGCGCTGGCCATGGTAGCCCCACTTTACGATGCCGTCCTTGACCTCTTCGATAAATTCGGGGGTCTGCGCTGCGTATCCCGCGCTATCCCACTTTTCGCGCCCGATGACGTTTCCCCACTTACCCATCGAGCCGCCCCAATCGGCAACAAAATAGCGTAGGCGGGTACGGCCTTGAACGGTGTCCTGCAGAATGCCGGTGTTTGAGCCGCGGTCAGCATCACGCGCGTCTTTGTTATCCCAGTTGGAGGTCAACATCATGACGATTTTGAGCCCATTCAACTCGCGGGTTCCCACAAAGGGATTAAGGCTCCATGTCCAATCTTCATTGCTCAAAAACTTGACGCGTGGATCTCGCAGTTGAAACCGCGCGGCGGTGAAGCTTCCGTCTTTACCGATGAGATCTTTCGCACGCTTGAGCCCCGTGGCGCCGCGGATCTTGCCGCGCGGGACGAAATGCACGGGTTGGACAAAATAACCGGAGGCCCATGCGATGCGCGAAGCGAACGCATCGGAATTCACCTCTTCCCCCCACTTTACGGACCAGACGGCGCCGCGAGCGTCTTTCACCTTGACCTTGGGGCTCGTTCCCGACGCATCTTCTTCGATGAAGCGGAACGGTGGTTTCGGCGCGCCCGACCGGCCGCCGGGGCCTCCCACGAAGTCAAGCGATTCGACCGCACCGGGATTCTGCCAAATCAGCTGTACGGGGGCCTGTTTGCCTTCAAACGCTGCCGAGTTGCCTGGACGAGCGGCAACCACGAGCGCGAGCAAAAATAGAATCACACGGTGGCGGGCGGATTTCATCAAATTCCTCTCTTCAAATAAAGAGGCATATAGACGGTCATTTGTTTCAGGTCGCGTGTTTTTCACGCATTAACTGTGACGAGTGTCTCAGTATGCGAGACGGCACGCCCTCGTCCGCACTCGGGCAAGGCGCCGACTATTTCACTATCATGGGTGGGAATGGCAG
Organism: Acidobacteriota bacterium; assembly: GCA_040007195.1. Lineage (GTDB taxonomy): Bacteria > Acidobacteriota > Terriglobia > Bryobacterales > Bryobacteraceae > JAFLBB01. The sequence continues at coordinate 95 of JBDTVQ010000165.1, read as the reverse complement.
TCGCCAAAGGGACCAAATCTTCAGATCTCGTGCAGTCCGTTCAGCGGGCTTGCCAACTACTGCAAGCGTTCCGCCATGAAGGTGAGGTTTTACGC
>JBDTVQ010000164.1:0-13431 GCA_040007195.1 Acidobacteriota bacterium | reverse complement strand
AGAAGTCGCCCAGCAGCGATGCGCCTTCGAATTTTGCGGGATTGAGTTGGAGAACGGCGACGCCGGCAACAGCGAGGCACAGGCCGCCGATTTTCCAGCGCGTGACGCGTTCCAGGCCTACAAGCGAGGCGATGCCGAGGACGAGGGCCGGCGTGAGCGCGATGATGAGGGCGGCGTGTCCGACACTGGTGCGGCCGAGGCCGGCAAGGAACGTGAGCTGGTTCAAGCCGACGCCGACGATGCCGAGCACGGATAGCTTCATCAGCGAGCGCATGGGATGCGGCTGGGAATAGCCACGGCCGCGAGACCAGATATATATGGGGATCATGCCGATGGTGGAGAACAGCAGGCGGAGTCCGCTGGCGAGAATGCCGGGGACTTCGCGCATGATCACTTTGCCCACGATGTAGTTCGCCGACCACAGAACCAGCATCAAGCCGAGCAGGGCGTAGAGGCGTGTATTGCCAGGGTGGGTAGAGCCAGAGTCGCTCAAGCGACTGTTTCCTCCCGAATGGTGATGGAGCGCAGGAAATCGTGATCGATGGCGTAGCCGAAGCCGGGCTCATCGCGGAGGGCGATGGTACCGGCGGGCGTGGTCTCCACCCAAGGTTCGATGATGTCGCGCTTCCAGTAGCGCTTGCTCGCCGACACGTCGCCGGGGAGCGTGAAGTTGGGAAGCGAGGCGAGGGCGATGTTGTGGGCGCGGCCGATTCCGGCTTCGAGCATGCCGCCGCACCACACGGGGATGTTGTTGGCTTGAGCGACGTCGTGGAGCTTTTTCGCTTCGGCGAACCCGGCGACGCGGCCGAGCTTGATGTTGATGATGCGGCAGGCGTTCATGCGGATGGCCTGTTCGGCCTGGTGCGCGTTGCGGAGGCACTCATCGAGGCAGATGGGGGTTTTGAGGGCGGCCTGCAACTGCACGTGATCGATGATCTCGTCGTGGGCCAGCGGCTGCTCGAGCATCATGAGGTTGAATTCGTCGAGAGCCTTGAGGCGGTCGATGTCGGCCAGCGTGTAGGCCGAGTTGGCATCGCCCATGAGCAGGATGTTAGGGAACTTTTTGCGGACTTCGCGGATGACGTCGACGTCCCAGCCGGGTTTGATTTTGATTTTGATGCGCTGGTAGCCGTCGTTCACTTCGGTTTCGATTTTGTCGAGCAGTTGCGCAACGCTGTCCTGGATGCCGATGGAGACGCCGCACGGAATCTCACGCCGCGCGCCGCCGCCGATCTGCTTCCACAGCGGTACGTTGTTGCGGCGGGCTTCGAGATCCCACACGGCGGCTTCGAGTCCGCCTCGCGCCATATTGTGACCGCGAATATGTGCGGTGCGCGGGGCGACTCCTTCGGCCGATTCCAGCTTGTGGCCGACGATGCGCGGGGCGGCGTAATCACGCACAATGCGCCAGCCGGATTCGGTCCACTCTTCGTTATAGAAGGGGTTTTCGCCGGCGGTGACTTCACCCCATCCGGAGAGGCCTTCGCTCTGGACTTCGACGATCACCATGTGGCGTTCGTAGGTGCGGCCAAAGCTGGTTTCGAAGAAGTGCACGAGCGGCATTTTGATTTGCCGCAGAATGACACGCTCGATAGAAAAGGGCATCGGTGTTGATTACTCCTGGGGGGACCATTTGCCGAGCAGATACGTTCCCGCGTCTTCGCCGCGTTCGACACCGACGACGGCGAGGCCCTTTTGAAAGGACTCGTCGAACGCATCGCTGATACGGGCCTGGGCCTCGCACGCGCGTTTCGGATCGTCGCGCCGCCAGCCGGGCATGGCGAGCGGAACTTCGATGCGCCGCTCGATGGGCGGCTTGGGCGGGGGCGTTCCAGCAAGGGTCTGGACGACGCGGGGGTGATTGAGCCACCATTCGGCCGTGCAGCGGTCCGTGGGCATGCCCTGATCGAAGAGGCTCGACGTGATGCCGTACTGATTACGCACGTAGCGGCGAACGACACAGCCGAGGCGCTCCATGTTGAAGAATGCGTTTTTGATTTGCAGCGGATCAAAGGTCCACTCCATGAGTGACACGCCGCGCGCGAGGGCATCGTCGCGCTGGGCCAGCTTCAGTTTTTTGCCGACACCTTTGTCGCGATAGCCGTCGAGGACGCCGAGCATGTGGCTGTGCAGATAGAAGCGGCCGCCGGGCTTGAGACCGGGAATGGCCAGGCAGTAGCCGACCATGCGCGAACCATCATAGGCGCCGAAGGCCTGGCCGCCAATTTTGGTGGCGACGACAAACAGGCGGGCGGGCAGGAGGTCTACGTCTTCAAAGCCCCAGATCTGCTTTTGCAACTCCACCGCCTCATCCATTTCAGCGGGCTGTTGCAGGGCTTTGACCACGATGTTTGCATTGGACTGGCCTGCGTTCATGACGACTGTTTCGCTTCGGACCACTTCGCTTCCATCTCCTCCAACGTTGCCTGATTCAGCTGCTTGCCTTCGGCCGCGATCGCTCGTTCAACGTACGAAAAGCGGCGGCGAAACTTGGCGTTCGCCTTGCGGAGAGCCTGCTCTGCGTCCACCTTGTAGAAGCGGGCCAGATTGACGACGGAGAACAGCAGGTCGCCAAATTCCTCTTCGATATGGTCGCGGTCGCCGCTGGCGCGGGCCTCCTGGAGTTCTTCTAATTCCTCGCGTATTTTGTCGACGACCTGGCTCGCCTCAGGCCAATCGAAGCCAACTTTCGCGGCGCCCCGGCTTACTTGCTGCGCTTCGACGAGGGCAGGAGTGGAACGGAGAACGCCATCGAGCAGACTGGTTTCGGCAATGCCCTTCCCGGCCTTCTCGAGCTTCTTGATGGCGTCCCAATTGACCAGTACGTCGTCGGCGGTCTGCGCGTCGACGTCGCCGAAGATGTGCGGATGGCGGCGAATGAGCTTTTCATTGATATCGGCCAACGAATCCTCGATGCGAAACAGGCCTTGTTCGGAGGCCATTTGCGCGTAGAAAACGGCTTGCAGGATGAAGTCGCCCAGCTCTTCGCGAAGGCCGTCGAAGTCTTTTCGGTCGATCGCGTCAAGAACTTCGTAGGTTTCTTCGAGGGTGTACGGCTTGATGGAATCGAAGGTTTGTTCGAGATCCCACGGGCATCCGTTTTCAGCGCGGAGACGAGCCATGATGGCAACGAGCCGCGTGAATTCTTGCGCCACCTGTGAGTCAGTAGATGGCAGCTCTGTGTGAGAGGCTGATGGTGAATCGCCCATGAAAGCAGGGATGATTTCAGGTTAGCATGGGACCCGTAAGACCATGCCTATGACCAGACGTGAAGCAGCCGCGGCGATGGCTGCATTTGTACTTCCATTAGAGGCCCAGGGGCCCGCCGACGCGCCCAAACTGGGATTTTTCACACCGAATGGCGCGAAGCTGATTGAGATCATCGCCAACGTGTTTATCCCCCCGGACGAATTTCCGGGCGCCGCCGAAGCAGGGGTGGTTTTCTACATCGACAAACAGATGCAGGGGCCGTTGAAGCACAAGCTGGAGGTGTGGCGCGCGGGGCTGTTCACGTTCAGCTCGGTGGCCAAGCATCAGTTCGAAGGCCGAAGTTTTCTGCTGCTCAAGCCGGAAGAACAAAAGCTGTTCCTCGATAGAATCGCGGAGGGTCACATTCCGGCGCTACGGCCGATTTTCGACTTGATCTACGACTTGACGCTGCAAGGCTACTTCGGTTCGCCGGAGCACGGCGGGAACCTGAATCAAACTTCGTGGAAAATGTTGCGGGTAGAAGACGTGATGAACGGCAGCGCGCATAATGCGCACGTTGCGCCGAAGGCAGGTGAGCGGTGAAGCTCGATCCGGTGGATGCCGTAGTCGTGGGCGCGGGCGCCGGTGGCGGTGTCGTGGCGTTTATGCTGGCGCAGGCGGGGTTCCGTGTCGTGCTGCTCGAGCGCGGGCGGCAGATTCCATTTTCCGAAAGCGGGCATGACGAGTTGCGCAGCCAGCGCACGACGGTGCTCGGCAATGCCTTTGGGCCCGACGATGAGAACTATTCGCGCATGATTCGCAGTCCGCTCACGGGCCAGCTTGTGAAGACGCTACCGAGCGAAGGCGCCTATAACAACGTCGCCGCTTGCGTGGGCGGCGGCACGGCAAGCTATGGTGCGATGGCGTGGCGATTCCACCCGAAGGACTTCCAGATGCTGGCCACATATGGCAGCACGGCGGGATCGACGTTAGAGAACTGGCCGATCACCTATTCCGATTTGGAGCCGTATTACGAGAGGGCAGAGTACGAGATTGGGGTATCGGGGAAAGCGGGCGCGAATCCATTTGAAGGCCCGCGGAAAAAGGGCTATCCGATGCCGCCGCTGCCGTTCAACAAGGAGGCAACGATCCTGGCGGCCGCCGCGAAGAGCAAGGGCTGGCATCCGTTCCCGATTCCGATGGCGATCAATTCTGTAACGCGGGCGGGACGCGGGGCGTGCGTGGCGTGCCCGCATTGCGTGGGATTCGGCTGCGAGGCGAACGCAAAGAACGGAACGCAGAATACGGTAATCCCGCGCGCGGTGGCGACGGGCAATTGCACTTTGTTGACGGAGGCCGTGGCGAAGGAGATCCTGACCGACGCCCAGGGCAAGGCGACCGGCGTGGCGTATTTTCACAAGGGTGAGTTGTTGGAACAGCCGGCGCGGGTGGTGGTGGTGGCGTGTTCGGCGACGGAAACGCCGAGGCTGCTGCTGAATTCGAAATCGAAGCTACATCCCAACGGGCTCGGCAATCAAAACGGCTGGGTGGGGCGCAACCTGCAAGGCCACGCCTATTCAGGAGCGTACGGTCTTTTTGAAGAAGAGATTTTCGATGGAACGGGTCCGGCCGCGCGCGTGGCCATGTGCGACTTCAATCATGGCAACAAAGATGTGGTGGGCGGGGCGATGCTGGCGAACGAGTTCATCCGGCTGCCCTATCTATTCGCGAAGAACGTGCGGCCGCCCCGCATTCCGCGTTACGGACCCGAGTTCAAGAAGTATGTGCGGACTTACTATAAACGCACGGTAGGCATCAAAGGTCCGGTTCAGGAGATGCCGGTTTGGGAAAACCGCGTGGAAGTGCACCCCACGGAGAAAGACGCATGGGGCATTCCCGTGGCCGCCATCACGACGCGACGACACGGGCAAGACGCGCTTGCGGGCAAGTTCATCGCCGAGCGCGCGGCTGAGTGGTTGAAGGCAGCGGGGGCGACCGAGACGTGGTTGCAAGTGCCGGGACTGAACGGCACGGGTGGACAGCATCAGGCGGGAACGTGCCGGATGGGCAGGGATGCGAAAAATTCCGTTACCGATCCTTATGGGCGCTTGCACGGCGTGGAGAACGTTTATGTCGCCGATGGAAGTTTGCATGTGACCAACGGCGGGTTCAATCCGTCGCTGACGATCATGGCGCTGGCATTCCGTGCGGGCGAGCGGATTGCGAAGGATTGGCGGAAGGCGTAGCGGCCGGGCCTCCCCGCTCAAACGCGGCGCACTGCATTGACGGCCAGCGGCGATAAGATAGCGCCATGCCCAAGCACCTGCTGGCCCTGCTGTGCGTGCCCATTCTGATGGGCGCCGATGGACTTCCCAAGGAGATCGAATTCCATCAAGGCCCCGTAAATGTTGTGACCATTGGCGGCACCACGTCGGTCTATGGGATTCCGGGAAATGCGGCCGGCCTGAAGCGTCTGTTGTTGACTCATGCGCGGCGCGACGTGTTCGCGGGCGGCGCGAGGGATGGGCTTGCGGTGATTGTTCCGGCAGCCGAACGCGGGCTGTTTGAGAACCCCGCGCAATTTTGGACGGCGCTCGAGACCGGGCGCTTTCACGATTACGGGCAGATGAGCACCAAGGTTCCGGTTGCACCGGTGAAGGTGGCTCGTGCCGTTGCCGACGGCGATCGCCTCGATGACGGGAGCACCCGCATTCGCGTGATCGGCACGCCCGGTTACACGCGTGGAGCAGTGTCGTACTTGATTGAAGCTGGCGGCAAGCGAATCGCCTGCACTGGTGATTTGATCTACGGCGACGGGCAGCTTTTCGATCTCTACAGCATGCAGGACGCGGTGCCGCAGGCCAAGGCGCGTGGGTATCACGGCTATGCGGCGCGCGCGGGCGAGCTGATCGCCAGCCTGCGAAAGATTCAAGCCGAACGGCCGGACGTGATCCTGCCCGCGCGAGGACCAGCGATTGATAAGCCGAGTGCTTCGATCGAAAAATTGATCGCGCGCTTGCAAGCGTTCCTGGCCAGCCACTACGAAGTGGATGCGCTGCGTTGGTATTGGGGCGATGAGAACCTCCGTGTGCGCTCGCGCGCCGTGGAGCGGGCGATGGAGATCATGCCCATGGCGGAGCAGGCGGCGCTGCCCGGAGCGATTCTGGCGATTGGCAATTCGCGGTTGATCGTGTCGCGCACGGGGTCGGCGTTTCTGGTGGATGCCGGGTACCGGCCGCTGCTTGACGAATTGAAGAAGCTGCGCGCCGAAGGAAAAATCAAGGGCGTCGATGGCATTTGGATCACGCACTATCACGACGACCATACCGATTACATCAACGACGTGATCGCGGAATTCGGTTCGCCGGTCTACTTCACGCAGCGCATGGCGGAAGTGATGGAAAAGCCCGGCACGTTCCGGCTGCCGTGCCTTACGACGCGGCCGGTTTCGGTGGAGAACGCCAAGCGCGATGGCGAAACGCTGCGGTGGCACGAATGGGAGTTCACGTTCTGGAATTTTCCGGGACAGACGATGTATCACGGCGGCCTGGTAGCGAAACAGGATGGCGGCGATACGTACCTGTTCGCGGGAGACTCGTTCACGCCGTCGGGCATGGACGATTACTGCATGCAGAACCGGGACATTTTGCGCGAGGGTGAGGGATATGAAGCGTGCCTGCGAAAGATTGCAAGTCTGCCGAAAGGGGCGTGGATTCTGAATCAGCACGTGGCGCCGATGTTTCGGTATACGGAGGCGCAGGTGGCGCGCATGCAGCAGGAATTGACCAAGCGCTCGGCGACGCTCAAAGAGTTGTCGCCGTGGCCGGATATCAACTACATGGTGGACGAATCGTGGGCGCGCATTCATCCTTTTGGTTCGGAGGCGAACCCGGGGGCGGTGGTGGAGCTGCAATTGCGCATGATGAATCACGGCGCGCAGCGCATGGTCCATCGCGTGAAGTGGAATGTGCCCGCCGGATGGACGCTGCTGGCGGCGGACGAGTCCGTGACAATCGGAGGAAGGCAGGAGGGAGTTGCGAAAGCGCGTATGCGCACGGGCGCGGCGGGATTGCAGGTCGTGACGGCGGATGTTTCTTTTGGCGGCAAAACGCTGCGGCAATGGACCGAAGCTATGGTGCGGGTGCGCTAGGTTAGTTGGACGATGGACATGTGCCGCACATGTTTGTAGGCTGGTTACATGTCCAAGATGATTCAGATCCGGGATGTTCCCGATAAGGTTCATGGGACGTTGAAAGCTCGCGCGGCGCGCGAAGGAATGAGCCTGTCCGACTTTCTGAAGCGCGAATTAGGACGCGCGGCGGAACGGCCAACCATGTCGGAGTGGCTGGAGCGCACGAAGCAAGCGAGGCCGATTCGATCCGCCAAGAGCGCCGTTCAACTCGTACGTGCTTTACGAGACACGCGATGATCGTGCTCGACGCCTCCGTCGTGGTGGAGTTGCTCACCAACGGGATATTGGCGGACTCCATCCGGCGCGATCTCGCCGGGCGGGACGATTCATTCGCCGCGCCGCACCTGCTCGATATCGAAGTGATGAGCGCGCTACGGAATCTGGCGGCGGGACAGCGAATCGATTCGCATCGCACTGAGCAACTTCTGCAGGAGCTGGAGGCGCTGCCGGTGGAGCGCTACGGGCACATGCCCCTTTTTCAACGCATATGGGAGTTGCGCCACAACTTCACGGCTTATGATGCAGCCTACATCGCCTTGGCTGAAGCAATGGGCGCGAAATTGTATACCTGTGACGAGAAGTTGAGTACGGGCCACCGAGCAAAAGTCGTTGTTTTCCGCTAGCGCTGGTAGAACTCGCGCACGCGTCCGATGACTTCTTCCGCGGCGGCGCCGGCCAAGTAGGGATAGATGGGCAGCGAGAGAATTTCTTTCACGGCGCGTTCGGCGTGAGGGAGGCTGCCGCGTTTGAGCCCGGCATTGGCGAAGGCGGGCATGAGGTGGAGGGGCGCGGGATAGTGGATGCCGGTTCCGATCCCTTTCGAGGCGAGCCAGGCGCGGAGGCGGTCGCGGCGGTGGGCGCGGATGACGAAGAGGTGGCGGACGCTCTCAGCGCTGGTGCGGAGGAGCGTCACGCCGGGGCAATCGCGAAGGCCGGATTCGTAGAGGCTGGCGACGTGGCGGCGCATGTTGTTCCAGTCGTCGAGCTTGGGAAGGAAGGCGCGCAGGTAGCAGGCCTGCATCTCATCGAGGCGGGAGTTGATGCCGGGGAGATAGGCGACTTGCCCGCCGCGGCGGCCTCCATCGCGGCGTGACAGGAGCCGCTTGGCAATGACGCTGGAGTTGGTGGTGATTGCGCCACCGTCGCCGAGGCAACCCAGGTTCTTCGTTGGATAAAAGCTGTAGCAGACGTAGGGACTGTACGCGGTGAGCGGTCTTGCGAGGTGCGTGGCGCCATGGGCCTGGCATGCGTCCTGGATGAGCACGGCACCGAGCGAGCGGGCCGAGGCTCGGAAGGGCGCCAACTGTACAGGCTGTCCATACAGATGAACGGGAACGATGGCGGCGGTGCGTTTGGTGGCACGGTTGCCCGCGTCGCCGGGATCGAGCAGGAGCGTTTCGGGATCGACGTCGGCGAAGCGGATGCGGCATCCGGGGGTGGCGATGGCGACACCGGTGAAAGGCGCTGTGAGCGCCGTGGTGATCACTTCCTGCGATGGCTTGGTGATGCCGGCGTCGCGCAGGCAGAGTTCGATGGCGGCCGTGCCGTTGCCGACTGTGATGGCATGGGCGGCATGAAAGGCTTTGGCGAATTCCCGCTCAAAGGAGGCCACCTGTTCGCCGAGGATGAAGTGCATGCGGGCGAACAGTTCATCCAAACGTGCTCGCCAAGCCGCTTCCGTCGCCTCCAGGCACGGTTTCAGGTTTACGGCGGGGATGGGCATGTCAGGGAAGATCTAAAACAAAAATATTGCCGCGTGATTCGGCGCGTTCAAACACGAGCATGTCGCCGCGCGGCGACCAACTAGGATAGCGTACGAACCCGCGGGCCAGTCCGGGTTCGAGGAGCGTCTTCTGTTTGCCGGTGGAAGCGGAGATCGAGAACAGGCCCCACAATCCGCCGCGCATGCCGGCGAAGGCGATGTGGTCGTTGTCGGCGGCCCAACTGTGCGGCCAGGATTGGCCGGGAACATTGGTGAGGCGGCGATAGGGTCCGCCGTTGGTGTCGAGCACGATCAGGTGGGTTGTGTCGTTCTCAAACTTTTCGGCGGCGATGCGGGAGCCATCGGGCGACCATGTGGGGAAGCCGATGTCCTCACCGGGCGGCGTAATTGGCTTTGGCGGCTCGCGCTTCATGTTGGATAGGTAAAGTCCAATGTGCCCGGAAGCCCAGGATTGAAAGAGAAACCGATCCCCAGCCTGTGAGACGCGGGCCATGGTGGGGCCATGATCGAGCGGCTTGATCTCCTGCGTGCGGGCGTCGTCGAGCGTAACGCGAACGAGCATCGTGTTGTCGCCATCCTTGCGCGTAAAGACGAGCGTGCGGCCATCGGCGAGCCAGTTCGGCATCACTTCCGCCGCGGGGTTCGTTGTGATTTGCCGCGGTTCGCCTCCCTTCGAAGGGACGACATAGATATCGGACTGAACGCCCAGGCGGCGGGCGTTGTAGGCGAGCAGATCGCCGTTGGGAGAAAAGGTGGGGAGCGTGACGCGAGTGCCGGTTTCCTGGGTCAGTTCCTCGACGGGACCGGCTGGGTCGCCGGTGCGCGGATTGAGCGGAAGGCGGTAGAGATTGCTGGACAGCAGGGCGAGCGAATAGGCGAGTTTCCCTTTCGACGACACGGCGAGGCCGCGCGGCATGAGGAGGCCGGTTTGCAGGAGGGTGCGTGGGGGATCGGCGCTCGTCGGATCGAGGGTGACGATTGAGAATTGGGAATTCTGGGTAGCGGATGAAAGATAGAGCTGCTTTCCATCGGGAGCGGCGGCGAGTGAGAACCAGAGCTGGCCGCCGCCCTGTCGCACGAGTTCGGGCTGCGAAACGCCGTCCACGCGCAACCGCCATAGAGCGCTGCGCGTGAACGAACTGGCGGTTAGGAAGTAGATGGAGTCACCCGAGGCGGGCCAGCAGGGATTGACCTGGCCGGGGCTGGTTGTGGGCTGGCTGGTGAGCGGGGTGGGCGGGCCGCCGTCGAGGTTGACGATGAAGAGGCGGGAGGGGCGGAGGGAACCGAAGTCGGCGGCGATGGGTGAGAGATAGACGCCGGAGCGGAAGACGATGCGTTTGGAGTCGGGCGACCACGCGGGTTCGAGGCCGAAGTCGGAGATGGTGCGGGGGGTGCCGCCGGACGCGGGCACGACGCGGAGGGCATTTTGAGCGGCCGAGTGATAGGCGATCCAATTGCCGTCGGGCGACCAGGCGGGCATCAAATTTTGCAGGCCATCGGAGGTGAGGGCGATCTCGCGTCCGCCGGGGGTGATGGACTTGGTGTAGATCTCAAAGCGGCCGGTTTTGTCGGAGGCGTAGGCGAGCAGGTTGCCGTCGGGCGAAAAACTGGAGCCCAACTGCAGGCCATTGGTGCTGGTGAACTGCACGCTTTGCATGGTTGAGGGGGAATCGGAGACGCGGAAGCGGCTGGCGAGGAACGCTCCCGCTCCGAGCAGAACGACGACGGCGGTGGCCAGGGCAAGCGAGCGGCGGTAGCGAAGGGAAGCGGTCAGAGGGGCGGGCTGGGGGTCCAGAGTTTCGATGGATTCGACAGCGGCGAGAAAACGATAGCCTTGCGTGGGGACGGTTTCAATATAGCGGGCCGATTTCGCGCTGTCGCCGAGTTCGCGGCGCAGTTGGGCGATGACGCGGGTGAGGGCGTTGTCGGTGACGAAGGCGCCGCTCCAGACCTCCTGAATCAACTCGTCTTTGGTGACGAGGCGTCCTGGATGTTCCAGCAGATACCGGAGGACGTGGAAGGCACGGGGCTCGAGGTCGAGTTTGCGACCGGCTTTGGTAACGGAAAAACCGGCGGGGTCGACGAGGACATCATCAAAGCGGAAATAGGGCGCCGTGGCCGGAATCATCGAAGCCTCATGACTAATACGAGCAAACTCATCATTCCGTCACGACCATCATGGCGCGCAGGCGGCATGCTGGCCGCATGCTTTTGGCATTGAGCGCGCTCGGGTTAGCGATTTCGTCGGTTCCATTGGAAATTCGCGGGAACTATCCGATTTTGCAGGATGTGTTCGTGAACGGCAAGGGGCCTTACCGGATGCTGGTGGACACGGGTGCGCAGTCGACATCGCTGCGGCCGGCTGCCGCGCAAGATGCCGATCTTCGTCCAGCGTTCGCCGTTGAGTTGCAGCGTGCATCAGGAACCGTGGTCGCACCGGCGGCGCAGGCCGATCGAATGGCGAGCGGAGAACTGGTGCTCGAAGGCGTCGAAGTGTTGATCGTGGAGCCGCCTCAGATTGCCTCTCTTGGACATTTAGACGGTGTGCTGGGGCAGTCGTTCCTGTCGCGAACGAACTACTGGATGGATTATGGGCGCAGATCCATCTGGTGGGACCCGGAGGGCGCGCTGGCCGGGTGCTTGCGGGGGGACCAGTTAGAGTTCGTAACCGAAGACGGGCGCCCGGCGGTGCGGACGCGTTTGGGCGGCGAGGAGCGCAGCTTTGTGCTCGATACGGGGGCGTCGCACCTGATTCTATTCGGGCCGGAGAGCACGGCGCGCGTGATTCGGTTGGGCACGATGGCCGTGGGCGGACTCCGATGGCGCGGATTGACGGCGGGGGTGCTGCCCGCGACCGGCCCGGCGTCGAGCGGTTTACTTCCGGGACATCTTTTGAAGAGCTTCTATATCAACAATCGGAAACAGTACGTGCTGGTGGGGCCTCGCGTTTCCGGACCGTGCGCCAGCGTCCCATCAGGACCACTTGCACGTAGAGGCGAAGCAACTGATAAAGGGTGGTAAAAAGACTCTTCAGGCGGAAGAATTGCGATTTCCCGTGGAGGCGCGGGAAGTGGTGGACGCCGGTTTCGCGCACCTGGTAGGGGCTCATCTCGATCTTGCGGACGAGTTCAACGCAGATGGTGCCGGAGGTCGAGACGAGTTCGATGTCTTCCATCACTTTGCGCCGGATGAGGCGGAAGTCGCAATCGATGTCGGCGAGTTTGACGCCGAACAGGAAGCGGGCAAAGCGGTTGTAGGTCTTACCGATCCAGACACGGTGCCAGGGATCGTTGCGCTCGAGCTTGAAGCCATTGACGAGACCAACGTCGTCCTGGACCAGCGCCATCAGGTTGGGCAGTTCGGAGACATCGTATTGGCCGTCGCCGTCGGTGTAGAAGACGAAGTCGCGCGTGGCCGCCGCGAAGCCCGAGCGAAGCGCGCCGCCATAGCCACGGTTCACTTCGTGAGTGACCACGCGCAGGTTGGGTTGATACTCCACACGGAGCGATTCAAGCACCTGGGCGGTGTCGTCGTGGCTGCCATCGTTGACGACGACAACCTCGTAATCACTGGCATGCTGGCGCAAAACTTCAAAAGTTTTGGCGATTAAAGAAGGCAGGGATGGCGCGTCGTTATAAGCAGGAAAAAAGACGCTTAGCCCGTATGGAAACTTCCGCGCGGGGTGAATTCCCGCGTCACGACCGTTCATGTCATTCCCTCTATATCCGTACTTTCTCCAAAGCACGAATCACCCGTTTCTCTCCATCGGGGCCCGAGTCCGATGTAATATTTGTAAAACCTAATTTCGCTTATTGTAGTCGGGCTGACACTCGCACGCAAGCGCATCGCCACTATCGTACCCATCAAACTGTCGCTAGCACGCTAGTTGTCCGGTCTAGTTGACACGACAGTTGTCCGGTCCAGGGCGGGTGGGGTTAGCTGGCGAGGTGGAAACACCGAGCCAGCCGATACCCGCCCGAGAGATGGAGCGGATGATGAAGTTACAGGATGTGATTTTGAAGGCGATGGCCGGGAAGATCCTCTGGATCGAGGCGGCCGAGATCGCCGGGATGAGCGTACGGAACATGCAGCGCCATCTGCGCCGCCTATCACCCCACAAACCGCCGATATAACCTCTGTCCCCGCTCCGCGCGCCGCAGCTCCGTAAAATGCGGATCAATCACCGCATACGGCAGATTATGATCATGCACCCGCTCTGCCCGCTCCATCCATTCCAGCGCCCGCCCTTGATCTCCACACTTAGCCTCCACCAAACGCTAGGACTCTATCTGGAGTGACCCGGCGCGCGAGTGCTGGGGCATGCCGA
>JBDTVQ010000163.1:0-13629 GCA_040007195.1 Acidobacteriota bacterium | reverse complement strand
TCATGGGTGTGGCACGGGCTGAAGAAGGCAGTTCGCCTTTCCAAATTTCGCGGCCGCTGATGACATCGAGGGCACGTAGGTAGGGGTCGAAAGTGCCGCCGATGAAGACCAGTCCGCCGCCCGTCGCGATGGGACCGCCCAGTACGAGCGAGCCCCAGTTACCGGACCCCGGTACTTCTTTCAACCACGGCAGCGATCCAAGCGGAACCTCCCACGCCACCTCACCGGTGGCCGTTCGAATGGCCGTCAGGGCCCCCCACGGCGGCGCGTTGCACGGAACCTTTTGCGGCGTCGTAAGAAACTCTCGTGCCATGCCATAAGGCGTGCCCCGTTGTGGCGCGAATTCGGTATCGAGGCGATCCTTGCGCTGGCGCTCGCTGTTGAATTTGTCGCGAGGGATCAACTGCACCATTGCCGGCAACCGGTTAGTGGGCACAATCAGCAGTCCCGCGTCGGGGTGCCACGCCGCGCCGCCCCAGGCCATGCCGCCAACGTTGCCTGGAACGATCAACGACGCTTGCTCAGTGGGCGGCGTGAAGATGCCGTCGTTGCGGAGCGATCGGATCTTGTCGGCGCACCACTTTCTATCTTCGGGCGTGAGGCCCCAGGCATCCTCGGGCTTTAGCGCCTGCGGCACAAGAGCCTTGGGCATTGTGGGGAACGGTTGAGTGGGGGAGATCGCTTCCCCTGCGGCGCCATTCTGAGGAACGGGACGCTCTTCCACGCCAAAGATTGGCTTTCCCGTAGCCCGCTCCAGCAGGAAAAGGTGGCCTGTCTTCGATCCGGCGGCGACAGCATCAACCGCGCGGCCATTGCGCCTGGAGGAATAGAGCAGCGGTTGCGAGGCCACATCATAATCCCACACATCGTGGTGCACGGTCTGGAAACTCCAAACCACCTTGCCCGTCTTGCCTTCGAGCGCAGTGACGGAATTGGCAAAGCGATTGTCGCCCGGGCGGTTACCGCCATAATAGTCGGGGCTCGGGCTCCCGGTCGGAACGAACACCCATCCGCGCTTCTCATCGACGCTCAAGATGGACCACGCATTGCCTGCGCCGGTCTTGTCGGTCTCGCCGACAGGCAGCCACGTCCAAAGCAACCTCCCGGTGCGCGCATCGAACCCACGCACTTCGCCGCTCGGCATGCGCGCGCGGCCATTGTCGGCAATGGCGGAGCCCATCACGATCACATCGCCAACGACGGCGGGGGGTGACGTCGTCTCGTAGTCGGACTTCTGCTCGGGCGGAATCTTCAATCCGGAGCGGAGGTCCACCACGCCTTCTGATCCAAAATCCACACACGGCTTCCCCGTCTTCGCATCCAAGGCGAACAGGCGCGCATCGATCGGCGATACATAGATCCGCTTCGAGCAGACGGAATCCCGCTTCGCCCGTTTGTCTCTCCAAACGGCTACGCCACGGTTGGCAAAGTCTCCCCAACCAGCCTTCACGTCGGTCTTGGGATCGAAGTCCCACAGCTTGGTGCCGGTGTCCGGATCAAGCGCAATGACACGCCCGAAGCCCGAGGTGGCATACAGGACGCCATCCACGTAAAGAGGAGTTGTCTGCTGGGAAGAAGGCCTGCCGGGATTGCCCGGGTAGAGGTCGCCGGTTTTGTAGGTCCAGGCGACGGTCAAGCGGCCGACATTTGCCGCGTTGATCTGTTTCAAAGGCGAATATTTGGTGCCGCCGCTGTCGTGTCCGTAGGCGGACCATTCACCTTGCGGCTGCTGCGCTACGGCCAGAATGCTAATCAGGAACGCCGCTGCAAGCTTATAGATCATGCGATAGCTACGGATATGGTATCGGTCAGGTTCGCCCCAGCGTCATTCCGCTTCGAATTTTTTCAGGTCTAACGCTTCGGGCCGCACTGGCTGGATTTGGATTTGCGCTTCCGGTCCAATTTGCTACAATGGCCCAGTGGAGCTACCAGCCATTACCCTTTCTCTTGAATCGGGCGAACCACTCTACCGGCAGCTTTACACGTCAATCAGGTCCAACATCCACAACGGCAGTATGCCAGACGGGATGCGGTTGCCGGCCACGCGGGAATTGGCTGGTTCGTTAGGAGTCAATCGCACAACCGTCGCCGCAGCGTACGAACTGCTGGAAAAAGAAGGACTTCTCAACGCTCATGTGGGCCGAGGCACCTTTGTGCACTCACCGTCCGGAAGTGAAACGGGGGTGATTTCATTCTCTTCCTCCCGCCCTGCCGACGAACTCTTTCCGCTGCCTGCCATAGAAGCGATCATACAGGGTTCCACGCGGAATTCAGACCTGCTGCGATCGCTTCTGCAGCTCGGTAGTACGCTTGGTTATCAACCACTTCGCCAGTATATTGCAACCACTTTCGATGCAGAGCCGGATCAATCGGATGACTCGGGAGTGCTGATCTCTTCGGGGTGCCAGCAGGCGCTCGATCTCCTGGCCCGGGCGTTTGTTCAACCTGGCGACTTGGTGATGGTTGAGGAGCCGGTCTATCCGGGCCTTCGCGAAGTCTTCCATCGCGCAGGCGCGCGGTTGATTGGCCTGCCCGTCGGCGAGATTGGCCTGGACATCGAATCTCTCGAATTGGCGCTCCGCCGGGAGAGGCCACGTTTGATCCTGGTCACGCCCGATTTCCAAAATCCCACAGGTGCCACGCTCCCCCTGCAGTCGCGCATCGACCTGATCGCCCTCGCACAACAACATAATGTGACGCTGGTCGAGATCGCCATCTATCGCGGCCTCCGCTACTACGGCGATGACCTGCCCAGCCTCCGGTCACTCGACTCCACTCGCACGGTAATCCACATCGGAAGCTTTTCGAAGATCGCGTTTCCCGGCCTGCGCGTCGGCTGGATCTGCGCGACGCGTGAACATATTGAACGCCTGGCCGAAGCGAAGCAATGGAGCGATCTGCACACCGACCATTTTTCGCAGTACATCCTCCACGAATTCGCGCGCACGGGCGGTTTGGCGGAACACCGGCGGCTGATGCTGGAAGCCGGCCGTCAGCGTCTGAGCGCCGCGGTCACCGCGCTCGAAAGCATTCCTGAGATCGCACACTTTACGCGTCCTCAGGGCGGAATGAGCCTTTGGGTGACGCTGCGCCAGGGCATCGACGCCGAACGCGTGCTCGACGCCACGGCCGGCCGTGTAAGTTTCTTGCCGGGATCGGCCTTTGCCGTCTCGCGCCGGTATCCCTCGTCGTTCCGGCTGAGTTTTGCCGGATTGCGCCCTGCCGCCATTTCCCAGGGAATCGAAATCATCGGAGAGGCCGCGCGCCGCGCCGCCGCGTCCGCTCCGGAACGCTACGCCTCGCCTCACATGGCGATTGTCTAATGTTTGAAACAAGGGAGTAAGGCAATGTTTTTAACCGATCAGTTCCGCGTCAAAGTCGGCCTCGCCGAAATGCTAAAGGGCGGCGTCATCATGGATGTGACCAACGCCGAACAAGCCCTGGTCGCCGAAAAAGCCGGCGCCTGCGCAGTAATGGCCCTGGTCAAGGTTCCTTCCGACATTCGCAAGGATGGCGGCGTGGCCCGCATGTCGCCCGTCAGCAAGATTCGCGAAATCCAAAAGACCGTCTCTATCCCTGTGATGGCCAAGGCCCGCATCGGCCACTTCATGGAAGCCCGCATCCTCGAATCGCTCGAAGTGGATTTCATCGACGAAAGCGAAGTGCTGACGCCCGCCGATGACGAGCACCACATCTGGAAACACGATTTCCGCGTCCCGTTTGTCTGCGGCGCGCGAAACCTCGGCGAAGCATTGCGCCGCATTGCTGAAGGCGCGGCCATGATTCGGACCAAGGGTGAAGCGGGTTCGGGAAACATCGTCGAGGCTGTGCGCCACATGCGCACCATCGTCAAGGAGATGCGCGCCATCCGTGCTTACTCCATCGACGAACTCACCGCCGAATCGAAGAAGCACCAGGCTCCGCTCGAACTCATGCTGTACATCCACGAGCATGGCAAGCTTCCCGTGCCGAACTTTTCGGCAGGCGGCGTAGCTACTCCTGCCGACGCGGCGCTGGTGATGCACCTTGGCGCCGAATCGGTCTTCGTCGGTTCCGGCATCTTTAAGAGCCCCGATCCGGCCGCCTTCGCCAAGGCCATCGTTAAAGCGACGACTTACTATAAGGACCCGGCCAAAGTGCTCGAAGCCTCCGAAGAGCTGCCCGACGGCATGCCTGGCCTCGACATTCGCCAGCTTGAGGAATCTGACCTTATGGCGACTCGCGGCTGGTAATCCATGCGACTCGGCGTTCTCGCCATTCAAGGCGACTTTGAAGCTCACGCGAAAGCATTCGCCGAGGCGGGTGCGGACGTCTTTGAGGCCCGCACCGCTGCCGATCTGGCATCCGCCGATGCACTCGTGCTGCCCGGCGGCGAGAGCACGACGATGCTCAAATTGCTGCGCGAAGAGGGCCTGTGGGAACCGCTACGCGCGGCCTGTTCTTCAAGGCCCGTGTTCGCCACCTGCGCCGGCGCGATTCTGCTTGCAAAAGACGTCCACAATCCGGTCCAGGACTCGCTCGGCCTGGTCGATATCGGCGTCGAACGGAATGCGTATGGGCGGCAGGTCTACAGCACGGTTGTGAAGATCGCACTCGAAACCGGCGAGCCGATAGAAGCGGTGTTCATCCGCGCACCGATTATTCGCCGCATCGGCGAAGGCGTTCGTGTGTTGGCCCGATATGAAGGCGATCCGGTGCTGATCGAACAGGGCCAGATTGTCATCGCCACCTTTCATCCCGAGTTGACACGCGACCGGAGCCTGCAGCGTCTCTTCCTCGAGAAGGCCGCCTATGTCCCGGCTTAAGCCGCCTGACGGGGTGCACCTTGCGGCGCAGAACGAAAAGCCTGCGCCCGCATCGAAGCGCCGCGTGCTTTTTGTGTGCATTGGCAACTGCATTCGTTCGCAACTGGCCGAGGCTTTCGCCCGTGCATATGGCTCAGATGTCATAGAGGCCCATTCCTGCGGCGTCGCGCCCGCCGGATTCATTGCCGAACCCGTGCAGCGCATCCTGAAAGAGCGTGGAGTAGCGCTCGCTGGACAGTCGTCAAAGTCGTTTTACGAGGCTGGCCCGGGTCCGTTCGACGTTATTGTCAACATTAGCGGGGGACCGCTGCCCCGCAACTTCCCCGCCCCCTCAAGTGAGCGAACTGCCCGTGAGTGGGCGGTCCGCGATCCCATGGGTCTGAAGGACGAAGCCTACGTTCAAGCCGCCCGCGACATCGAAGCGCGCGTGATGACCCTCGTGCTCGAAATGCGCCGGGGATAGAATAGCGCCATGCGCCACATCATTCTGGGTCTGCTCGTGCCCTTGCTGATGTGGGCGGACCGCTCCGAGATCGATTTCGATCCGGAGGTGGACTTCGCTGAATTCAAGACTTTCACCATTCATCGCGGTACGATTCACACCAAGAAGCCGGAATTGAATAACGACCTGGTGCGTAAGAAGGTGGAAGAGGCGCTGCGAGCCCGGCTCACCGCGAAGGGCTTAACGGAAACCGCGAGTAAACCGGATCTGGGCGTTGTCTGGTCGCTCGGTGCGGCGGAACGGCGCGAGGTCCATCGCTCACCGGCCGGCCGGCGTGGATGGCAGACACGAGTGAACGCCCTACGCTACACCGAAGGCACCCTTGTGATCGACCTTCATCAGGCTGGCAACCGCGAACTCATTTATCGCGTGACGTATGTCGACGATGAGAGTAACACGGGAAAGCTCTCGCAAAAATTAGAAAAGGATGTGGCGAAGGCGCTCGAAAAGTATCCGCCACCCAAGAAGTAGCTGACGCGAATGGAATATCGGGAACACTCTCCCTCCTCGGCGCTCGCGCCATTTGTCCAGTGCTATTGGACGCTCACCAGCACAGCCGCCGCCCAACTACCGCCAAGCCGCGTCTTCCCCGACGGCTGCATGGAAATCATCTTCCACTTCGCTGAGCCATTTTCACGCGTCGATGAGAGTGGCGCCGCCGAACGGCAGGCGAAGTCGCTCGTCGCCGGACAAATATGGGCTCCTGTCACCTTGCAGCCTGGAGTCCGTGCCGACGTGTTGGGAATACGATTTCGCTCCACTGGCGCCATGCCGTTTTTGGGCTTTCCGTTGCACGAGACCGCTGGCCGCATCGTTTCGCTCGAAGACGTTTGGGGACGCCGCGCGCGTTCGTGGCGGGACGCATTGGGTGACGCGCCCGATCGCATCGCCGTGCTCGAACGCCACCTCCTCGCATGTAGGCCCCAACGTCTGCCCGCTCTACACGCGCTCAGCCCGCGCCAGTTCCGCCGGCGCTTTCAGCAGCAGGTTGGACTGTCACCGAAGCTCTTCGCGCGAATACGGCGATTTCAAAGGGCACTGACGATTGTGGGCACTATCCCATTCGCCGACGCAGCCGCCAAATGCGGTTACTACGATCAATCGCACCTGATCCGCGACTTTCGCCAATTCACGGGAGAGCCGCCGTCAAAATGGCTTGAGGGCATGGCGGATAGCCTGATCCAGTCGGCCACCGGTGAATGAATGGTGCTGCGGGCACAGGCGGCCGCTGCTTTGCCGTAAAGCGACCTTGGTCGGCTGCTACAGGCTGGCCTCGGTGCCTTCACTCCGCAGCCGACTTACTGCGCGAGCAATCATCAACTCTTCATCGGTACGTATGACACGAACGGTGGCACGACTGGATATGCTGGAAATTACCGGGGCGTTGGCGCCGTTCCTAGCTTGGTCCAATTCGACACCAAGAAACGGCAGGCCATTGCACACACGGGCTCGAACTTCGCTCGAGTTCTCGCCAATCCCACCGGCAAACACCAGGGTGTCCAAACCACCCAGCACTGCCGCGAAGGCCCCGATCCATTTGCGGGTCTGGTAACAAAACAGCTCCACGGCTTCGGCGGCCGGTATGTCGCTGACCTGGCGTTCGAGCAGATCGCGCATGTCGGAACTAATCCCGGAAACACCCAGCAGACCGGACTCATGATTGATCAGGTTGTTAAACTTTTCGGGCGTAAGATTCCCAGAACGCATCATGTACCACGCAACGCCGGGATCGAGATCGCCCGTGCGTGTACCCATCGGCAATCCAGCGGCTGGTGTGAATCCCATGCTGGTGTCGATGCTGTTGCTGTCGAGAACCGCTGCCAGACTCGCACCGCTGCCAAGATGGGCCAGGATCACGCGGCCACGCGCCGCCGCCGGCCCCGCCACGCGGGCCAGTTCTTCCATGAGATAAGCGTAGGACAAACCGTGGAAACCATACCGTTGTATTCCCATCGCGTCGAATCGGCGCGGGATGGGTAGCAGCCTCGCAACCCTCGGCATGGTGCGGTGAAACGCCGTGTCGAAGCAGGCGATCTGAAGCAGCTCCGCGTGTCGCTGCCGGAAAACTTCAATCAGTTCGATCTCAGCGGGCAAATGGTCCGGATCATAGGCGATGATGCGTTGCAGCTCATCCAGCAATTCCTGTGTGATGCGCTGGGGCTCGTTGTAGTCCATACCGTGGACCACACGGTGCCCGACGGCCTTCACCGATTCGAAATTTGTCTTCTCCTCCAGCCAATCCGTCAGGAATGCCGCCGCGGACCGGTGATCGGAGGCCGGAATGCTGAGACTGTCCCGCTGATTCCGAATCGCGTCGTGAAAAGTCAGCCTTGCGCCGGGCAAGCCGATGCGATCGGCCGTTCCATAAATTACCCGCTTCAGGACTTCGCCATCCTCGTACATCGCGAACTTGATGCTCGAGGAGCCGCCATTGACAGTCAAGATACAGGGGACGCCAGTGTTCATTCGGCGCGCCTGGCCAATTGCACCGGAGCCGGCCAACTGTGACCTTGCTGAACCAGCAGGCCCTGCGTTGCATCCGGCCCCCACGTGCCGCCGGCGTAGTTTGGAAAGTCATTGGCGGGACTGGCCTTCCACGCATCCAGGACCGGCATCAACAGGCGCCACGCGGCTTCGACCTGATCCGCTCGCATGAACAGTGTGGCATCGTCGCCGATGATGTCCGAGAGCAACGTAACATAGGCTTCCGGCGAGGGAGTGTCAAAGCTTTCGCGATAGTTAAACCTCATATCCACCGGCTGCAACACCATCTTCGGCCCAGGGCGCTTTGCCTGAAAGCGGAGCACGATTCCTTCTTCGGGCTGGATGGAAATGATCAGACGGGACGGTTGCCAATCAAGCGTGGCGTCGGTTGGAAACGCCTGATGGGGAACCGCGCGGAACTGGATGACTACTTCTGAAACCTGACAGGGCAGGCGCTTGCCGGTGCGAAGGTAGAATGGCACACCCTGCCACCGCCAGTTTTCTACAAACAGCCGCAGTGCCGCGAATGTCTCGGTTTCTGAATCGGGCGGCACGTCGGGCTCTTCGCGATACCCGCGCACTCTCTTCCCACCGATCCACCCTTTTCCGTACTGTCCGCGAACCGTAGAGTGATGCACGGCATCGTATGCAATGGGACGAACCGCGTGAAGGACATCCACCTTCTTATTGCGGATCTCGTCGGCATCGAAGGAAACCATCGGTTCCATAGCGACTAGACAGAGCAATTGCAGTAGGTGATTTTGCACCATGTCGCGCAGTGCGCCGGCGCCATCGTAATAGCCGCCACGATGCTCGACTCCCACTTCTTCGGCGACTGTGATGGTGACGTATTCCACATAGCGGCGATTCCAGATCGGCTCGAATAGTGGATTGGCAAAACGGAATGCCAGAATATTTTGCACCGTCTCCTTGCCCAGGTAGTGGTCGATGCGGAAGATCTGAGATTCGTTAAAACCGGCGGCAAGCGTCTGGTTCAGCGCTTGAGCCGAGTCCAGATCATATCCGATCGGTTTTTCGATCACCAGCCGCGCCCGTTCGCGGTCGGCCGCCAGACCCGCCTGGTGAAGAAGGGTCGGAATTTCCCCAAACAGGGAGGGTGGCGTGGCCATGTAGTAGACACGCTGGGCCTTCGAGCCCCACTCCTTTTCCAGAGCTACGCACCGGTCGCCGAGTTCCTTGTAGGTTGCCTTGCCTTTGAAATCGCCTTGTAAGTAGTGGATGTGCCCGGAGAATTCCTTCCACGCCTTGACTGCCGCTCTTCCACTGCGGGCAAACTTCCTAACTCCTTCAAGCAGGCGTTTGCGCAAAGCTTCCTCATTGAGGTCGACGCGGTCCACCGCGACGATCGCAAGATCGGCTGGAATCTCGTGGCTTTGGGAAAGATCGAACAGGGCCGGCATCAACTTCCGCCATGTCAGGTCGCCTGCTCCGCCGAAGATGACGAATATATTCGGTTCGAGTTCATCGGCCGGTTTCATCGCACACCGTCCTTTGTCCAGTCGGTGTGGAACGTGCCTTTGACATCGATGCGCTCGTAGCTATGCGCGCCGAAGTAGTCGCGTTGGGCCTGGATCAGATTGGCCGGCAGCCAGGCGCTGCGGAAGCCGTCAAAGTAGCCAACTGCTGTCGCCAAGCAGGGTGCGGGGAGACCCCTCTCGATTGCCGCGCACGCGACGAAGCGCAGATCCTGCTCGTAGGCCATGACTTTCTTCGCCAGGTCCGGGTCCAAGAGTAGATTGGGAAGTGCCGGCTGGTTGCGATAGGCCATCCGAATATCCTCCAGGAGCGCCGCGCGGATGATACAGCCGCCCCGCCAGATCCGCGCCACGGCCTCGAGATCAAGGCGATAGTCATACTTGACCGACGCTGCCGCCAGGACGGCCATACCCTGCGCGTAGACGATGATCATCGCGGCGTGGAGTGCGTGGCTGAGTCGATCGAGGAAGCTTTTGCGGTCGCCGTCAAACGGCGGGATGGGCCGCTTGAAGATATCGCTGGCGGTCTCGCGCTGCTTTTCAAACGCGGACAAATCCCTCATTGCGACCGCTAGATCGATTACAGGGATGGGCACCTGCAGTTCCATCGCACTTTGCGAGGTCCACATGCCAGTGCCCTTCTGCTTCGCCACCCCCAGGATTTTATCGATCAAACGCTTGCCGGTCCGTTCGTCGACCTGGCCGAAAATGTGACTGGTGATCTCTACCAGATAGCCGTTGAGTTCCCCTTGATTCCACGAGTGGTAAACGTCGCGCAGCCCGTCATCTGTCAAGCCAAGGCCGCGTTTCATTAGGTCGTACGCCTCTGCCAGCAGTTGCATCACCCCGTATTCGATGCCGTTGTGCACCATCTTGACGAAATGTCCGGCCGATCCGGGTCCTAGGTAAACGACGCATGGATCTCCATCGACCTTGGCGGCGACGGCTTCGAGCACGGGGCGGACCCGCGCGTAGGCCTCCTTGGGTCCTCCGGGCATGATACTCGGACCGTGGCGCGCGCCCTCTTCTCCGCCAGATACGCCGACTCCAAGAAACTGAATTCCGCTTCCGGCTAGTTTGCCGGCACGGAGGTCGGTGTCGGTGAAATGTGAGTTCCCCGCGTCGATGATGAGATCGCCCTTTTCGAGGTGCGGTAACAGATCTTCGATCACGGAATCCACGGGAGGGCCGGCTGGCACCAGCATCATGATCGCGCGAGGCCGGCGGAGTAGCCCGACGAAATCCCGGATATTGGCGGCGGCGTGCACAGCCTTTCCAGTCGATACCTTCTGGAGCATTTCGACCTGTCCCGGGTCCTTGTCATATCCCGCCACGGGAAAGCCCTGGTCCGCCATGTTCAGCAACATGT
This sequence comes from Acidobacteriota bacterium, assembly GCA_040007195.1. GTDB lineage: Bacteria > Acidobacteriota > Terriglobia > Bryobacterales > Bryobacteraceae > JAFLBB01. The sequence continues at coordinate 2,973 of JBDTVQ010000163.1, read as the reverse complement.
TGCATCCCATCACGCCCAAGCCGATCATGCCGATTTCACAGTTCTGAGCTTCCACTCCGGTTCTCCATTCGAAGTCAGATCAACGCTGCCGCCACCCTCGGTCGGTGCCGTAATTCCACGACCAATTCCAATCCAAGCCTAGCTCCGCCAGGAAGCCGGGTGGCCTCTCTTTCATTTGAATCGATCGTGGGCCCGCCCACAATTCGCCAAACCGTCAAGGGGAATGCTTCAGTCCTACTTCAACACCATTAGGAGGCCGATTGCGACTCCAACGAAAACGAGAATCGCAGTGACGACACTGAGTGCGGTTTTCGTTTGCCGTGTCCACCGCTTTGTTTGAAGTGCAGAACCCGCTCGCTCAAGCTTCTCCAACTCGTCGTCATACATAGATACTTACCGCCGGCGGTTGACGTCGACCGAACGGACTCGGCCGCTGCCTAAGTCTACAGAGCAAGAGAATTGGAAATTAACGCTGCGGAACCATCCCTGCTTCACTGATGCGAAGCCAATCACGTAATCATTACGTCCTGGATTGTTGTCCGGCGTCACATTGCGGAATGTGATGTTTCGATAACCGTCACGCTGAATTCGTTCGGCGGCCGCTGCTTGGCAGACTTGGATGGCCCTCTGTGTACCTGCTGTATTCCACCGCCCCCGTTCGTCGTAATATCTCCGATCGCGGTTCGCGTCATCTCTACGATCGCGGTCCCCATCACCACGCCCGCGCCCGTCAGCGGAATTCCTCTGATCCCCCCGCCCATCGTCGCCTCGATAATCGGGTCCGCGCCATCCACGCGTGTCCTGATTGTTCCATTGGCCTCCGTTCGATCCACGCCATTCGAGATCGACGGTATAGCCTTCGCGGCCACCTTGAGGGTCGTCAATCCGAAATACAATTCGACCGCCATTCTGCCGCGGATCCTGGATGAGCTGAACATCGCCTCTTCCATCGATTCCGCGGAATCTGAAGTCATGGGGATTGGCGGGCATCCGTCCATCACAGACGAAGCGGCGCCATACTGGCCTTTGTCCCGATAGATTCCGCATCCGGCCTTGGTCGCCTTGTACCTCAATTTCGGCGGCGCCATCGACGACCACTTCGATTGTGCACTTACCATCCACTGCATTTCCGGTGATGTTGGCGCGCCGGGTCGCTTGCTGGGCGGCGCCAGGAACGGCCCCGGCAAACAGGACGAGAAGCGTGGGGAATAACTTTTTCATAGGTCTGTGTCTCTTTCTATAAATGGAGTCCGATAGGCTCGGGCTAGGCCCCGGAAGAGCCACACGTGCGCGCATTTCGTACCTACGGCCTCAATTGTGAATAATTCCGAACATGGCAGCTGGGAAGTGCCGGCAAATCGTAGGTGCTCGCCAGTGCGTTCAAATCGCTTCCTGGTAATTGCCAGTCCCGATCCATGTCCGCGTCAAACTGGCGATAGAGCAAAATTCGATTGCTAGCCGCCGCAATTGCCAGCACGTTATTCATGCGTTGCTCCATGTCTCGGAACTGCCTCTTGCCCTGATCGGTTTTGAGATGATCCAACCTCTCCTCCTCCGCCAATGTCCCTGCCGGGATGTGCCTCAATCCGAGGGCACTCGGCCCTGCTTCGCGGCGACGCTCCCCGGCCGTTGCCTACCGGCTAGGTCTGGTCGTGAATGACAGAAGTCTCGACTTGGCCAATCTCTCAATAAAGACTTATGCAAGCGCCTTGCCAATCGCTCTCGTCCCCGACCGGCAGAAACATGCGCTGGAGATAGGATTGCTGATAGGACCGGGCAAATGGTTAAGCTTCGATGGCTGTTTCTGCGCAACTTCAAGAAAATAAGACGGCTCACACAGGCGCGAATCGGCCCGCGAAAACAAAGCGAGGTTCTGATTGGCCGTTTGACCACATGTCGTCAGCTGACCATGGAGCGTCAGCAGCCCGGACTCTCCGGTCCCTAGGCGGGAAATAATCTCCCTCAGCAACTCGTAGGAACCCAGTTGGAACCACGCATGCAAGGCCCATTGCGGGCGTCGTCTTCGGAATTCAAAGCCGGCGCAGGTAGCAGAGGCGTTCGGAAATGTCAGATTTGAACGCAGTAGCGAACACTTATGGCACACACGTCGAAGCGGAAGAAGCCGTAAAGAAGCCCCAGCGGGCGGGAATCCACATGCACGCCCTGTCGAACGTTGGAGAAGGCGGTCGAGAGGGAGTTCATGATGAACCAGGACTGATGGATGAGTGGCGGAATGTGGCTTTGGGCGGTGCTGACCACCATCCTCGCGGTTGACATGTTGGTCGTCGTGCTGAAAAAGCGATTCAATAGGGGTGGTGCGTTCACGGCTCCGCCGGCAAAGAGAACCGATCAGCGCGAAAGGAAACTCTATGCTGTTCAAATTGTCCACTCGCAAGTCTACAAGTGAGGCTGCGGCTGCCTTACAGGCGGCCGTTGAGGCTAATCACTTTGGCGTCATGCAGGTTCACAACCTCAAAGCCACCATGGAGAAAAAGGGCGTGGAGTTCGAACGGGAATGTCTCATCTTCGAGGTCTGTCAGCCTCAACAAGCTAAGAAAGTTCTTGACGAGAACATGAGCGTCTCCACCGCGCTGCCTTGCAGGATTTCTATTTTCCAGGAGGGCGGTAAGACTATGTTGGCCACTTTGAAGCCAACGACTCTCCTGGCGATGTTCCATTCGCCGCAACTGGAAGGAGTGGCTAAGGAAGTGGAGGACACGATCGTGAAGATAATGAACGAGGCAGCGGCGGGCTGATGGGCGGGGGCACCGACTTGGCGATGGAGAGCGCCGGCCTCACTCTCATCAAAGGCGATCTACGCGGTATCGCCAAGGCCGTCCGTCTGAGCCGTGCCACCATGGGAAACATACGGCAGAACCTATTCTTCGCGTTCCTCAATAACGCGCTCGGCATTCCTTTGGCGGCTGGCGTGCTCTACCCGTTCTTCGGCTTGTTGCTCAGCCCCATCATTGC
>JBDTVQ010000162.1:0-13678 GCA_040007195.1 Acidobacteriota bacterium | reverse complement strand
TCTCTACCCAAAGGCTTTGTCAATCTGGACGAACGCGTTAGCCGGACAGCAGTGCCCCGACATATAGCCACGACATCCCTACCGGCTCGATCGCGCGTGGGAAGAGACGTTCGATGTCCCCTTCTTGGAAACTGGACATTGAGTAACTTAGGCTAACAAATAGGGCTCACCCCGCCCTCTTCAACTCATCCCGTATCACCCGCCTCAGCGTCGCCTCCAGCGGTTCCTGCTTCTGCTGAATCGCCGCTCGCAACGTGTCGTTGATGAGTGTCTGATAGTTCCCCCCACCCGCCTCGTCCACACACGCGCGGAACCAGTCGAGCACATCATCGTCGAGCCGTATCGTCACGCGCGTCTTACCCGGCGGCACACGCAGTACGGGACCGCGCTCCCCCCCGTTGAAATCGTATTCTTGCTTCATCGTTCTTCCTCGTAGATCTCGCGCTCACTTGCAGTGGCTTGACGCGCCGATATCAGCCTCACGGCGTCCTCGCGCCACGTGTATACCACCACCAGCACCCTGGCCAACGCATCCATGCCGAGCGTCACCCAACGCTCCTCAAGGTCGCGTTCATCCGCAACTGTGATTGCCTGCTCGTCTTCCAGTGCCGCCACGGCATCCGCAAGCGGGATGCCGTGTTTGCGAAAATTCGACTTCGCCTTCGCTGGGTCCCATTCGACCTTCATCCGCCCTGTGCACCATTGTACACAGAATTGCAGCTGGCAGGCGAACACTGGGTGCCCGCGGTTCTCGGCTCCATCGGCTGTGCACTCGCCGCCGGGATGGCCCTAGAAGATTGTGCCGCACCCCTGGTCACCGTCGAACCCATCTTAGGCCGCCTCTCGGTCCATTCCCTTCCTTCCGGCGTCACCGTCATCCGCGACGAGCACAACGCTTCCATGAGCGTCGTCGGCCCTGCCCTCGACGTACTCCGCCAGGTTCGAACCGGGCGCCGCGTCGTGGTCATGGGCGACGTATTCGATACACCGCTCAAACGGCGCGAGCGTTTCGCGGAGTTGGGCCGCCTCGCGGCGGGTTCCGCCGACATCGCCGTGTTTGTTGGGGAGAAAACTGGTATTGTCGCGCGCGCGGCAGTCGAAGCGGGCATGAAGGAGGGCGCCGTCCGCGACTTCAACAAAATGGAGAAAGCCGCCGAATGGCTCCGCTCCGAACTCCGCCCCGGCGATGTCGTCCTTATTCGAGCACGCGGAGAGTTCCACATGGAGCGGTTCTATTTCGCATTGCAGGGGTCCGTTGGCTGCTGGATGAACCGGTGTTCTATTTTCCCGCCATGCGACGTTTGCGAACATCTACGCTTTCAGACGGAGCTTGTCCGCCTGGAGGAGATCATCCCGCTCAACCCGGCCGCGAATGAGCCTCTTGACTCTTAGTACACGCGCCGTTCGCCACATGCCGCCCACAACCGCGCCCGTGGCTTCCTCATGCCGATGCCCAAGCGCAAGCTCGCCAGAATCCCTACTCGCTCCTGGCCAACCGCCTGCCATCCTTCAACAGCAGCGCTGTGCCATCCCATCCCCCGAATGATGATGCATCGTGCAGCGGCGGCAGCACCGCGCCCGGAGGCTCCGCCGCTAGTTTCCCCTGGAACAGCGGCTCGCCCGAAACATCTGCATAGACCTTCGCATCTACGGTCGACGCCTGCCCCGCAGTTGCGTGGAGTTCCACCCACACGCCCCCGTCGGAGCCCCCGATCCACATGGCACGTTCGGGCACGTTCGCCGGACGCGCTGGCGTCACAGGCGTCGTCGTGCATCCCAGCTGCAGAATTGCCCCCAGAAACAACGCGGCCAACGCCTTCCATCGGTTCTGCATCGCGGCTCCTGCTTCAGTATCCAAGCGCCGGTACGGTCACAATCCCGCCCGCATAGTCGAGCACTGGGAAGCTCATCCGCACCAGGCGAATATATCCAGCGGGGTTCGGAAGAAGGATCGCCGGCATGCTCGCCCCACCGGCCACGCACACCTGCTGCATAAAGGTGTTGCAGCTATTGGAAAGCAACTCGTAAGGAGCCCGCTTCGGATTCGTATTCTCCGCCAAGCGTTTGTCCGCATACGCGAGCATTTTCGTATACGCTCCCCCGGGGAGGCTGATGTAGGCTCCTAAAATGCGTCCGTTCTGGCCTGACGACCGCGACACCTTTGCGAGCAGGGCCGCCAAAGATGCCCGATCTGGATTCTCACCGGTCATCTTCACGTTTGGAACGCTGACCTTGCGCACCAGCCCCAGCGCCGCCGGATCGTATCGTCCGTATTCGTAATACTTCGTCGTTCCCGTGCTGCCCTGAAAGAATAGTGCTCCCCCGTGACCCAGGAACGGTACCTTGTTGTGGCTCTTGGGAATCGTGATCTGCTTCGGAATTCCGGGAATATCGAAAAACGGCAAATCGGGTATCGGAATGGAGGTTTGGGGAGTGTCCACCGCGATCAGATAGTCGGGAAAGACAACGGGAATGGCAACATCGGCAACCTGCGCCATTGGTTAGGCTCCTGCAAAATAAAGGCGATCGTGGCTCACCTGAGCAACACCAAGTCTATCCGACGGTCTGGCCATTGCCTACGCTGCCGCATCGCTACTCAGGATTCAATATGAAGATATATTAACACTGAAACAGCCACTGAACGCCTATGCCTTTCCTCAACCGGCTCGCCAGACGTCTCTGGCGCGACCGGCTTGATCACGAACTTGACGAAGAACTATTCGGGCACATCGACGAAGCCATTGCCCAGGCCGCTCACCCAAAGAGGCCCGCCGCACTCTGGGTAGTCCACTCCGTCAACCCGCGGACAGCCGCGACATCCGCATCCTTCCCTGGCTCGACGTGCTGCTCTCCGCCATCGTCTTCGGCTCCCGCCGTATCCATGAGCACAGCACCCTGAGTGCCTCGCTCGCACTCATCGCCGTCCTGTTCCTGACGGCGGGGGCGGCCGCCATACCGCCCCTCTTCCGCGCCATCCGCGTCGACCCCGTGCAAACGCGTCGCAGCGAATAGCGCCGTCGATCCTATCCGCGGTGTGGGCACCGTGCCATTCGCCGGTTCTCGCTACACAACCCGCCGAATCGCATGCGCCACCTTGTGCGCGCCTTCGCCGCCGTAGTGCACCGTCACCTTCTCCCCTTCCTTGAACGTCGCTTCGGTCGCCTTGCTCACGTCTTTGCCCGTACGCACGGTCGCCTTCTCGCTCAGCTTTAATGTTTCCTCGGTCCCGTCGGCCGTCTTCACGGTGAGCGTCTTCGCCTCTTTGTCGAAACTCTTCACCGTACCCTTCACGACCTTCGCGGTCTCTTTGGCACCTTGCTTCACCGCATGTTCTGCATCTTGCCCGTAAACGGGGGCCAGCGCCACCGCACCCATAATAAGGGCCATCGAAATTGTTCTCAGCGTAGTCATTGTGTATGACCTCCACCAGGGTCGACGCGCCCGCCCGCTAGCCGGTGACTCCCCTCTTCAAGCTACTCAGCGCGAGTCCCTCAGGGCATCCCTTATGCGCCGGGTGAGGCTCATCCCTTCAATAAGGGATGTACCCAATTCCACTTTCGTGCGTCCAATGAAGTAGACCCCGTCCGATATGGCAGTCCAAACCGGTCCGAATGGGACCGCGTGGAGTAGCCGTGGGGGAACCGACATTAGACCATTGGCTCAACCGAGCCAAATACAGGGAGACTGAATCACTATGAGGATAAGTACGTTTCGAAATTGGAAACTTGCCGTCTTGGGCACTTCCTTGCTCGCGCTGGGAGGCCTGGGCGGCTTCGCGCTGAGAGCTACAAGCAATAAACCCGCTGTCGAGGTGAAGATCTCGCACGCCGCTCCGCCCAATGCCGGCTTCGGCGACGTCGTTGAGCGCAATCTGCCCGCCGTTGTCAGCATCACCATGACCAAGATCACCAAGACCTCCGCCTCGGATCAGCAGATTCCGCCGGAGTTCGCGCCGTTTTTCCGCGGAATGCCGCAGCAGCAGCCCCGCAAACAGCGTGGCTCCGGCTCGGGCGTCATCGTTTCGCCCGACGGGTACATTCTCACCAATAGCCATGTCGTCAATAAGGCCACCCAGGTGAAGGTGCAGTTGGGCGACCGCCGCGAGTTCACCGCCAAGTTAGTCGGCGAGGACGAAAAAACCGATGTCGCCGTCCTCAAGATTGAGGCCACCAACCTTCCCACCGTTACCTTCGCCGATAGCGCCAAGGTTCGCGTGGGCGACTACTCGCTTGCCATCGGCAACCCCTTCGGTGTCGGCCAAACCGTCACCATGGGAATCGTCAGCGCCACCGCCCGCGGCGGCCTCGGCATCGAAGAGTATGAGGACTTCATCCAGACCGACGCAGCGATTAACCCCGGCAACTCCGGCGGTGCGCTCGTCAACGCAAACGGCGAGCTCATCGGCATCAACACCGCCATCCTCTCGCCCACCGGCGGCAACAACGGCGTTGGCTTCGCCATCCCGTCGAACCTCGCACGCCACGTCATGAACCAGTTGATCGAAAACGGCAAGGTCACCCGCGCCTTCCTCGGCGTCATGCTGCAACCGCTCACGGCCGATCTCGCCGCCGCGATGAAGGTGGACGGATCCCACGGAGCAGTCGTCGCCGATGTCACGGCCGACAGCCCCGCCGGTAAGGCAGGTCTCAAGAGCGGCGACATCATCACCGCCATGGACGGCAAAAAGGTGATCGATTCCGTTCAGCTGAAGTTGATGGTCGGCAATTCCACGCCCGGCACGGACACCAAGTTCACCGTCCTCCGCGACGGCAAAGAACAGGTGATTCCGGTGACCCTCGGCGAGCTGACCGACAAGAAAGTTGCCAGCGCGCGGCCTGGCTCGGGCGAAGCCGAAGAGACGCTCGAAGGGGTTGAAGTATCGGACCTCACGCCGCGCTACCGCCGCCAACTCGACCTTCCATCAGGCTCGGAAGGCGTGGTCGTAACGAGTGTCGATCCCTCCAGCAAGGCCGCCGAAGCTGGCCTTCGCGAGGGCGACGTCATCCGCCAGGTGAATCGCAAGTCCGTCTCCAACGTAGCCGGCCTGCAGAATGAACTGCACGAGGCCAAAGCGAAGGACGTGCTGCTCCAGATCAATCGCGAAGGGTCGAACCTCTTCGTGGTTGTCCCGGCCGAAGGGTAACCAACGGCCTTCTCCCTGTCACGAACGCAACGGCCCGGGTGCCCAAGGGTATCCGGGACGTTGTGTATATACTGGCCACATGACGCTTCGCGCCCTACTGATTGCCGCCCCTTTCGTCCTCGCCGCCACACTTCCCGCCCAGGTAGCCTCACCGGAAGACCAGATCGCCTCGTCCATCCTCGCTGCTCCGAAAGAGCGGCGGGCTGACGCCACCGTCCTCGGCTACAACGAAAAGGGCGATGTCATCACGCTCCGCAAAGGGACAAACGATCTCATCTGCCTCGCCGACGACCCCGCCGTCAAAGGCCTCAGTGTCGCCTGCTATCACAAGGACCTCGAACCCTTCATGGCCCGTGGCCGCGAGCTGGCCGCCAAGTACAAGGGCAAGGAGCGCCATGAGGTGCGTTGGAAGGAAGTCGACGACGGCAAGCTCAAAATGCCGCGCGAACCGCGCATGCTCTACGTGCTCACCGGCGACAGCTTCGATTCCGCCAAAGGCGAGATCGTAAACTCCTACCTGCGCTGGGTCATCTATCAGCCCTATGCCACACCCGAATCCACCGGCCTCTCCACCACCTCCGGCAACGCGCCGTGGCTGATGTACCCCGGCACCGCGGGCGCGCACATCATGATCAGTCCGCCGAAAGAGAAGAAGTAACGTCGCTGTCTGGCTCGGCTGGCCAATGCTCTTCGACCGAAGCGCGGCTGACGATGGCCTTCCAGCGTTCATCGAACCTGCGTGCCAGGTCCGGCCGCCCACCCAACACATCGCCCAGCCCCAGCTGAATATGAGGCTGCGCAACAACCTCTTCCAATTCGAGCTTTCCCTCCACTTCCTCCCAACGATCCGTCAGACCGCCCGCATCGAGCAGCACAATCCGTTCTCCGCTCACGCCATAGTTCTTCAAATGCGCATCGAGCGAAAACACTCCCCGCCGCCATCCCGATTGCCGCAATTGCAGAAAGCGCTCCAGCCAGTGTCCGACCTCTTTGAATCGCCCTGCCGCAGCCAGTTCCGCCAGCCGTTGATGCAGCGTCGCCTCCACGCGCTCGGTCGCCTCGGTCACCGTAAGTTCGCCCGGCCACCCGTTCACGCGTACTCTCGCCGGGGGAAACCGGATCGTCCGCGGCATCAGGTTCGTGCCCACCAGATACTCCGCCGCCACCCGCTCGCCTTGTATGTCGCGTGACCGGTACACCCGCCACACCTCGCGCACATGCGTGGTCAGCCACACGCTCATCGGCAGCACACGCATCAGCCCTTGAATCATCACCCGCAAGAACCGGATCTGCCGCGACGGCTTCGCAAGCAGCCTCTCGCCCAGTCCACCGGGCAAATACCGCTCCCCTTTGCGCACCACCCTCCACAAAACGATCAGCGCCACCATCTCCCACGACGTCCGCTGGCGCTTTACTACCCAGTGCTCGGATGCATACACAACCTTGCCGATCCCCTCGCCCAGCCGCCGCAACGTTGTGCGGGTTAGTTCCTCCGGCGCATGCGCTCGAAACGCGCTCTCCACGCCCTCACCCTAGCGCAAATGGATGGCCCGTGCACCCGGATCGCAAGCTGATACGATTGAGGCGAGAGAGGATCATGGGAAGTCTCCACACAGAGTCCGGCGCCTATATCGATTGGTCGGGCTGCGATCTGGTAGAACGGATTCCCGGCAAAGTATCGGGCCGCCCCACTGTTCGGGGAACTCGTATTCTTGCCGACACGATCGTCCAGGATGCCGAACTAGGTTCTCCCGTTGAGGAGATCCACGAGAACTATCCCGACCTGTCCGTCTCGCTCATTCGCGATCTGCTCTCGTTTGCCCAGTCACACGGGCAGCGGCATACGCGGTGAGAGTCCTCCTCGATCACAACCTGCCTCACAAGTTGCGAAACGGCCTCTCGGCCCTATCCACTCACGAAATCGTCACCGCGTCGTTCCAGGGGTGGGGCCACCTCAAAAATGGAGAATTGCTGCGCGCCGCGGAAGGAGAGGGATTCGAGGTACTCGTAACTGGTGATCGCACGCTCGTCCACGAACAGCATCTCGACGGGCGCCGCATAGCGGTGATCGGGCTTTCAGCGACAAACTGGCCGTTGGTCCGCAACGACCTCCCACGCATCCTGGAAGTAATCCAACAGGCACTTCCCGGATCATTCCACCCAGTGGACTGCGTTACCTTTAGCAGAAAAACAGGCGAAAACTAGTCCCGCTCCTGACGCCAGCTGAAGCGGATGCCCCTCGGGGAGGTGAAGGCAGGCCTCATCTCAAACGGAAAGCTTCGGGCTAGCTACAACGTCGCCCTCACGTCGAGCGCAGCACGCGATCTGCGCCCGCCTCCGCCCCTCTACTTCTTCCCCTTCTTTGTCGTCGCCGGTGCCTTCGCGCCCGCCTTCGCTTCCTCCCCCGGCTTCGCGTCGTCAGTCCCCTCGAACGTCACCGTCGACTCGGTCGTCATAATCGACGACTCGCTCGAAAACTTCTTGTAGTTCCGGTACTCCGTCTCGTTGTGCACGCACGTCGACGTACCCCGCTTGCAGCCCAAGCTCCCGGCCTTCACCGGCATCAGGTACTCGGTCGTCCCGATCTTCACCTTGCCGCTTTCGACGATCATCTCCACCTTGTCCATCGGATAGTCGTCAGGCAGTTTCCGCGCCGTCATCTCCAGCCGCGTCACACGATGCGTCTCTTCATCGATCCAGATCGACCCTTTGTACGCCGGATAAATCGTCACCCCTTCGAACGTCACGCGCCAGTGCGAATTCGGCTGCTCCACCGTGTAGTCGTACCACTTGGCCATCCGCGAACCGATCGTTTCCGAACCGCGCTTCTCGAACCTCGCCTGCGTCCCCGGATGCAAAACGTCGGCCGCCATCGAACCAAACTCGCCTACGCTCCACGTGCCCGACTCCTCGGGCGTCCCCTTCTTCAACTTCTTTCCGTTGATCTCCAGGTTACGGAACTCGTCTTTGTCGCCTTCGTGCGCAAGCTCGGCCGTCACACGGTCCTTCATCTTGAAATCCGCGGGCTTCGTGTCGCTTTGCGAGCGATACGTGATCTGCTGGCACAAGAAATTCGGCAGCGACTCAATCCACTTGAAGGCAACCTCGCGCGCCTCCTCGATGACGGGATCCAGCTTCGGCCCGGCCCCTCCCGCACGCACCTCGACAACCTTTCCATCGGCGTCGGTAACGATCTCTTTGTAAATAGGCGCCGGCTTGGGCGCGGCTTCGGTTCCCGGCTTCGCAGCCCCTTCAGCCTCTGGCTTCGCAGACCCTTCGGCCGATTCGGACGCCGCCGCGGGCGCTCGTTCCGGCACAGGCTCCGGCTCAGGCCCTGTCGAAGGCTTCATCTCAGGCGCGGCAGTCGTGCTCGTCTCGCCATTCCCGTGTTTGGGAATTCCGCGCTTCAACTTCGGTGGGGCTTCCGGCTCCTCCGTCTGCGCAAGAAGCGCGAAGGCTATCATCGCTCCGCACAAAATTTTTATTGCGGTGGCCATGATTCTTTCCTCCATGCCATATCCCAGAACATCCACTCGTAGCGCGCGCCGCGTTCGAACAACTCCAGGCACCGCTCGCGCTGTTTCGGTGTCATTTCTTGCGCCGAGACATCCATCATCGCCAGCACTTCGCGAACACTCTTACCGTAGTCCTCGCTTGCGTACTGGTCAATCCACTGCTGATATTCGCGATTCTTCGATCCACGTTTCACCAGCACCTTCCCCGCCTCCCAGTAAATCCAGTAGCAGGGAAGCATGGCCGCGAGGCCTTCGGCGAACGTACCGTGCTCGACCGTGGCCAGCAGATGGTTTGTGTACGCCACATTCGACGGAGCCATCGCCACGCGCAACATGTGCGTAGGTTGGACGCCGAACTTCCCCAGTATGGTTTCATGCAATGCGCGCTCCACCTCCACGGCTTCCACCGCGTGGCGGTTCAATGTGCGCGCCCAATCCTGGCGCGGGGCCTTGGACGCCAGCACGCGCAGCGCCTGCCCAAACACCCGCAGGTATTGCGCATCCTGCTCCAGATAGAACTGAAACCGATCGCGAGGCAAGCTCCCGTCGGAAAGGCCCTTCAAAAAGGGATGCTCCAGTGTTTTTTCATACACCGGCCGCCCCCGCTCCCACATCTCGCCCGTGAACGTCGCAGAAGCCAGCAGCAGTATCGCCAGCATGGCCGTCACCCAAACACTTGCTGAATCACCTTGCCGCCGAAGTCGGTCAGTTTCTCCTGCCGACCGTTGTGCAGATACCACAAGCGGCTCTGCTCCAACCCGCACGCCTGCAAAATCGTCGCATGGAAGTCGCGCATGTGATAACCGTCAATCGCGCGCAAACCGAAGTCGTCCGTCGCCCCGATCGTCTGCCCGCCTTTAATCCCGCCGCCCGCAAACCACATCGTGAATCCGTGCGGATTGTGGTCGCGTCCGTTCCCGCTCTGCGACATCGGCAGCCGGCCGAACTCGCTCCCCCAAATCACCAGCGTCGAATCGAGCAAGCCGCGCGACTTCAGATCCTGCAGCAGCGCCGCGATCGGCTGATCCGTCAGCCCGCACATCTTCTCGTGGTTCTCCACAATGTGGCTGTGCGCATCCCACTGAATGCTCACCGGACCGCCGCCTGAATATAACTGCACAAACCGCACGCCGCGCTCCACTAACCTTCGCGCGAGCAAACACCGCGTGCCGAACTCGCTCGTGCGCTTCTCATCGAGGCCGTACATCTTGCGCGTTGCCTCGCTCTCCTTCGTCAGGTCCACCGCCTCCGGCGCGTGCGCCTGCATACGAAACGCCAGTTCGTAACTCGCAATGCGAGCCGCCATCTCTTCGTCCTGCGCCGGGGCATCGCGTTCATTCATCTTCTGGATCAGGTCCAGCGTCTTCCGCTGCCGCTCCACCGTCACGCCCTCAGGAGATTTCAGATGCAGAATCGGATTCACTCCCGGCCGGAACAGCGTGCCCTGATAGACCGCGGGCAGAAAGCCCGAGCCCCACATCGGCGTCCCGCCTTCGGGGGTTCCTTCCGGCTGCGGCATGACGACATAGGCCGGCAGGTTCTCACTCAACGAACCCAGCCCGTACGTCACCCACGAACCCACGCTCGGATAGCCCATCAGAATGCGCCCCGACATCACCTGGTACATCGCCGGCGCATGCACCACGCTCTCCGTGTAAAAGTTCCGCACGAAGCAGATGTCATCGACACATTTCGACAGGTGCGGCATCAACGTGCTCACCCACGCGCCGCTCTGCCCGTGCTGTTTGAACTCCCATGGCGAAGCCAGAATCGGCGTCGTGCCATCCGTAAACTGGCTGCCGATTTTCCCGTAGCTCTCCGGCAGCCGTTGCCCTTCGAACTTCTTCAACTGCGGCTTCGGATCGAACGTATCGATCTGGCTCGGCGCACCCACCATGAACAGGAAAATCACCGACTTCACCTGCGTCGGCAATTGTGGCTCCTTCGCCGCCAGCGGATTCCCCTTCGTGGCGCCGAACCCCTCGCGCGCCAGCAGCGATTCCAGAGCGATTGCTCCGAAACCATGCGCCGCCGTGCGCAAAATGTCTCGCCGCGTCTCGCGCCGCCCACATCCCATTGACCCAAACTGCTTCTCAAGGGACATACACGAACTCATTTCTGTTCAACATCGCCAGCGCAAAATCTTCCCAAGGTCCGCCGGTCGCGACAAACTCCCGCGCCTGCGACAGCTCATCGGCCTCCGGCTCCCGCGCCAGCGCCAAAATGTACGCCCGCTTCACACGGCACGCATCCACGCCTGCCGCCTGGCCCGCGCATTCCTTTTCCAGCCGCCCCGCAAACTTCCGCGCCGCGCCGCGCATCGTGTCGCTATTCAACAGCGACAGCGCCTGCAACGAATGCGTACTCACCGGCCGCACCGGGCACGACGTCATCGCATCCGGCTGATCGAAATTCGCCAGCATCGGCAGCCGTACCGTGCGCTTGTTCAAAAGGTAAATGCTCCGCCGGTAATGATCGCGTTCATCCAACTCCACCGGCCAGAGGTTATCCGGCTCGCTCTCCGTGAAAATCAGATCGTAGACTTCCTTTTCGATCGGCACCTTCATCGGACGCCCGAACATCCGCGGGTTCAACACCCCCGCCACGGCCAGCGCCCCATCGCGCAAATATTCGCCATCCAGCCGCCGCCGGTTCATCCGCCAATAGAGCTTGTTCTGCGGATCCACTTCCGCCTTCTTGGCATCATGCTCCGCCGCCTGCCGGTACACGTTCGACGTGACAATCAGCCTGTCGATCGCGCGCACGCTCCAGCCCTTCGCCACAAACTCCGTCGCCAGCCAGTCCAGCAGCTTCTGATTCGTCGGCCTCTGCCCCAACACGCCAAAATCGTTCGGAGTCGCGACGATCCCCACACCCATCCGCGCCTGCCAGATGCGATTCACCATCACCCGCGCCGTCAGCGGATTCTCTGCCGTGGCCAGCCATTTCGCCAGCGCCGCCCGCCGCCCCTCAGGCTCCACCGGTGGAGCATCGTCGTTTAACACGCGCAGGAAACCCGGCAGCACCGCCTGCTGCTTCATCTTGTAGTCGCCCACCTTCAGCACGAACGACACCGGCGCCATTGGTGCATTCTTCACGGCATACGCATGCGCGGGCTCTTCCGGCTCTTCGCGCTCCAGCGCGTGCAGTTTCTTCCGCAACACCGTCCGCTTGGCCGTATCGGCCGGCGTCAGCATCGCCAGCACTTTATCCCAACTCGCCTTCAATTGCGTTTCCGCTTCCCCGGCCAGCCGCTTCTGTTCCTCATCGCGCTTGGCCTTCGGAATCGCCAGCGCCTCCGCGAACTGCGGCTCCAGCTTCTTGCGCTTCTCCGCCTTCAACTTCTCTCGGTACGGCTTCTCGATCTCCTTAATCGCGTCCGTGATCACCTTCTCACGCTCCGCGTACGCCTTCACCGCCTCGTCGTATTTCCGGTGCTCTTCCTTCGACGCAATGCTGATGTCATCGAACTCGGTCGCCGCAAGCACCGCCTGCAGCTTGTAGTAATCGGCCTGCGGAATAGGATCGAATTTGTGGTTGTGGCAGCGCGCGCAACCCACCGTCATCCCCATGAACACGTTGCCCAGCGCGCCGGTCATCTCCGTCAGCACTTCCTGACGGTTCATGTCCTCATCCTGATTGCCGCCCACCAGGTGGATCGGCCCCGCGCGCAGGAATCCGGTCGCGATCAGCGCATTGCGATCACCCGGCCACAACTCGTCGCCCGCGATCTGCTCCATCAGGAACCGGTCATACGGTTTGTCCTGCTGGAACGCCCGGATCACATAGTCGCGATACCGCCACGCATGCGTCCGCTCCAGGTCGAGTTCATAGCCGTTCGTATCGCCATATCGCACGATATCGAGCCACTTCTGCGCCCAGCGTTCGGCATAGTGCGGTGAGGCCAGCAACCGCTCCACCACGCGCTCATACGCTCCCGTCGAGTCGTCTTTCAGATACGCGGCCAACTCCTCGGGGGCTGGCGGCAGCCCGGTCAAATCGAGGGTCACGCGGCGCAACAGTTGCGCCTTACCCAGTGGCTTCGACGGCTCCAACCCCTTCGCCCGCAGGCCTTCGAGTACGAAGGCGTCCACCGGCGTCTTCACCCACGCCGCACCCGCTCCAGCCTTCGCCACCGGCACTTCCGCCCGCACCGGCTTTTGAAATGCCCAGTAGCTCTTTCGCGGCGCAACCCACGCGTCGTCTTTGTCCAGCGACGCGCCGACGCACACAACCGCCGCCAATGGAATTACAACTTTTAGCAGTCGCATACGTTTCCCATTATTATAAGGGGGACAACGAAAGGAACCCCCATGTCAGTAACCGACCGCCGTAGCTTCGTCAAGTTCGCCTCAGCCGCCGCCATCGCCACCCAGGCGCGCCCCATCCTCGGCGCGAATGACCGCGTAAACGTCGCCGTCGTCGGCATTGGCGGACGGGGCAGCTTCCACCTCAAGACCTACCTCGGCCTCCCCACCGCCCGCGTCACCGGCCTCTGCGACGTCAATCAGGCCTCCCGCGAGGTCGCCCAAGCCGCCGTCGCCAAAGCCGGCCAGGACAAGGCCGCCGAATACGAGGACATGCGCAAGCTGTTCGAGGATAAGAACGTCGACGCCGTCTCCATCGCCACGCCCAACCATTGGCACGCGCTCGCCGCCATCTGGGCCATGCAGGCAGGCAAGGACGTCTACGTCGAAAAGCCCGCCAGCCACAACATCTACGAAGGCCATCAAATGCTCGCCAATGCGCGCAAGCACAAGCGCATGGTGCAGGTCGGCTCGCAAAGCCGCTCCATCCCTTTCAAGATGGAGGCGATGAAGCTGCTCCACGACGGGGCCATCGGCAAGGTCTACATGGCCAAGGCGCTCTGCTTCAAGCGCCGCAAGTCCATCGGCGTGACGCCCCCCGAACCCGTCCCGGCCGGCGTTAACTGGGACATCTTCCTCGGCCCCGCCCCCATGCGCCCGTTCACGAAGAACCGCTTCAAATACAACTGGCACTGGTTCTGGGACACCGGCAA
>JBDTVQ010000161.1:0-13682 GCA_040007195.1 Acidobacteriota bacterium | reverse complement strand
GAGATCCAGCGGCCGCGGCAAGAGGTTTGGGACTTCCTGTTCAACCTGGAGAACCTGCCGAAATGGTCGCCCGACGTCAAGTCCGTCCGTAAGGTGTCGGACACGCCGCGCCGGTACTTGGTCAGCAGCGGTTCGGGCGAGATGGAAACCGAAATTCTGGCCGCCGACCCGCCGCGCCGGTACGTCTCGCGTATGGCGACGCCTTCCGCGGGCTTTTCTGGCGACTGGGAGATTACCTTGGAGCCAGAGGGGGCCAATACGCGAGTCTCCTCGAACGCGAAGCTGAGGATCGACAACCCCCTGTTCCGTGGGTTGATGATGTTCATGAGTGGCGACAAGGCGGAGGAAGCCACGCTTGTGCAACTGAAGCAGTACCTCGAAGCCCAGGTAAGGTAACCACCCCCGTCCCGCTTTCGGCCGAGGATCGTAACACCGAACCTCCATCCAGCGTCCTATCGGGAGTAAAGTAGTACTTTCCGCAAGTTTGGGTGATCCCTGCTGTACCGGGAAATCGCGAACAGATCACAGAGTTAGGGGGATCTACAGGAACGATCTAGGAGTGATTGCTTACGAACCCTAAGGGGTCCCTGAATTGACGAGGTACTAGATCGGCCATAGAATCAAGTCGTAGTACCAAAGCGGGGCGCAACGAACCCCAGTGGAAACTAAGCAGCCGGTGGCCTTGAGGAGAACGGCATCGGCGCATTGTTTAGGTTCCTTGCTGTCTGGGAGGGAGGACGCCAACCGCGGGAAGGATAGAAGTATGGCTGAGGGAATCACCGGCAAGTCGCCTTTGGACGAGGCGCTCGCAAGTATGGTCTCGCCACCTCCAGCGCCGGAGGAGCAACCTGCGGTTGTTCCGCCGGAGAAGCGAAAGGTCCGGATTGGGCTTGTTGACGACCATCCGATCGTGCGCGAAGGCCTACGCAAACTGTTGATGTTGGAAGAGGATTTCGAGGTCGTGGGTGAGGCCGACAATGGCCGCACCGCGCTGGAACTGATTGAAGACCTCCATCCTGACGTACTGCTGCTGGATCTGAAGATGCCCGGCATGGACGGGCTATCGGCGCTCCAGACATTGCAGCACGCCTCCCACCAGACGAAAATCATCGTCCTGACGGCATCGGAAGACAAGAACGAATGGGTCCAGGCGATGAAACTGGGCTGTTCCGGCATCGTCATCAAACAAACCCAACCCGAGCTCATCGTCAAGAGTATTCGTAAGGTCAACTCCGGCGAGATCTGGCTCGATTCGCACACCACGGCCGCTGTCATGCGGCAGTTTGCGTCTCCTTCGGACGCCAACGGCAGCGCCTCGGGCGCCAAGGGCCGCGAGCGTTCGCCGCTGAGCGCACGCGAGAGGGAAATTGTGGCGTTGGTCGCGCAAGGCTACAAGAATAAGGAAATGGCCGAGAAGATGTTCATCTCCGAGCAGACGGTGAAAAACCACCTGCACAACATCTTCGACAAGCTGGGAGTGTCGGACCGCCTGGAACTCGCGCTCTACGCGATCCACAAGGGCCTTCACCTGGGCGGCGACAAGTAAACCGCGGCCGGCCCCGGAGGCCGGTTCCGCCAGTTAACGCGCGCCTGTTACCTGATACAGCGCGCCGCGGAATTTTTCACCGGCGAGATGCGCCTCCATTTGCGGCCACACCTGTTGGTGGTCGTCGCTGGCAGCCCACGCCTGCCGCAACTCCTCGGACTGGAATCCGATCAGGAGCCGGTAGCTCCATTGGTCCGCCCCCCCATCCAGCTTCAGAAACCTCACCTCCATAAATCCATTCTGCCGGGCCATTACGGGAGAAAAGATCTCCAGGAACACCCGCTCAATCTCGGCTTCGTGACCCGCGGCCACCTGTAAATCGCAATGAAGTTGAATTGCCATAAAGACTAGCTCACCCGGATCACCACTTTACCGAAATGCGCACCGCTTTCCATGTGCCGCATGGCGGCCGCCGTGTCGTCGAACGCGAACACTTGGCCAATGGCCGGTTTCATCTGCTGGACGGCCACGGCGCGGTTCAAAGCCTCGAACATCTCCCGCGATCCGACGAAGATGCCGTGCAGCGTCAAGTTCTTCATGAACGCCGGAATGATGTTCGCCTCGCCACCGCCCGACACGTTGCCGATTAGGGCAAGATTGCCTCCCGCGCGGACGCACTTGATGGACTTGGCCAGCGTGGCCGTGCCACCCACCTCCACCACGTGGTCGGGAACAAGCCCGCGTTTTTTCAGCTCGCCGTCCCATTCGGGTGTAGCGGCGTAGTTGATGCCGTCGTCGGCGCCCAGCGCGCGCGCGCGTTCGAGCTTTTCGTCGCTTGAGCTGAGGATTACCACTCTCGCGCCGTGCATCTTTGCGATCTGCAACGCGAACAGGGACACGCCTCCCGTTCCAATGGCGAGCACCGTGTCGCCCGCCTTAATGCGGCACCGCACAACCAGGGCGTGCCAGGCCGTCACTGCCGCACAAGGCAGCGCGGCCGCTTCTTCAGCGCTCAGGTGCGCCGGCACGTGAACCAGCGCGGTTTCCTTCATCACGATTGTCTCGGCCAGCACGCCGTCGGCGAAAGCGCCTAGCGCGCTACGGGAGCCGGCGTCGGTGATATCGCCAGCGATCCAATCGGGCATGAAGCACGGCGAAACGCGATCGCCCACCTTCACGCGCGTGACGCCTGCGCCCGTCTCGGTCACAACACCCGCGCAATCCGAGCACAACGTCAGCGGGAAGGGCAATTTCTTGGTGTACAGGCCCTTCGCCACCAGCAGGTCGCGAAAGTTAAGCGACACGGCCTCCACGCGAATTCTCACTTCTCCGGGTCCTAAAGACTTCTCGGTAGCCTCCTGAATCCGGACCTCGTCCAGACCGAAGGCGCCTGTAATCTGTGCTGCGCGCATGGGCCTTATTGTACAGTCCGGCGGCTGCTGCTATACAAGAGAGTCATGCCAAACAATCCCCTCGACGGCACCGCCGGGCGCATCATCAATCTCGCCGTCGTCGCCGCCGCTCTGGCCACCGTGCCCGTCGTGATCATGGAAAACCACGGCGACACCAGCTTGGCCGTACAAATGGCGGACTGGGCTATTTGGATCGTATTCGTGTTTGAGTACGTCATCGAACTGAGTCTGTGGCCCGACCGCCGGGCCTATCTGAAGCAGAACTGGATCAGCCCCCTGGTGATCGTGCTTTCCTTCCCGCTCGTTCCCACCATGTTGAGCCTGACACGCCTGGCGCGCCTGGGGCGGCTCCTACGGCTGGTTCGCCTGGTGGGGGTGCTGTACCGCGCTCTCGGTGAGCTGAAGGTCGTCTTCGCCCGTCAGAGTTTGATCTATGTGCTGTGCCTTACCATCATTGCGATTCTGGCCGGCGGGGCAGGCCTCACCCTGCTCGAACCGGAAACGGTGAAGGGCGGGATCGGGGATGGCATCTGGTGGGCGGTCGTCACCGCGGCGACCGTGGGCTACGGAGACATCGCACCCCAAACGTTCTGGGGCCGGGCCATCGCCGTGGTGATCATGCTTGCCGGCATCGGACTCGTATCCACGCTCGCCGCTTCCATCACCTCCTTCTTTGTTGGACAGGAAGAAGGCTCTGAACTGCAGGAGTTGCGCGAACGCACAGTCCGCATGGAAGCCATGCTCGAAGAACTGATGCGGCGAACCGGGACCGGGCCGAGAGGCTAGGCGCCCTACTTGACCTCAATCGTATCGATCGCCCACTTTGTACGCGCGATGCCTACAATCATGATCTCGAGATCGCCCGCGTTCTGATTTTCGATGGAGTGAATTTCGTTGAGAAACACCGGAATGGCATCGCCCGCCTTGACGTTCACCGACTCATCGCCCAACTTGAACGTGCCCTGGCCGTTCATGATGTAGTAAAACTCCTCGACTCCTTCGTGGCGGTGACGCCCGTCGCTCGCGCCTTGCGGAAGAACTAGGTGATCGACATAGGACCAGTTCGTGTAGAAAACTTCCGGCGTGAGCGCCCGGCGATACCGCGCCGTGCCCGTGCCGCCATGGTAGGCCGCGGCGGGCTTCAGCATCGTCTTGTCGAGACGCATCGTAATGAACACTGGCTTCGGGTCGAGCGCCACACCCTCTCTGCTGTCCCCCAGGTCGGTAGCGTCGTACTTGCCTTTGATGGAACCCACCGCGATGTTCATCCACTGAATCGGCTTGTCCCCAGGATTGTAAATCGCGTGCGAGCTGCCCATGCGGTTCGGCGCGCCGGCCGGGGCCTTCAGCAGTGAAGTACGGCCGTTCACTGTGAACTGAGCCTCGCCGTCGAAGATCACGAACATCTCCTCCATGTGGTTGTGGAAGTGGTGGCCAATGCCGCTCTTGGGCATCACCACGCCGCGATGGAGAAAGATCAGGTTGGTGTTGAACGTCTGGGCGTCGAACAGACCGATGTAGTGTAATTCGCCCGCGCCGGCGTGGACGCTCTTGGCCACGCGCAGTTTGTCTTCGTCCGCTCTCATCACACGTTGAGCGAGCGGGTCCTTCGCGGACAGGGAGGAGGTAAGCGTAACCGCGGCGACCGCGGCGCATAGCAAGATTCGCATCCTGAGCACTATATTCTAATCGCGGCGCCAAAGAAACCCCGCCCGAGGGTTATAATCGCCCCTTGGCCTCACAGACACATTCTTTTCGTATCGCCGTCCTGGGCGGTGACGGTATCGGTCCCGAAGTGGTCGATTCGGCCGTCGAAGTCCTCCAGGCGGTGCAGCCGCGCTTAAGCGGCGTCAGCTTCGAGTTCACCGAACATCCGGCGGGCGCCGGTGAATACCTCAAAAATGGCGACCCCCTGCCGGCATCGACGCTCGAAGCTTGCCGCAGTGCCCACGCCACTTTGCTCGGCGCCATGGGACTGCCCGACGTGCGCTGGCCGGGCGGCACCGAGATGGCCCCGCAACTGGACATCCGCGAGCAACTCGACCTCTTTGCCGGCGTCCGGCCGATCCATCTCTACAACTCCAGCCACACGCCGTTGAAAGGCTACGACGCGGGCGGCATCGATTTCGTCATCTTTCGCGAGAACACCGAAGGCCTCTTCGCCACACGAAAGAACCCCTGGCCGAAAGATGCCGACGAAGTGCGCGATCACCTCCTCGTCACGCGTAAGGGCGCCGAGCGAATCGTGCGCGCGGCGTTCCAGGAAGCACGCCGCCGGCGCCGCCTTGTGACCCTCGTCGACAAAGCGAACGTCCTGCCCTCCATGGCGTTCCTGCGCATGGTCTTCGACTACGTGGCCGCGGAGTTTCCCGATGTCGCCACCGACCGCATCTATGTCGACGCCGCTTCCCTCTATCTCGTGCAGAAGCCCGAAA
Source organism: Acidobacteriota bacterium (assembly GCA_040007195.1). Classification (GTDB taxonomy): domain Bacteria; phylum Acidobacteriota; class Terriglobia; order Bryobacterales; family Bryobacteraceae; genus JAFLBB01. Next base: position 8,349 of record JBDTVQ010000161.1, on the reverse strand, counting down.
CATTCGACGTCATGGTGATGGAAAACCTGTTCGGCGACATCTTGAGCGACCTCGCTGCCGGCCTGGTCGGGGGCATGGGCATGGCCCCTTCGGCCGACATCGGCCCGGACCACGCCGTATTTCAGCCCTCGCACGGCTCGGCACCCACCATCGCGGGGCAGGGAATCGCCAATCCAATAGCAACCATCTTGTCGGCGGCCCTCATGCTCGAATGGCTGCCGGGTGAAGAGACCACGCGCGGTGCCGGCATCATCCGCCGAGCCGTTGCCAATGTCTGTGCAAGCGACGCCAACCGCACGGCCGACCTCGGCGGAAAACTCACCACGCGGGAAATGACCGCTCGCGTGCTCGAAACGCTATAAGCGGCTGAGTCACACCTAAGGCGTGACGGCTACCGCGTCTTCGATACGCACTCCCCTCTCGGCACCGCCCGCCATGCCGGACGCCAAATGGCGACAGGCGCCATGCTGCGTCATGCTGCTTCATGCTGCTTCAAATGGATCGCGCCTGCATCGACCGTTCTATGCTCATGCCGTTCCCCGCCGCTAAAGACAACCGCGCCTACCGGCACGGGTGCGCCCCTTTTCGCTGTCGTCCCTTTTTATCGCTGTGGCCCGCCACTTTTCCGATCTCCCCATTGCCCTCGGTCACGGCGTCAGCATCGATTTCCTCGAAGCTGCCGTGGCCGCCCAAGTCCGCCCGAATATTTACATCGAGCTCTCCAGCCTGATGCCGCACCACTGCGCCGAACTGCTGACGCACGTTGACGCCTCACGCCTGATGGCCGGCTTTGACCTTCCCGAAAGCCTCGAGACCGAATTCGGCAGGCTTTTCACCCTGGAACTCACCCCTGAATCGCGCCGCGCCATCCTATGGGACACCCCGTGCCGCGTGTTTGGCCTGTAAAATGGCCCGGAAGGATTCCGATGAACAACTACCCCAAACTCCACAACGCGATGTGGCCCGGCCTTGTCGGCAAAGGCCCCGATTCCGAGCCCCCCATCAGTCTCGACACGATGCTCGATCTCACCGCTGCCGCCGAAGTGAACGGCCAGCGCTTCGAAGGCGTCGACCTCTTCCTCGCCGCTCCCCACACCAGCATCGATTCCACGCCCGACGACGTGAAAGCGCTCGCCGACAAGATCGCCGGCTACGGGTTCAAGATCGGGTCGCTCGTCGCGCCTGTCTGGCCCCCCACTGGAGGCGGTTCTGCGATGGGCACCGAGGACGAGCGAAAAGCATTCCTCACCCAGGTGCGAAAGTCCTGCGCCATCGGAGAACAACTCCGCAAGCTCAACATGCGGCCCTGGGGCGTCGTGCGCATCGATTCGGCCACCGGCGTCCACGACTGGGCGGCCGACCCCGAAGGCAATCAGAAGAAAATCGCCGCCACTTTCCGCGAAGCGTGCGACATCGCCGACAGCTACGGCGAGCGCCTCGCCGCCGAAGGTGAAATCTGCTGGGGCGGCATGCAGAGTTGGAAGAAGATGGTGAACCTGCTCGAAATGACGGGTAGGCCCGATATCATCGGCTTTCAGGCCGACATGGCCCACACCCTTCTCTACACACTCGGCTACAACGCGCCCGAAGATCGCATCCTGCCGGAAAATTTCGATTGGAACGAAGAGGGCCTCCAAACGGCTCTGATGACGCTCACCAAAGCCCTTCGGCCCTGGACCATCGATTTCCACGTCGCGCAAAATGACGCCACCGTGAAGGGGCAGGGATCGCACGACAAGACCGGACGCCACTGTCAGGCCACCGACCCCAACGGCAAACTCAACATCGCCCGCGACGCCGGCTATTGGCTTCGTGACGAAGACGGCCAGCTTACCAAGCAGATGAGCCACATTTGCTGGGACGGCTGCATGTTCTCCAACGACGTCATGACGAACCCTCAAACCTGGAACGATATTCTCGCCGCCATGATCGCCGTCCGCAACGCGCACGGCTGGGAAGAATAGGAGCACGCACGTGGCTAAGAAAAAATTAAATGTTGGCATCGTCGGCTATGGCTTCATGGGGCGTACCCACTCGAACGCCTTTCGCAAGGTGAACAACTTCTTCGACCTCGAGTACGAAACCGTCCTCAAAGCCGTGTGCGCGCGTGACGGCGCAAAGGCGCAGGCGTTCGCCGATCAATGGGGCTACGAATCGGTGGAGACCGATTGGAAGAAGTTGATCGCCCGCAAAGACATCGACGTCATCGATATCGCCAGCCCGAACAACACCCACGCGGCCATCGCCAAGGCAGCCGCCGCGGCGGGCAAAATGATCCTCTGCGAAAAGCCGCTCGCCATGAACGGTCCCGAAGCGGAAGAGATGGTGAAGGCCGTCGAAAAGGCCAAGGTGCCGAACATGGTCTGGTACAACTACCGCCGCGTTCCCGCTGTCACCCTCGCCAAACAGCTGATCGATGAAGGCCGTCTCGGCCGCATCTTCCACTACCGTGCGAAATTCCTCCAGGATTGGACCATTTCGAAAGACCTCCCGCAAGGTGGAGAAGGGCTCTGGCGCCTCGACGTGAAAGTAGCCGGCTCCGGCGTCACCGGCGACCTGCTCGCGCATTGTATCGACACGGCCCTATGGCTGAATGGCTCCATCGAGAAGGTCACCGGTATGACCGAAACCTTCATCAAGGAGCGCAAACACAACCTCACGGGCAAGATTCAAAAAGTTGGCATCGATGACGCCAGCGCTTTCCTGGCGCGGTTCACCAACGGCACATTGGCGACGTTCGAATCCACCCGTTACGCCCGCGGGCATAAGGCCCTCTACACGTTCGAGATCAACGGCGAGCACGGCTCCATCTTCTGGGATCTCCATGATCTCCATCGCCTGCAGTGGTTCGATCACAAAGACGAAAGCGCCCTCCGTGGCTGGCGATCCCTCCATATCACCGATAGCGACCACCCCTATATGAAGCATTGGTGGGTGCCTGGCCTGCAAATCGGCTACGAGCACACCTTTATCCATCAGGTCGCGGACTTCATCCAGGGCATCCAGGATGGCAAGCCCGCCGCGCCGACGTTCCGCGACGGCCTCGCTACCGACAACGTCACCGATGCCGTACTGAAGTCCGCCAAATCCGGCCGCTGGGAAAAGGTGAAGCAGGTCAGGAAAAAGTAGCTAGCGCAGAAAAATCCAGCACAGCAACGCGCCGATCACGGTCATCGACATGCCCCACGCCAGCATCTGATGAAAAAGCTTGCGGGTGTCCACGCCAGCCGCCGCCGACGCGATACACAACGCGCCAATGGTCGACAACGGTGAGACGTCCACCAGATGGCCCCCCACGTTCATCGAGGAGGCGACCAGAAAAGGATCGCCTCCTCCTAATTCCCGTACGAGGCTCGGCACCACCGGCAAAAACGCCGGCAACACAACGCCCGACGTACTCGAGTAAGCCGAAATCAAGCCTGTAATGAATGCGCAAACGCCCGTCGCCGTCGAGGGCGTGGAAACGCGCGCCATCAAGGCGGCGAGCAACTCGATTCCCGCCGTGCGTTCGAGAATCGAAATGAGCACCGTCATCCCGCACACCATCACAATCGTGCTCCACGGCATCTCCGCAATCGCCGCCGCGTCGTCGGCCGCTTGCGCGAAAACAAGAATCAGCGCGCCCGCAATCGCCGCCATGCCAATCGGCACCTTCACGAATGCCACGGCAATCAGCATGCCCACAATCGCGGCAATCGTCAGGCCATGGCGCCATGTCATCTCGCTGTCCTTCGATTCAACCTCAGCGCTGCGCGGTTGCCGCAGCAGCACAATCCCTCCCAGCAAGGCATAGCCTCCGAACGCCACGGCCGCATGCCCGGAAAAGTTGAACCACCACGTCGTCCATTCATGGCCTGCCAGCCCAATCCGCTCCATCAGGCTGTTCACAATCAGCCCCGTCGGAGCGAACGGCGAGAGCGAGCCGGCGTTGGCCCCGTTGCCGATCATGATCGCCATCAGGAACGCAGGAATTGCCATCTCACCTGCCACGCTCATCGCAATAGGCGCCAACAATGCAGCCACCGCAATGTTTCCCGGACCGAGTGATGCCAGCCCTGCGCCAAGAAAAAAGAACATCACTGGGATCAGGCCAATGCGCCCCCGGCACAGCCGCACCGAACGCCGCGCCACATGATCAAGCGTCCCGTTCAACCGCGCCTGCGTGAACAGCAGCGTCACCCCGAGCATCGTCAGAAACAGTTCGATGGGAAATCCGGCGGCAACCTGCTTGAGTGTCATCCCGGCAAAGCCCGCACCTACAACCCATGCCAACAGCATTGCCAGCACGCCAATGTTTACCCGCGCAAAGCAACTCAAGAGAATGGCGAGCAGAAGCGCGCCCAGTGAGATCGTGGCCGGCGTCATGAAGGCTTGCGCAACAACTGCGCGATTAACTGTGCGGGGTGCAGCGCCCGCGTCGCCGCAAAGTCTTCCACCTGGTGCCGGCAACTCGTTCCCGCGGCCACAAGTACGCTGTTCGACTGCATCGCCCGCGCTGCGGGCAACAACTTCCGCTCCGCAATTGCACGCGATACCTCATAGTTGTCCTTCGCATATCCGAACGAACCCGCCATGCCGCAGCAACCCGCATCGAGATCCACGACGGTCGCCCCGGGCACCCGCTCCAACAGCCCTCTCGCCGCCGCTAGCAGGCCCATCGATTTCTGATGGCAGTGCCCGTGCAACAAAATCTCGCGCGGGCCCGCGCCCAACTCAAGTGCCGCGCCCGCGTCAATGCGCTGCGCCATGAATTCCTCCCACAACACGGCGCGCTTGGCCATCACCCGAGCTCGCTGCTGCAATTCGCCGCGCAACAGCGCCGGTGCGTCCTCTTTAATCGCCGACAGACAACTCGGTTCACAAAATACAAGCGGCGGGCCATCCTCGCCAAAACGTTCTGCATTCGCCGCCGCCAATTCGCGCGCTTCCGTCAGCAGTCCCTGCGAAATCAGCGGCCGCCCGCAACAACCGTTTCCTGCATCGCCCACCGTGCATCCGGCGGCCTTCATGCCCGCGATTGCCGCCAACCCGATCTCCGGCTGATAGAAGTTCGTGAACGTATCCGCAAACAGCAGCGCGTCGGCATTTGCTTCTCCCTTCCACTGCTTGCGCAATGTGCGGTCCCCCAGTCGAGGCATCCGCCTGCGGCTGTCGATTCCTGCAACCTTCTCCATCACCCAGCGCACGAGCGGTGTTCCACTTACGAAGTTCGCCAGCCCCGGCATCATGCTTCCCGCCTCCGCCATCCCGTGCACATGCCCCAGCACTTTCGCCCGCATCGGCGTTCCGTGCCGCTGATAGTAGCCCGCCAAAAACTCGCTCTTGAAAGACGCAACATCCACGCCCACCGGGCACTCAGTCTTGCAGGCGCGGCACTCCAGACACAGCGACAACGCAGCCTTCACCTCGGCATCGCCGATCGCCGCCTCACCCAATTTGCCGTTCAGCGCAAGACGCAACGCATTAGCCCGTCCGCGCGTGGTGTGCTGCTCTTCCTTCGTGGCCATGTAGGACGGACACATCGTGCCATCCAACTTCTTCCGGCACGCGCCGACGCCGCTGCACATCTCCACCGCGCCACCGAAACCACCAAACTCCGACCAGTCGAAATAGGTAGTCGGATTCGGCGTCTGATAGCCCGCGCCGAATCGCAAATTCTTTGTGAGCCCTGGCGGATCGACGATCTTCCCCGGATTGAATATGCCCTCGGGGTCGAATGTACGTTTGATCGTCCGGAACGCCTCGTACAGCACCGGCCCGAACATCCGCTCCATGAACGGGCTGCGCACATATCCATCGCCATGCTCGCCCGACAACGCCCCGCCAAACTCCAGCACCAGATTGGCGACCTCGTCCGCAACCGCCGCGAACTTCTGCACCCCCGCCTCGGTCTTCATGTTCACCACGGGACGCACGTGCAGGCATCCCACACTCGCGTGCGCATACACTCCCGCCGACGTCTCATGCTTGCGGATGATGCCCTGGAAACGCTCTATGTAATCGCGCAGCCGTTCTGGAGCCACCGCCGTATCCTCCACAAAGCTCACCGACTTTGCGTCGTCCTTCATCGCCATCGAAAGGCCCAGCGCCGCTTCGCGCAAGCTCCAGATGCGAGCCTGTGACGGCGCATCCAACGCATGCTCGCACCGCACACGCATTCCGCCCGCCACCAAATCGGCTTCAAGTTTCTGCAGCCGCGGCGGCAGTGCGGCGGCCGTGTCGTCGTAAAACTCCACGCACAACAGCGTGCTCGTTTCGCCTTTCATGAACGATCGCCGCAGCTTGTCGAGCGCCGCATTCTCGCGCGTGTGGCGCAGAATGAACTCGTCCATCACCTCAACGGCCGAGGGCTTATGCTCCAGCACCATCGGCGTCGCTCCCAACGCGTCGAGCAATGTCTCAAACTCGATCGCCATCACCGCCTTGTGCTTCGGCAGCGGCACCAACTTCACCTTCGCCCCCAGCACAACGCCTAGCGTCCCCTCGGAGCCCACCATCATGCGCGCCATGTTCATCGCGAGCGTTTGGTTCGTGAAGTCGTCCAGGTTGTATCCGCCCACGCGCCGCAGAACCTTCGGGAACCTCCGGTCCACCTCGTCCTTCAGCTCTTCACCCAACCGCCGCACCGTGCGATGCACCACCGCGTCCAGCGAATCCCCTTGGCACCTTGCCTCCCAGGCTTCAGGCGGGAGCGGACCAAAATTCACGATGCTCCCATCGCTCAGCATTACCTCTTGCTCGAGCACATGGTCGATCGTCTTCCCGTACAACACCGATCGCGCGCCCGATGAGTTGTTCGCCATCATCCCGCCTACCGTCGCCCTGCTCGCTGTCGAGATGTCGGGTGCGAAGCGCAGCCCATGCTGCTTTAACTGCGCGTTCAACTCATCCAGCACAATGCCCGGCTCGACACGCGCCCAGCGCTCTTCCACATTCACTTCCACCAGCCGGTTGCAATACTTCGAAAGGTCGGCAATTAAGCCCTCGCCAATGGCCTGCCCCGCCTGCGATGTACCACCGCCGCGCATCGTCACAGGGCACTTGTGACGCAGACAGATCTCAACCACGCGAATCACATCCTCGCGCGATGTCGGCACAACGACGCCCAGCGGCTTCTGCTGATAAACGCTCGCGTCGGTCGCATACAGTGCCTGCGACAAAACGTCGAATCGCACCTCGCCCTGTATTTTCGCTACAAGCTCGGTACGCAACGCCTCCCGGTCCACGCGCTTCACGTCGGCGTGCGGAGCCGGCCGTCCTGTTTCGATCAACACCAGACTCATGCGCGGCCGATCGCTTCCAAGCCGGCGCGCAGACGGTCGATTCCCTCGCTCAGCACCGGGCCGCCGCTGGCAAACGAAACTCGCAAAGTCCCCTCGCCGCAAGCCCCATAAGCCGCTCCGTGAATCACCACCACGCCGTGCTCTTCGAGCAACCGCCGCCGCACCACATCGGACGACATCCCCAGGCCTCGCACATCGGCCATCACAAAGAACCCGCCCTCGGGTGCCAGCATGTGGCAGCCAGGTATGCCGCTCAGTCGTTCCAAAACAAAACTTCTCCGCCGCGTGTACTCCAGGCGCATCTGTTCGACGGCCTCCTGCGGCCCGCCGAGCGCCTCCGCCGCCGCATCCTGAATAAATGTCGCCGGACCCCGGCTCGACTGTTGCAGCACCAGCAGCATCGCCTGAATCACGCCGGCCGGTGCGGCGCAGTAGCCCACGCGCCAACCCGTCATCGAATACGTCTTCGAAAGGGCATTGATCAGGATCGTCCTGTCGCGAAGCTCAGGCTGCGCCGCCACCGGCGAAACATGCTTCGCACCGTCGTACGTGATCGCCTCATAAATCTCATCGCTGATCAGCCACAGCCCTCGTTCCAGAACCAGGCGCGCAATCGCCTGCAATTCCTCGCGCCGAAACACAGTGCCCGCCGGATTCCACGGCGTGTTCAGCAGCAGCGCTCGCGTCCGAGGCGTCAACTGCTCCTCAATCGCCTCTGCATGTAGTTCGAATCGCTGCCCCCGCAGCGGGCACGCCACTCGAACCGGCACTCCTCCCGCCAGCCGGATGGGCGACGCGTACGCATCATAAATCGGATCGGGCATCAACACTTCGTCGCCCGCATCGAGGATCGTCGTCATCGCCGCGTAAATCCCAAACGTTGCGCCCGTAGTAACCAGGACCTCCGTCGCCGGGTCGTAATCGAGCGCATTGTCGCGCTGCAGCTTCAGCGCCGCCGCATCGCGAAGCACGGTCTCGCCCCGGTTATCGGGATACGATGTGCGACCCCTCCGCAACGATCGCTCAGCAGCCTCCACAATATGAGCGGGCGTCGGCAAATCCGGTT
>JBDTVQ010000160.1:0-13715 GCA_040007195.1 Acidobacteriota bacterium | reverse complement strand
GAATGCCGTTCGCGTTCCCTTCGGAATCAGCGTTCACCTTCGGTGGAATCCGCACAAAGTTCCAAAGACGATGCGGTGCGCCGGGTTGTCTTTGTCAACGCGCACCCACATCCACTCTGACAAGCCCGAGGCGGGATCCGAAAACTCCACCTTGAGGTAATCGCCGGATGCATACATGAAACTATTCTCCCGTGATCTCAAGGAAGTCGCAAAGAATAGTTTTGCCAAAGATCAACAAAGGTCCCTCAACTCTTGATGTTGTCGGGCCGGCCCTCGGGCGGAGTCGCCAAGGAGAGAGACGACGGACAGTGCCGTACGGACGTGGATGTAGTGAACCGGATCAGGAAAAGGGCGCGCAACAAGGTTGCTCCAGGGGGAGCTTGCGTGGCAGACCTGGTACACTGGGAGGCTCCTCCAATGATCGTGCGAATTATTCTTGAGAGTGTCCTACGTTTCCGTGATGCCCAGTACGTCACGCATTGACCAGCAGGCCGTGGCAGGATCTTGCTTTGCATGACAGATCGGATCACGCCCGAGCGTCGCAGCTGGAACATGAGCCGAATCAAAGGACGCGACACACGTCCAGAGATGCGCGTGCGCTCCGTGCTGCACGGACTTGGCCTACGTTTCACACTGAGAAATGGGAAGCTTCCCGGGAGGCCAGATATAGTCTTGCCCCGGTGGCGCACAGTGATCTTGGTGCACGGCTGCTTTTGGCATCGGCACGAGGACTGCTGCAACAACGTCATGCCCAAGACTAGGCCGGAGTTCTGGGAGAGAAAACTCGGCGAGAACGTCATGCGTGACGAGCGTAACACTATGGCACTTCAGCGATTGGGTTGGCGGGTGCGAGTTGTTTGGGAATGCGAGGTCGCGGATGAGGTGAAACTGCGACGATACTTACAACGGCTCTTCCGGACGGCGCCATGAAGTTGCGCGATGGCAAGGTTATTCCCGTCGTTGATCTATTCGCCGGTCCTGGCGGGCTCGGAGAAGGTTTCTCAGCCTTTCATCCGAGCAACGGAAACTCCTTCTTCGATATCGTGCTTTCCATCGAGAAGGAGGCGGCGGCGCATCAGACACTGGAGTTGCGCACGCTGTTTCGGCAATTCGCGCCAGGGCAAGTCCCGGAGGTGTACTACGAGCACCTGCGCGGCGAGAAGACGCGTGAAGAGTTATTCGCCGCCCTCCCTGGACAAGCCGATTTCGCACGCAAAATTGCATGGCACGCAGAGCTTGGCAAGGAAGACCACGTGGTCGTGGACAATCGTATTGAGGTAGCTCTCGGCGGTGCGAAAGTATGGGTGTTGTGTGGTGGGCCGCCCTGCCAAGCGTATTCCGTCATTGGCCGCGCACGCAATCGCGGTATCGATGCAGATGATCCCAATGTGTACTTGTACCGAGAGTACCTCCGCATCCTAGCCGAGCACGCGCCGCCAGTATTTATCATGGAGAACGTCAAGGGCTTACTCTCCTCCCGAGTGGCGGGGAAAGCCATTTTTAGCGAGTTGCTGGCGCACCTCCAGAATCCTCGTGCAGCAATCGCGGGGGCGGCGACGGACGGCCCTGAGTATGAGGTGCACTCCTTGGTAGCCCAACCACGTGCGTGGAGGATGAGTGGCGCGCCCGAGTACGACCCGAGCGATTTTGTGATCAAGTGCGAAGAGTACGGCATTCCGCAGATGAGGCATCGCGTAATTCTCCTCGGCGTTAAGAGGGACTTCGCGCAGACTCAATCGGACCGCTTGCGACGATCAAGCAAACGGATCGCCGCAGCGCAGGTCCTCCGGGGGCTGCCGCGGTTGCGCAGCGGACTATCGAAAGCGCCGGATGGAAAGTCGGAATGGCGTCGGGCATTGTGCGAAATACTCGAACCCGGCGTTTTGGATCATCTGCCCAACGGGGAATCCGCCGTGTTGAAGCAGGATATTGGGTGGACACTCACTCGCATGAGGGAGCCACGTGCTGATCGCGGTGGGGAATACGTTCGATGTGTGGCCCGCAGTGACTACTTGCCCCGGTGGTATTGCGATGCGCGCATTGGGGGGGCGGTGAACCACTTCGCTCGCCCACACATGATGACAGACTTGCACCGGTACCTTTTTGCCGCGTGCTATGCGCGGCTGTTTCACGAGTCCCCTGAGCTTGGGGATTTTCCTCCGGGACTCTTGCCGAAGCATAAGAATGTTGATGATGAAGCGAAGAAAGAATATTTCGATGACCGTTTCCGCGTCCAGCTTGCTGACCGGCCGAGCACAACGATTACGAGCCACCTTGCCAAAGACGGTCATTACTTTATTCACTACGATGAGCGCCAATGCCGGAGTCTGACGGTTCGCGAGGCCGCCCGCTTGCAAACGTTTCCGGATAACTACTTGTTCTGTGGAACGCGCACCAAGCAGTTCGTCCAGGTCGGAAATGCCGTGCCGCCGCTCCTTGCGCGCAAGATCGCGGGTGTTGTCGCGAGAATCGTGTCTTCCGCACGCCGGTCCAATGACTGATCGACTACGACCGGGCAGTAGGGTTTATCCTGCTGCGACGTTGCCCCATCGCCGAAACTCCTTGGGCAAGACGGTGAGCATGCTTGTTGCTGTCATGATTTCAGTGTCGAAAGTGAGGTCGAGGCGTTTGAGCGCCAAGGCCAATCGGCGTGCACTGCCGAAACCCACCCGGTCCCCAGGCTTTCGCTCGCTTGCCTTCTTTGGTCGCGAGGAGACGCCGCGGCGCAGTTTGCCGTTCTCGAAGTAAAGGCTGTGTGCCGCCTGGAAAAAGCCGCGGTGGTGCGCGAGGGTTTGTCGGGCGGCGAGCTGTTCTGCCATCTCTCCCCACGTGTCCATAGGCACGCTCAGACACACGCGGGCGTGCTCGAGGTGAATGTGCACGAGCTCGAAGGCCGATCGCGCGGCGTGGCGGTACGCGAGTGATCCCTTGGGCCCTTTGCGCGTGACGATATAGTGTTCCGGCGCTTTCACTCTGGTGGGTGCGAGCTGGGGCAGGTACATGACGGCAAGCCACGCCCATAGCCCGTCGTTCTTTGGTGCCCGGAGTTCATGGAACCCGATGTCAACAAAGAGCGTGTTCAAGTACTCGCCAAAGTCGTATCTGGTCGCAAACGGTTTTGCCTCATCGACCTGGAGGTCGTAGGTGAGCTCCGTGTACTCGTTTGCATCCTTCAGGTCGGCAGGAAATGGTGCAGTGGGGTTGTCGAGCCAGTCGCGCAGTACGCGCAGCCCCTGCCCGGTGAGTGCTCGCAGACTAGTCATCGTGGGGTCCTTGCAGGTGCTGGGTGAATTTGCTGGCGAATAAATGACGGTCGCAAAATATGCTAACGACTTGTTGGGGCCAATCCACGTCCCCTTCGTCGGGCAGTGCAACCCCCAGCTCGTCCAGCCACGGTCGCCATGCACTGATGGGATCACTGTCATCATCAAGTTTTGGTGGATCTTGTGCGATGTACTCCATCACGCGCCGTAGCGCCTCAGGTAGCACTAGCGCCCTAAACGGAAAGTAGTTTTCGACCCCGGATGCGCTGGGGAACACCGTGGCGTTGTATTGCAGGATCGGACCATCGTCGCTGAAGATGAGGCGCCAGATCTCCTGGCCCAAGTCTGCCGGTTCCATGGGGAGCAGACTTTCGGCTTGTCCTTGGTCGCGCAATCGAACGCGCTCCGCGGCCGCGACCAGTCGCGGACTATCGTCATGGACGAACACGCGGAATTGAAGCGGTGCTGACGGGTCTACGTCCTCAAGGACCAAGGGGTCCTTGCGCCAGTTGGTGATAGTGCCCAACGGGAAGCGTTGGCTCGTGCTGCCAGCTCGTGCAATACAGACAACCTGCAGGTGCCCGTCGAGTTCCAGGTCGGCAAAATCGAGTTTGCTTACGCTGAAGGAGCGCCTACCGTTCTCTTCGCCAAGGGTGATGCCCACGCAGCGCTTGTCGATGTCTTTAAGGTTTGTGGGATTACTGCGCGTCGATACTCGACCCATTCTGGTTCTCCTCGTAGTTCAGTCGTGCGCGTAAGCGAATATTTGGATCAAATCCATCAATGGAAAAAGAAAAATCGGCGTCCGTCACCTCGAATTCCAGGTGGTTCCACTGTCTGCTTTGCACCACGATGCCCTTTGCAACGGTTTGGTGGACCTTCTCGTTGGCGAGGTCGAAGTCGAACGGGTCATAATCCGCGAAGGGATCGTCGTCGAGACCCTCATATGCTAGCTCCAGCACGCATGATGCAGGTAGTTTTTCCGGGGTGAGTCGCGTGGTTCCGTTCGGTACGACGCTTACGGACGTGGTGTCCGTCGTGAGACAGAATGGCCGCGGCTTTGGCTGTTGCGGCGGGGGTGGTAGCGGCGGCGGATCAACCGGGGAATCAGCGATGGTCTTGCCTGGTTTGTGGCTGGTGGTCTTGCGATGCGTGGCCTCATCAGCGGGTTTCGTGAAGTACTTCGCAAGCGCCTTCACGTCACGCTTGGGGATGCCGCCGGAAATCACGGTCAGGAGGCGCGGGAGTGCTAGCCGTACTGCGCGAACGGCAAGGATGGGGTTGAAGTACTCCTCGGCCAAGCGCGGCCGGCTCGCGTTCCACTTGAGGTGGGTGGGTTCTTCGGCTTCGGCGAGAAACCGCGACATGTTGGGGTCTTCGGCGATTGTGAGTCCTCGCGCTTTGGGGAGGTACGTCATGTTTGCAAGGTGCGTCTCAGCGCCGATGAGAAGGTCGCCGCGGATGTATGCTTCCTCTACACGCTCCAAGCCGTCAGGCACCTGCAGGTGAACATCGAAGTGGGTGGTGATAGCGCTGCCCTTTCGTGGCCGTATTTTGATCGGGCAACGCAGGGTGACGTGCCTCTCGTTGTCGACCATTTTGCGGAGCGTTTCCAGCGCGCCCGCCGGGAATGCCGTCTCGGGAATGGCCGACTTCTCCTCCCACCCTGCTGCGAGCACTATAGGGACTTTGCCCTCGTCCTTGATCACTTCGCGCACAAAAGAGCGGTAGCCTTTGGTGAAGCTTGATCCTTTGTCGCGCGCGAGCTCGTTCGGGAGGAGCTCGTCCGCGATGGAGTCGAGTTCTGCACTTGTGACAAGGGTCGTGCCGATTTGTACTTCGAGACGGCCGCGTGCAATAGGGTAGTAGAATTCGGAGACGACAGTGAGCAGCGCGTCCTTCTCGTTGAACGCAACCGGATAGGGGATGACAATGCTCAAGCCCGGTTCGTACTGTCGCTTGAGTCGGAATGCTCGTCGGAATGTGTCGAGCGCAGTTGCTTCGCTTAGGGGTAAGACGTGATCGTTTTGTGCGGTGCACCAGAACGCGTCGCGTTCGAATTTCGTCTTCTGGTACGTGTACATGGAACGGAAGCTGCTGCGTCCCATCAGGAGGGACTGGCCATCGGCGCGGCTGGTGAGGCCGAAAACGGCGCGTGCTGCGCCCATACGGTAGAAGGTGATCTTTCCTTGTCCTGCCCGCCCGTTGCTGCTCTTGCCAGCCTTGGCGCCCTCCCCTTCGCGAAACCAAAATGCGTTCCAGTTCTCTTCGTCGCCGTCGACAGTGGAGTCCTGGTATGTACCGAGAAGGCCGGTCGTGCCGAAGTCCTCAATCACGAGGGCGGTCGCAGGCGTGCCGTTCAATGGCTGGCCGCTGGATGCTTCCAGGCGCGTGAGGTACTCCTCGTTGATTAGCTGGCCAAGGTACTCCTGATCCACTTCGCTCGCGGACAGCAGCCGCAGTGTGACCCGCACGGGCTTGCCCGAACCATCGCTGGCATCCAGTGGGTTCTGCAGTCCCTCGCGCATCAAGATTTCCAGGCTCGACTTGGACTCTTGCGCAAAGTTGTCTTCCGCCAATCCGCGCCCCTGAACTCTGCTCTGCTGCGTTGGGGGGTACAGCCAAGACAAATTCATGACATCGTTCCTTTCGCTCTCGTGTGGTAGTCGCCTCTTCAGCTGTCACTGACCTGCGTTTGCTCTTGTGCAAAGATCCGAATCCATCCTGGCCGCGGTCGGGCCGCGTACCCTTCCGTGATGAGGATGCCACCGACATACGCGGCGGGTCCCATCTTCGTATTCCAGTGCTGCTTAATCCATTCGCCCAGGCTGGCCGGCTCGGGTTTGGCAAAGTTCAGACCGGCGCGGATTTCTTTGCCCTGGAACGTGGCAAGGAGGAGCGCCCACTGTGTGGCGTCGAACTGGAGTTTGTACGTTTGCTTCTTGCTCGGCCAAATCGTCGTTCCAGTCGTGACACTCCCTGTATATATGAACGACGATTGTCCACCGAATGTCGGGCACTCCTTGCGCGTTTCAGCCGCTGCGGGAAATGCCGTCTTTTGCGGCGGGTAATCTGCTTGAGTTGCGTTTACGACCGCACGCTCCAGATACGCCTGCAGATCGGCCTCCCCGACACGGACGTGATCGCCGATACGGTATGCGCGCAACTGTCCCGATGACACTAGATTAGAGATGAGCGTGACGCCCACGTTAAGAATCTGCGCAAGTTCCTCAGGTGCGTAAAATTTTAGCATGTAAAACGACACTGTATATCAATGTATCGATACTGTCAATGCACAGTATTACCTGTCGAGGCCTAGCTAAATAGTCGAAGTCACAACCAAATAGTCGGCATAACCGGCTAACTGCTTTAGTGTCAGTGCTGAAGGCCGTCTCTTAAGATAACCGCAGTTCCACTCGTGGGTACTGCCCGCGCAGATAACCTGAAGAGTGATCGCGTCATCTCGTACGAAAAGCGGCTCAATTAGAGCAGGCGCGAATGGGAATGGAGTTCGCGAGCGGGCCATGCAAAATTCTGGATGACCATGTGGAAACAACCAGTGGGAGGGCTTCCATCAGCACAATGCACCTCGCCAAGGGACTTGAGTTCCGCGTTGTCGCTGTGATGGCCTGCAACGATGAAGTCATTCCCCTACAGGAACGCATTGAGGCTGTCACAGACGACTCGGACCTTGAAGAGGTCTACAACACGGAGCGCCATCTTCTTTATGTCGCCTGCACGGGGGCCCGTGACCACCTGCTTGTGACCGGGGTTAATCCGGCGTCCGAGTACCTCGACGATCTGCGGGGGCAGGATATTCGAAATTGGGCACCGGGCCGCCTCAGTGGGAACCGATTCCTGTACCCGCCCTGTCGCCCGGGCTGCTCTAGGCGACGAGATCGAGGGCGCATCCGACCCCATAGACGGGTACCGGTCCGGCAATCATAGTTCCGAACTGAAAAAGTGCTTCCCAGACATCGCAACTTATGCTAACCTGCGAAGCGAGAATGCGCATAAAACAAGTCCATCCCTTCATGTTTTACGCCATTCGGTCGCAATTTGCTGACGTAAGTTATTGGAAGCATCGCGTTTCCGTACCCCTAGACGTTTACCCCAAAACTTCCTTGCCCAGTGGCTTTAGCCAAGCAAGGCCAGCGAGAGGAAAATGTCGATGGCGAGAAAACAGGATATTCCAAGAAACTCAATAGCCAGCAATCCCAAAACATCCGAGCCCGCGGAAGTCGCAAACGATCATTGGTCGGGCGACGCGCCGTCCGTAGTGGCCCTTTCAAGCAGTAGCGCCAAGGCGCGATTCAAAGACCTTGAACTGCTTCCGCAGATTCGCAGCGAATGGACTGCCGAAACGGTAATCCAATGGCTCGAGATTTACGCCATCTCTGCGCACGAACGTAGGCGAAAGATTGATGCCTCACCCGATTCGAATCGGCAAACCGGAGGAACGGTCAAGCGCCTTCGAAAGCTCGTGAAGAAATGGGCAGTACCAGCAGATCCAGAGGCAGTCAGGTATCGCGTCTGGCGCGCTCGCTACTTGGTACAGCGGGGCTTCGAAATCGACGAAGACACTATCTCGGACGCCCTCGACATTCTACCGGAAGAGGCGGCTAAGCTCACGTGCCTGAAAGCCGCGCGGAAATACCGATGACACGAGATCTCTACGGAGCGAGCATCACGAGTGTAGGCCGCGCGCCTACGCGTGTTGCCGTTCGGCAGTTCGATTCCGAGATCGCTTCTGCTCGCGGCCCCCCCCCACCACATCCGGGATTGTGGTCTACCAGTCGAGGGTTTCACCACCCTGATTTCCTTCACTCTCCCTCCCATCGGCCACCTGAAGCACAGTCAGAACCCGTACTGGAAAGGAAATCAAAGTGGAAAACAATTCAGTTCAGTTTTATTCTCCGTCGGACGTCGCGAAGCTCCTCAGCATCTCCCTTGCGTCAATCTACCGGCTCCTGAAGCGTGGCGAGTTGCGTAGCGTAAAGATTGGTCGTTCACGGCGTATTCCTCGGACCGACCTCGAAGCGTACCGGCGCAGAGCGTATGGACAGTCCGAGGTTTCAGGCGGCGAGTCGTAGGTCCGGACCGCGTGTGTACCTGCGTTACTGGTTGAGGCGCAGTGCACGGACCCGTCATTAGTTTCCCGCGTGAAAGCTGGAATGACGGGTCCGTCGCGCAATCTGTGGCCGCTCGATCCTCAACCACACCGCAAGTTCAACGTTGAAATCTTCGCCGAGCGGCTTATATTTCTCTACGTGAGCAACCCGAATGTCATCAATCTATAAAACCGCCGATGGCCGATGGCGAGGAGAGATCCAAGCAGGAAAGAGGCCAGATGGAAGATCGCGTGTTCTCATTCGCGAGGCCAAGACCCGACGCCAAGTTGAGGAAAAACTTGCGAAGGCTCAAAAGAGTGTTGCCTCCGGCATCGATCTGGAATCCCAATCGACAACCTTGTCGGCCTACCTCCATCACTGGCTGACCGAGCGCGTCACGCAGCGCGTGAAACCGGCCACGCTCGAAAACTACGAGTACATTTGCCGGAAGCACCTGCTACCCGAGTTGGGAGAGGTGCGCCTCAACAAGCTCACACCACAAGCCGTCCAAGAATTGCTCAATCGCAAGCACGCAGGCGGAGGGATCTCGGTTCGAACGGTTCGATTGATCCACTCTGTACTCCGCATCGCACTTAACCTGGCTGTGCGCTGGCGCTTGGTCGAAAGGAATGCCGCCGACTCGGTTGACCTACCACGGCAGACGAAGACTCGTGTCAGCCCTTTTATCCCCGACGAACTGGTAGGTTTTTTGTCGGCCATTGAGGGGGATCGGCTGCGCGCTCTATACTTGCTGGCTGTTGGCACCGGCATGCGGCAGGGAGAAATCTTGGCCTTGCGCTGGGAAGATGTGGACCTCGTGCGGCAAACCGTTACCATTCGTCATTCCATCCGGCGGGCAAAAGGAAAGGGGCTCCTTCTCGGCTCGCCCAAGTCAGAGAGCAGCCGCCGACTGCTTTCATTGCCAATTTTGATCGTTGAGGCTCTGACGGTCCACAAGGAAGCGCAGGAAGTGGAGCGCGCTGCTGAGGGGCCGAAGTGGAAAGAGACGGGCCATGTCTTTACTACCTTTGTCGGCACGCCGATTGATGCCTGCAATCTCGGCCAGCGTTTCAGAGCAATGTTGCAGCGGCACGGGCTCCGAAGGATGCGGTTTCATGATCTGCGCCACACCTGCGCAAGTCTAATGCTGCATGAGGGCCAGGCGCTGAAGTCGGTATCGGATTTGCTCGGCCACAGTCAGATAAGCGTGACCGCCGACTTCTACGGCCATACGTTCCTGGAAGCCAAACAAGAGGCTGCCCGCAAGATGGAAACAGTGCTTCGGAGAGCGATCACTACGGCTGGCACTACGGAAACCGTTTCCGAGTCGATTCAGTGATCTGGATGTGATTGATTTTAATGGTGAGCGCGGAGGGAATCGAACCTTCAACCTACTGATTAAGAGTCAGTTGCTCTGCCAGTTGAGCTACGCGCCCGTAGAGAAAGGACAGCTTTTCTACGATAGCACGCACCTCTACCAACCGCAACAGAATCAGGGCTGCGGAGCATCGTGAGCACTCGTTGCGAGAGCTACAATAAAGGCACATCATGACCAAGTCATCCCGTCGCCGTTTTCTGCAATCGAGCGCGGCAGGCGCCGCCCTGGTGTCCGCAACTGGAGCACAAACCTCGAAGCCCCCCTCGGCCAACGACAAACTGCAAATTGCGCTGATCGGCTGCGGTGGAATGGGACATGCCGACCTGGAGTCGGCGCTCGCCACCGGCCAAACCGAGATTGTGGCCGCCGCGGACGTCTATCAAGGCCGTCTGGACGCTATGAAGGAGCAGTTCGGGGCGCAGGTCTTCACTAGCCGCGACTATCGTGAGATTCTGGCGCGCAAGGACGTGGACTACGTAATCGTGGCCACGCCGGACCACTGGCATCAGAGGATCTCCGTCGACGCGATGAATGCGGGCAAGGATGTCTACGTCGAAAAGCCGATGGTGCAGCAGATCTCGCAGGGCAAGGCGATGATCGATGCCCAGACGAAGACGAAGCGCATCCTGCAGGTGGGGAGCCAGCGTGTGAGCTCAGTCGTGTATGCGAAGGCAGGTGAATTGGTACGTGCCGGTTCGATCGGCAAGTTCAACATGATCGAAGCCTGGTGGGATCGCAATTCGGCGATCGGGGCATGGCAATATTCGATTCCGCCCGATGCGACTCCCGAGAACATCGATTGGGACACCTTCATTGGCTCTGCGCCCAAGCGCGGCTTCGAGCCGATTCGTTTGTTCCGCTGGCGCAACTACCGCGACTACGGTACCGGTGTGACGGGAGATCTGTTCGTACATCTGTTCAGTGGCATGCATGCCATTACGGGCGCCATAGGACCGACCCGGGTGTATGCGACCGGGGGCCTGCGCTATTGGAAAGACGGGCGCGATGTGCCCGACGTCATGCTCGGGCTGTTCGACTACCCGGAGACGAAGAATCATCCGGCTTTCAACTTGATGTTGCGCGTGAATTTTGTCGATGGCTCCGGCGGCAGCCATACGTTCCGCTTTATTGGGGACGAAGGGATTCTGACTGTGAACCCCGGCGACGTAACGCTCCAGCGCCAACCCAAGGAGAGCGAGCCAGGCTATACGATCAACACGTTCGCCAAGGCTACACAGGAGAAGTTCCTGGAGGATTACCGCAAGAAGTATCCGCAGCAGCGCGCCTCCGCCGACGCCATGCGTCCGAAGACGATAGAACGCTTCCCGCAACCGGCGGGCTACAGCGATCACCGCGATCATCACCGCGTATTTGTCGAGGCCGTGCGATCGCGCAAGCCTGTAGTGGAAGACGCCGTGTTCGGCTTCCGCGCGGCAGGACCGGCGCTGCTGTGCAATATGAGTTACTTCGACAAGAAAATCATCCAGTGGGATCCGGAGAAGATGGAGATCGTAGGATAGGTGCCCGCCATGCCCCAATCACCCAACGACAAGATTCAGTTCGCCCTGATCGGTTCCGGCGGTATGGGCCAAGGCGACGCGCGCAATGCCATTGACCACGGTGGCGCTCAGATCGTGGCCGCGGCTGATCTCTACGATGGCCGGCTGGTTCGCATGAAAGAGAGCTTCGGCTCACACGTTTTCACGACGCGCGACTATCGCGAGGTGCTGGCACGGAAGGACGTCGATGCCGTAATCATCGCGACGCCCGACCTGTGGCATTCGCGCATTTCCATCGACGCCATGAACGCGGGCAAGGATGTGTATTGCCAGAAGCCGATGGTGCAGAAGATCGCCCAAGGCTACGACGTAATCGCCGCGCAGAAGAAGACGGGCCGGATCTTCATGGTGGGCAGCCAGTATGTGAGCTCGCAAACCTACCACAAGGCGAAACAATTGCTCGCATCGGGCGCGATTGGCGAACTAAACATGGTGGAGTCGTGGCTTGATCGCAACTCGGCGATTGGCGCGTGGCAATATTCGATTCCCACGGATGCCTCTCCGCAGACTGTCGATTGGGATCGCTACTTAGGCGACATCGCGCCGAAACGGCCGTTCGATACCAAGCGGTTCTTCCGTTGGCGCAACTATCAGGACTACGGCACCGGGCTGGCTGGCGACCTCTACATTCATCTATTGAGCGGCCTGCATTTCGCCGTGAATTCACTCGGACCGGTGCGCGTGTTTTCCACCGGCGGCACGCGATATTGGAAAGATGGACGGGATGTGCCGGACGTAAACCTGGCACTGCTCGACTACCCGAAGACCGACACGCATCCCGAGTTCACACTGACTCTGAAGGTGAACTTCGCAAGCGGCGGGCAGCTAGAGAGCTTCGGCACTCGCCTCATCGGCAGCGAGGGCGTGATCGAGATCGGCTACACGACGGTGAGCTTAAGCCGCCGTCCACGAGAGGCAGAGCCCGGCTATACGATCGAGACGTTCACCAAGGCCACGCAGCAGAAATACCTCGACGCGTATCGCAAGAAGTATCCCGTGAAGACTGCTTCCCCCGAGGTCATGCGCCCGGCGAAAGAAGATGTGTACAACGCGGGTTCGGGCTACAGCGCGCATCACGATCATCACCGCGCATTCTGGAACGCGGTGCGCACGCGCACACCGCACATCGAAGACGCGGTTTTCGGCATGAGGGCAGCGGCACCTGCATTGCTCTCCAATCAGAGCTTCTATGCGAATCGTCTGCTTATGTGGGATCCGTCGGCGATGAAGGTAGTGTCGTAACCGCGCGCTCGCGGTACCACGCCACAATCGTCATCAACGCCGCGCCGAACAGCGCCGGAATCATCATGAGCCAGTCGGCCCGAATGTGGGTTTGACGCGGCACGCCGGTTTCGTATGCGAGCCCAACGGCAATTCCAACGGCAATTCCCGCGATGCCGATGATGCTCTTGCGAAAAATAATCGCGCTCAGACCGGCGAGCGGCGCTCCCACGATGGCGATCACAAGAAAGGGAAACTGAATCCATCGTGAACGCGGTCCGGCGGCCATGTGCGTGCGGACGTAGCGGACATTCTCATCGTTTGCTTCGTAGGTGTGGAGCGGAAGTATGATTCGCCCGCTGTCCCGTGAGCGGGCATAGAAGAGCAGCAGTCGATCGCCCACGTGCGGCATGCCTGCGCCGAGCGAGGCCTGCCATCGTCCTTCGATGTGATCGCCGCGGACTACTTCCACCACATCCACGGCGGTCCACCCCGGCGCCTGCCCCGGGCCGGTCACCTCCACGATGACAATGGGAAACCATCCATCGGCCAGCGGCGCCTTGTCGAGCGGCACAGCCAGAGCGCAAGCGGCGAAGAGAACGACGGCCAGCAGGAGTCGCACGGTGAGCGGTTACCCCGCGCCGCCTGTTTCCACATCCGGACGCACCAGCCACGCCGCTTTCATGTAGTCGCGATGCATGCGGGCGATGTTTTCGATCGAGATGCGCTTAGGGCAAACCGCTTCACACTCGCCGATATTGCCGCACGCTCCAAAGGATTCGATGCTCATCTGATGAACCATGCTCAGTGCCCGGCCGGAGCGCTCAGGCTGTCCCTGCGGGAGCAGGCCGAGGTGGGAAATTTTTGCCGAAGTGAAGAGTGAAGCCGACGCGTTCGGACAGGCCGCCACACAGGCGCCGCAACCGATGCATTGCGCCGCGTCCATGGCTCGATCGGAATCTTCTTTCGCCACGGGAATTGCATTGCCGTCAGGCGCCGAGCCCGCCGGAACGCTGATGAATCCACCGGCTGCGACGATGCGGTCAAAAGCGCTGCGGTCGACCATAAGATCGCGCAAGACCGGGAACGCCTTTGCGCGCCACGGCTCGAGGTAGAGTTCGTCGCCGTCCTTGAAATGGCGCATGTGAAGCTGGCACACCGTCGTACCGGGCATGGGGCCATG
>JBDTVQ010000159.1:0-13823 GCA_040007195.1 Acidobacteriota bacterium | reverse complement strand
CTCCCAAAAAATCGAAGCGCCTGCAAATTCGCACGCGCAACGCCAGCTTTACGCACCTGCTTCCGGCGGCCGGGCCCAGCCCGGTCGCCGCTCTTTTTGAATCGGCGCGATACGACTGGCAGGATCCCCTCAGCGCCCGCTCCTATACTGCCTGGCGCGACGGGCTCTCCACCAAGACTGATGAAGTAACCGAAGACCGCGAAGGTTTCCGCGTCCGCACGCAAACGTCGTCGGGCGAACTGCGCGAAGCTTCCATGACGCTGCGCCGCGACGATCTCCACGCCGTTCGAGGCACCTTCGTGTTTCGCAACGACGAATGGGTGGAACTCACCGAACTCGAGCCCGAAGCGGTGCAAACAGCCTCGCTCGAACCCATTCCCTCTCGTGGCCCCACGCCACTTTCCCCCTCCGCGACCGCGCCCGTATTGCCGCCGCCCTCCGCCGCGGCCACCGCATCCGAGGAACTGAAGGTCTGGGCCATGCTCCACCGCTTGCAGGCGGATCTCGGCGAACCCGTCGAAGTCACCCGCGCCGAAGGCAAGGTGCGCGTCAGCGGCATTGGCCTTGCCCGCGAACGCCAGCAGGAACTCACCGCTGGATTGGGCGCGCTGCCCAATGTCGAAGTCCGTTTCTCTGATCCCGGCAACACGCCCGCGCCCAGCGCCAACGCATCCAGTTCCACACTGAAAGCCGGCGACTCCCCGCTCGCTCCCGCGCTCGAACGTTATCTGGGCAACCGCGCGATGCTCGATCAGCTCACCTCCGACGTCTTCGATCAGGCCGACACGCTCATGGCTCACGCCCATGCCATCCATCGCATCGAGTCGCGATTCCCCCGGTCCGCTCAATCGTCTCTGCGGCCAGAGGACGCGAACGTGCTCGGCGGTATCGAGCGCGACCATCTCTCCGCTCTCGCCGCGCAAGCCGCCGCACTCGACCGCCGGCTCAAACCCGCGCTGATTGCCCTCGGAGCATCAGTAAACGCGACACCCGGAGAAACCGACCTCTTCAGCGCCGCCCGCCGCATGGAACTTTCGCTCTCCATGTTGTTCGGCAGTGCCGCTATTTCCGGCGACCCGCAATCGCTGCCCTCGCGTGTGCTCTCCGATCTGGCACTTGTGCAATCCCTGTCGCGCCGCCAGTTGTCCGCCATCGCTTCTCCTGCTGCCGCCCCTCCTGCAACTTCTCGCGAATAGCGTGAGAATAGGAATGACGATGCTCCGAATAGGCGCGGCGGCACTTCTCGGATCGTGGATCTTGCTCCTCCCGGCGCATGCGCAGCAGTACACGCACCTCACCGGTCTGGTCAAGGATCCGATGGAGCGCGCCGTCGCCGGTGCCACCGTGTCGATCGTCAGCGAAGACACCGGCTTCCGCCGCATGGCCCGTTCCGGATCGCAAGGCCGGTACACGCTCGCGTCAGTGCAACCCGGCTTCTACAAAATCATCGTTCGAAAAGAAGGCTTCCGCACCGTGGTTCGCTCGCGCGTCAAGCTCGATGTCAGCGAACCCGCGCAGGTGGATTTTCAACTCCCGCTCGGCAGCGTCTCAGAAACCATCACCGTTGAAGGCGGCACCTCGCCTCTGCAAACCGAGGACGCCTCCATTGGCACGCTCGTCGGCCGCGAGTGGATCAAGGACCTTCCTCTGAACGGCCGCGGACTCTCCAGTCTCCTCGATCTTGCGCCCGGAACGCTCGCCACGCCCGCCACGCGCGGTGATGCCGGACAGTTCTCCGCCAACGGCCAGCGCCCCAACGCCAACTACTTCAACATCGACGGCGTCAGCCTCAACACCGGTGTTCTCGGCGGCGGCCAACCGGCACAACCCGCCGGCGGCACACTCCCCGGCATGACCGCCTTCGGCAGCTTTCACAACCTGGTCAGCCTCGAAGCCCTCGATGAGTTCCGCATTCAAACTTCCACCATGGGCGCGGGCCTCGCCCGCCTGCCCGGCGCGCAGATCTCCCTCAGCACCCGGGCCGGCTCCAATGAGTGGCACGGCAGCGGTGCGTTTTACGGCCGCCACGAACGCTTCAACGCCAACGACTGGTTCGCCAACCAATACGCGCTAGGGGCCTCGCCCAATCGCGTCGCCGATTTCAGCGCCTCCCTCGGCGGACCCATAAAAAAGGACAAAACATTCTTTTTTGCCGCTTACGAGTGGCTCCACTTCCGCCAGTCCGCCACATGGCGCACGCCCGTCCCCTCGGCCGAAATCCGCGCCACCGCGCCCACCTGGGCCCGCCCCCTGCTCAATCTCTACCCGCAGGCCAACGGCGGCCCGCTCAGCCAAGGCACCGAAGAATGGGCAGGTCAAAGCGTTCGCCCCTCGGGCATGTCGAGCACCAGCCTGCGCATCGATCACGCCCTCACCCGCCGCATGACCCTCTTCGGCCGCCTCAGCCGCACGCCCTCGCAAAGCGACTTCGGCAGCGCCCAGGTGAATGAGCTGCGCGCCAGCTTCCAATCCGCCGCTCTCGGCTGGAACTGGCAGGTTCGCCCCGGCCTGGTGAACGACTTCCGCTTCAGCCTCACCGCCGCCGGCGCAAGTTCCGCGTGGCGGCAGGAACAGCCCGTGCCCGAGTGCTACTTCCACGAAATGTCCTCCATCGTCTTTCAAAGCCGTACCACCTGTTCCAGCCTCTTCCGCTTCGCCGCAAGCGGTCTCGGCCAAATTGTCTCCGGCCCCGAAAACGACTACCGCCAGCCCCAATGGAACCTCGTGGAAAATGTCGCCGCCACCTGGAAGTCCCACCAACTCCACATCGGCGGCGACTACCGCCGCATGGCCCCCGAACGCCTCACCGCCGGCGGCATCTTCACCGTCATGTCCGATTCGCTCTCCGACCTCCTCGCCATGCGCAACCTCTGGATCTCGGAAACGGAGCTCAAGTCGAACCGCATCACCATGCAGGAGCTTTCGCTCTATGCGCAGGACAACTGGCGCCCCGCCTCGCGGCTCACAATCACGCCGGGCGTGCGTTGGGAATTCGGCCCGCCGCCCACGGCCCGCTTCCCCATCCAACGCGACCGCCGCCCCTCCGACCTCTTCGGACCGCGCCCCGACCCACCGCTCTGGCAAAGCCGCCTCAGCAACTTCGCTCCCCGCTTGGGCGTCGCCTATCGCCTCGATGAAGCCGGACGTACCGTTGTGCGTGGCGGCGTAGGCCTCTACTTCGACTCCAGTCTCGCCGCCGCCTCCGACCTCCTCAACGGCATCCCCTATACGCTGTGGCAGGTCGCTAGTCCTTACCCGGAAACCACCGGCACCATGCGTTCGCTCATCAGCTACGGCTTCCCCGAAGACCTCCACCTGCCCAGGGTCTGGCAGTGGAACGTCTCCCTCGAACGCTCGTTCACCACGGCCGATGTACTCTCGGTCTCCTACGTCGGCTCCACCGGACGCCTGCTCCTACGGCGCGAAGTCGACGGCGCCCTCGGCGCGAATCTCGTCCGCTCGGCCGAACTCACCAACAACGGACTCTCCGACCACAACGGCCTGCAAGTACAGTGGCGCCGCCGCATGACGCACAACTTCCAGGTGCTCGCCTCTTATTCCTGGTCGCACTCCATCGACAACGCCTCCACCGATTCCGTCCTTCACTGGGCTGGCGATGGGTTCTTCGCGCGCGACGACCGTGCCTCCTCCGACTTCGACGCCCGCCACGTCTTCAGCGTGGCATTCCGCGCCGAAACCGGTAATCGCCGCCGTGCGCTACTGCGCGACTGGTCCCTGCAAGGGTTCTTCCGCGCCCGCACTGGCTTCCCCATCAACGTGCAGCAGTCGGAGGCGGCCATGGGCGCAAACTTCGCCAACATCTTCCGCCCCGATCTCGTCGCCGGCGCCGATCTCTGGCTGAGCAGCCCCGACGCTCCCGGCGGCCGTGAACTCAACCGCGCCGCGTTCTCAATTCCCCTCACCCTCCGGCAGGGCACCCTCGGCCGCAACGCCATCACCGGCCTCGGCATGTCGCAAACCGACCTCTCCGTCGGCCGCGAACTCCGCCTCTCCGAACGCCAGCGCCTGCAGTTCCGCATCGAAGCCTTCAACGTCTTCAACGTCGCTCAGTTCGGCGACCCCGTCCGCTTCCTCGCCAGCCCCCTCTTCGGCCAGTCGTCCTCCATGCTCAACGTCATGCTCGGCACCGGCACCCCCGCCAGCGGCCTCACCCCGGCCTTCCAAATCGGCGGCCCGCGCTCCGTGCAGGCTACTGTGCGGTGGCGGTTCTAACCCCACTCGCGCCTGGGCCGCGTCAAAGCGACGGAGTCGCCTATTTCACCGCCACCACCAACTGCTCGGCCGACAGCGGCACCTCCCGCAACTCCACATCCTTGAACCCCGTGTTCGTCAGCATCATCTCGTACTCCGCCAGCGTGTAGGCATCGCCAGACGGCGTGTTCTGCAACATCATCATCGAAAACGAAGCGGGTACCACGGGCGTAACGCGGTCTTCATTTGGCACCATCTCCAGCGTCAACATCCGCGCCCCCGGCGCCATCACGTCATGGAATCGCCGCATCAGCTCCTCGCACGTCGGAATGTCGAAGTGGTGATACAGGTTCGTCACCAGCACCACATCGTACGGCCCTCCCATGTCCACTGTGAACGCGCTCCCGGCAATATAACTGTACTGCCCGCCTAGCCCCGCCTCCGTTACATTCTTCTTCGTCACTTCGAGCACGGTCTCAAAATCCAGCGCCGTCACATGCGTATCCGCGTTCCGCTTGGCAAACGCCATCCCGAACAACCCGTGGCTCGACGCCACGTCCAGCACCCTCGTCGTCGGGCCCGTCTCATTCCCCACCTCAGCCAAATGCTCAGCCGCGCCCGCCATCATCGGGTGCATCGACTTCGCGAACATCACCCACTCTTCCACTTCGTCGCCCGCGATCGGCTTCTGCAGAGCGGTGTGGCCCTTGCGAATCGTCTCGGTCAGCAAATCCGCGGCGTGCAGGATGTTCTTGGTTAGTAGAAACGGCACCGTCGGCGCCATGCTCGCCGGCGAGGCGGGATCCAGAAACACCGCGCTCGTCGGCGTGTGCACATACTTCCCATCCGATTTCTCGAGCAGCCCCGTGATCGTCAGGAAGTCGCACAGGATACGAATTCCGCGTACCGGTACGCCGCTGTGCTTGGCGATCGCCGCCGCCGTCGCCCCTTCCTTGCCCAGCGCGCCGAATACATCCAACTCCACGCCCGCCCGCAACGCGGCCGTACGCTGATAAGAATTGAGCAGATCGAATACAAGTCCAGGATTCGGTTCCGACATCATAGGCTCCTTTAGGTGGTGTCAGATTTTATCGCGGCTGCCCGAAAATAAGCAACCGTTTGCGCTTACAACTTTTAACCCCTGCGCCCCCATTCCCCTTGACACGTTGCAGCTTTACCGTATAAAGTACCCCTACCCGCTCGTGCGGGAATGCGAAAGGGGGGGATATGTATCCCAAACGTCCACTAGCCCTGTATCTGCTGGTCACACTCCTCATGTGCACCGGCGCCTTCGCTCAAAGTACCGACGCAGTCCTCGTCGGAATCGTCCTCGATGCCACTGGTTCTGCGGTCGCCGGGGCCAATGTCTCAGCCGTTAATACCGCAACCAATGTCGCCCGCACCGTTCCCACGAACGAATCCGGCTCCTACCGGATCGGCCCGCTGGTTCCTGGATCGTATGAGGTTCGCGTCGGGAATGCAGGCTTCAAAACCAAAGTCCAAACCGGCGTCGTGCTCCAAACCGGCGCCACCGTCAAAATCGATTTCTCGCTCGACGTCGGCGACGTCACCGAACGCATCGAAGTCAGCGCCGTCGCTCCCATGCTGCAAACGCAGGAAACCTCGGTCGGCGCCGTCATCGACACCGCCCAACTCCAGCGCATCCCCGTCAACGGACGCAACTACACGCGTCTCCTTGTGCTCACCCCCGGCACCAGTGACATCCGCCGCTCACAAGGCCGCGGCGACCTCTCGGGAACGCAAATGGTCTCCGTCAATGGCCAGCGCACACAGGACAACAGCTACACCATGGATGGCCTCGACAACAACATGATGTTCATGAACTCCCCCGGCGGCTCGCCCCCCATGGACGCCATCCAGGAGTTCCGCGTCGCCACCGGCAATTCCGCCGAATACGGCCGCTCCGCGGGCGCCAACGTGAACCTCTCCATCAAGTCCGGCACGCGCGACCTCCACGGCAGCGCCTACTGGTACGTCCGCAACGACAAGTTCGACGCCAACGAGTTCTTCGCCAATCGCCAGGGCAGCGGCAAGGTCCCCTTCCGCCAGAATCAGTACGGCCTCTCCGCAGGCGGCCCCGTCGTGATCCCGAAAGTCTATAACGGCCGCGATAAGACCTTCTGGTTCGCCAGTTGGGAAGGCTTCCGCTGGCGCCGTGGCCAGACCGCGCAGGCTTCGGTGCCGCTCGAAGCGCAACGTACGGGCAACTTCGGCGCCACCAATATTTTCGATCCGCTCAGCGGCACCACCAATGCCGCCGGCGTCGGCACTCGCCAGCAATTTGCCAATAACATCATCCCCGCCAGCCGGATTCACCCCGGCATGCGCAAGATCGTCGATCAGTTGATGCCCGCCGCCAACCGCGGCGGCACATCCAATAACCTCTTCACCACGCGAGGCCAGAGCAACGACCGTGACGCCTTCGTCGGACGCGTCGATCACACCTTTGGCGAGAAGGACCTCATCTACGGCCGCTTCCTGCGCCAGCGCGTAGGACAACAAATTCCCAGCGTTCTTGGCTACTACGTCAGCGAGAACCGCTACGACGTCGACAACATCGGCGTCGGCTGGAACCACATCTTCAACCCCTCCACCGTGCTCGAAGTGAAATGGGGCTTCAACCGGCCGAACAACCCCGGCTGCCCCGCCTATAGCGACGGCCTCACGCGTGAAGGCATTCTCAACGGCGCGGGCATCAAGGTGTTCGACCTCGCTGCTCTCTGCGACACCCGTCCCACGTTCACGCCCCTGGGCTACGCGGGCGCGGGCGGTGGCGGCGGTGAAGCCATCATGGATAAGAGCCACCAGTTCAATGGCAAGTTGAGCAAGGTGATCGGACGCCACTCCATCAAGTTCGGCGCCAGCTTCTCGGCGCGCGCGATGGACGCCTCCTACTCCAACCCCACCAACGGCGACGCCCAGTTCTGGGTCGACGTCACCTCCTCCTCAAACGTCAACGGCACCGGCGGGAACTCGTTCGCCACCATGCTGCTCGGCTACCCCAGCTACATCCGCCGCGGCTACACCATTCCCACTCTCTACGCCCGCCAGCCCTACGTGGATAGCTTCTTCCAGGATGACTGGCGCATCACCGACAAGCTCACCGTTAACATCGGCATGCGCTGGGAAACCGGCATTCGCCCGCACGACAAAAACGATGCCCTCGGCAACCTCCTGGTCGGCCACGACTCCAACGGCAACTACACCGCGCAGTTGATGTGGGCCGGTGTGAATCCGCTGCCGAATCCCGCCAATGGCCAGGTTAATTCGCCCCCGCAAAATTTTGGCTATGGCCGCTCGCTCATGCGCAGCGACTTTAACAACTTCGCCCCGCGCCTCGGCATCGCCTACCAGGCCACCAGGAAAACCGTCATTCGCATCGGCGCAGGTGTCTTCTACAACACAACGTTCATGCAGGAGATCAACGACCTCCGCAAGTTCTGGCCCTACCTGCCGCAACAGGAGATCAGCTTCAATCGAGGCATCGCACCCGACTTCTCCATCGAACAGCAGGGCCCCGGCTTCGGCAGCACACAAGCCATCGGCGGCTGGCCGCAGAACCCGGACAACCGCACGCCCTACTCGCAGCAGTGGAACGTGTTCGTCCAGCAACAGGTCATGAGCGATATGGCCGCTGAGATCGGCTACGTCGGTTCCGCCAACCGTAAGCAGATCGGCTACGTCGGCTGGAACAACGCCCCCACGCCCGCCCCCGGCCCCGTCGATCCCCGCCGCATTCTCGCCGGCGCAGGATTCACTGGCAACATGGACGGCGGCAGCAACAAGTTCAACTCCGAATACAACGCCCTCCAGTTGAAGCTCACCAAGCGTTTCAGCAAGGGCCTCCAGTTGATCGGCAACTATACCTGGGGCAAGTGCATGGACGACCAGTCCTCGCTCGCCGAAGGCAAGTATCAGGATTTCCTGAATCAGCGCGCCGACTGGTCGCGCTGCAGCTACGACATCACCCAGGCCTTCAAACTCGGCTATGTCTATGACCTGCCGTTCGGACGCGGCCGCGCCTTCGGTGCAAACTGGCACCGCGCCGTCGATGCCATGTTTGGTGGCTGGGCCGTCGAAGGAATCGTGCAATATCAAACCGGCACGGTCTCCAACGTCCGCACCGGCGCCGACGTCGCCAACGTCGGCAAAACCAATGAGCGCCCGAACGTTCTCTCTAACCCCAATCTCGACCCCGGGCAGCGTACCGTCGACAAGTGGTTCAATACCGCTGCCTTCGCTCGCGCGCCCCAATTTACCTTCGGCAACGCCGCCGCCTATATGGTCGACGACGACGGCCGCCAGGTCTTTGATGTGTCCATCGCCAAGAAGTTCCGCTTCATGGAACGTCAATCCATCGAGTTTCGCGGCGAGTTCTTCAACTTCCCGAATCACATCAACTACGTCGCCCCCGGCTCCGGCGGCTACGTTCTGGGCACGGCCAGCTACGGCGTGATCTCCAGCACAACCTCGCAGCGCCAGATCCAATTCGCGTTACGATACGGGTTCTGAGCGCGCGACTCTTAGTTGTATTTCTCGTTGGTAGCGCCGCGATGTTCGCACAGGGCATCGCGGCGTCCAACCTTCCCGTCGTCCCCAAAACCAAGCCCTCCGGCCTTCCGTTCCCCGTCCAATTCAACGACGTCGCCGCTGAAGCGGGGCTCACCATGCGCTTCGTTCAGGGCGATCCCGCCCGCAAGAAGTACATCGTCGAAGCCAACGGCACCGGCGTCGCGTTCTTCGACTACGACAGCGACGGCCTCCTCGACGTCTACGTTGTCAACGGCACGCGTTTCACCCCGGCGCCAGGCGCCCCCGTGCCCGCCAGCCACCTCTACCGCAACATCGGCAAAGGTAAATTCGCCGATGTCACCGCCCGCTCCGGCCTTGGCCGCTCCGGTTGGGGCAACGGCGTCTGTCGCGGCGACTACAACAACGACGGCCACCTCGATCTCTACGTCACTTACTGGGGCCTCAACTCTCTCTACCGCAATCAGGGCGATGGCACGTTCACGAACGAAGCTAAACGCGCGGGCGTCGCCAGCCCCGCGTCAACCTCGCCCAGTGCTCCCCAGTGGTCCACCGGTTGCACCTTCCTCGACTACGACCGCGACGGCCACCTCGATCTCTTCGTCGCCTCCTACGCCGGCTTCTCCCCCGGCACCACGCCCCTCCCCGGCTCCAGCCCTTCCTGCATCTTCAAAGAGGTCCCCGTCTTCTGCGGACCCCGCGGCCTCCCCCACGGCCGCATGACCCTCTATCACAACCGTGGCGACGGCACATTCGAAGACGTCTCCGCCAAGTCCGGCGTCGCCTCCGCCACCGGCTGCTACGGCTTCACCGCCATCGCCGCTGACCTCACCGCCGACGGCTACCCCGACATCTACATCGCCTGCGACTCCACCCCCAGCCTCTTCTTCCGCAACGAGCGCAACGGGACTTTCCGCGAACTCGGCTCCGAAACCGGACTCGCCTTTAGCGAACACGGTGCCGAACAGGCAGGCATGGGTCTCGCCCTTGCCGACACCGATGGCGACGGCCTCCCCGATCTCACCAAAACCAATTTCATACGAGACTATCCGAATCTCTACCGCAACCTCGGCCGCGGCATCTTCGAAGACATCGCCGTCCGCGCCGGGCTCGCCGTCAACCCCCACTACGTCCTCTGGGGCACCGGCCTCGAAGACTTCGACAACGACGGCCGCCCCGATCTCTTCCAGGTCGGCGGCCACGTCTACCCCGAACTGGAAAAGAAGGATCCTGCCGAAGCCTACACCAACCCTCGCCTCGTTTACCGCAACCTCGGCCCCTCGCCTGCTGGCGGCGCCCGCTTCGAAGACGTCTCCGCCCTCGCCGGCCCTGCCATCGCCCAACGCCACGCCAGCATGGGCGCGGCATTCGGCGACTTCGACAACGACGGCGACATCGATGTGCTCATCATGAATCAGAACGAGCCGCCCTCGCTCCTCCGTAACGACTACACAGGCACGAACAAATGGCTCGCCGTCCAACTCACGGGCACGAAGTCCCCGCGCGATGCCACCGGCGCCCTCGTCACCGTCCAAGCCGCCGGCCTCTCACAAACTTCGGCCGTTCTCTCGCAGTCCAGCTACCTCTCCGTGAACGACCACCGCCTCCACTTCGGCCTCGCCGCCGCCCCCCGCGCCGACCGCATCACCGTCCGCTGGCCCTCCGGCCTCACCGAAGAGTTCGGCCCGCAACCGTCCAACCAACTCGTCAAGCTCAGCGAAGGGCAGGGAACCGCGAAGCCATGACCGCCGCGCTTCTCCTCTTCCTCCTCCAAACCCCCAGCGCCGAAGCCCTCTCTGAACAAGCCCTTGCCGCCGCCCAGCAAAACCGCCCCGCGGAAGCCGAACAACTCTGGCGTCAGGCCCTCGCCCTCGACCCCGCTCTCTATTCCGCCAATTTCAACCTCGGCTACTTCTACTCTTCACACAACGACCCCGCCAAGGCCGCCCCGCTCCTCGACCGCGCCGCGCAATCCAAGCCCAACGACTTCAGCACGCGCTACCTCGCCGGTGCCGTGCGATCACAATTGAACGAAACCGATGCCGCTCTCCGCCATTGGCGCGCCGCGCTTGCCGTCCGCCCCAATCACCCCAAGCTCCTGCAACTCATCGCGGTCGAATACACGAAGGGCCGCTACTATCGCGATGCCGCCGCCTCCGCCGAAGCCGCCCTGCGCCTGCAACCGGACGACGCCAACCTCTACCTGCTCGCCCTCAAAGCCCACCAGGACGCCCAAGATCATCCCGCCGCCCTTGCCCTCGCCGAACGCTTCCTCGCCCGCTTCCCCAACAACCCCCGCGCCCACTTCGAACTCGCCTATGAACTCCACCGCGCCGGCCGCACCGCCGAAGGCCAGCCGCATCTCGAGCGCGCCATGCAAGCCGCCGAGCCGTGGGAAGAACCTTTCTATTTTTATGGAGAGCTATTGGTCCAACAGAACCGCCCCGCCGACGCCGTCGCCCCCCTCCGCCGCGCCATCGAGATCCGCCGCGACTACATCGCCGCCTGGATCATGCTCGCCCGCGCCCTCATGGCCCAAAACAAATTCGACGACGCCCGTGCCGAGCTCCTTCGAGCCGTCGAAATCAACCCCAAACACCCCCAGCCCCACCTGCTCCTCTCGCAGCTCTACTTCCGCATGGGTGACGAACCCGCGGCCGCGCGAGAAAAAGACATTTCCCTCCGTTTACGCCGCGACGACCCCGCCGCCCTCGAATCCCTCCCCAGCCGCGCCTTCCCTCAATCCCCTAAATAGCGCTCCGCCTCCATGCCAACCTTCTCGCACAACTCGCGAAACACCGCCACGCGCTCCGGACCCACCGGCGCGTGAAACCGCAAATAGAACGGCCGGTGCTTCCACTGAAAAGGCTCCTTCGCCTTCCCATGCAGGTAGTACAACATTGCCGCGAAGTGCACCGCCACCTCGCCCTCCCGCCGTAACGCCCCGCGAAACAGCGCCTCCACCGCCTCGGGCGGATGAAACTCCGGCAGCTCGTCCAGCGCCTGCGTCAGCCCGCCATAAATAACGGACTCCTCCAACGCAGCCACCAGCGTCTCCGTGCGGCTCTGCTTTGTCACCATCTTCGGCGCGTACCGCGTCACCGCCTGCTTCAACTGGTTGTCATCGCCCCCGAGAATCGCCTCTAGTTCCGCAACCGTCCGAGGCGTGTTCAGCTCCGCCATCGCCTCCACATCGCGCCACCCGCGCGGCGAGTGTTCCAGCACCATCCGCTCAATGGCCGCACGCTCCTCCGCGCCGGCCTCGCGAATCGCTTCGAGATCGTAGCCGGTCCCGTCCCGCCACATCTCCTGGTCGATCTCGACGCTAAAGGTTCTTTTCAAGCAGCTTCCTGATGTCGTCGTCGCGGAACATGCCCGTCGTGCCCAGCGCATACGCGCAGTGCATCTCCAACACCCCACCCGAGAACTCCATCTTCATATCGCCCGTCTCTTTGACGTTCTTCAGCTTGATCGTCTTCAACGTCTCGCGCACGGCTTCCTTACCCATATCGTCGGAGCAGATCACGCGCAACGCCATGTTCAACCGGTGACAGGAGATGTTGTCGATAAACCGCAGCGCCTCGGCATCGTCCGCCATGCTGTCCCAATCGACATCGTAGGGAATGGCCTTCCCGCAGATCTCCTCAATCTCCTTCACCCGCTCCGGAAACGTCTTGTCCTGAAGCTCTTTGATCATCCGCCGTTCATTCAATCCCATGATCTTGTTTCGTCCTCATTTCTACAGGCGCAAAGCGAAACCAATTCCGCTCAAAATATCTGCGTTTATCTGCGTCCATCTGCGGCTAATTGCTTCCGCGCGGCCAAGCCCAATCATTCTTCCCCGCGCTTGGCTCCACAGGCCCCGCCGGCAAAGTCTTCTGCCAAGCCAGCGCCGCCGCACTCATTTTTTTCACAATCTCCGGCTGCGCCGCCGCCTGATTCGTCATCTCACCAGCATCGGCAGGAATGTTGTACAACTCCACCCTGCTCCCATCGGGATTCATCAGCAATTTCCAATCCCCATCCCGCATCGACAACATCGGGCTCCGGTTCACCGCATACCCGGCAATGTTGAACCGCCACTCCCAGTGCAACGGCCGCCGCCGCGCGCGCGAAACGCCCATCAGGATGTCGCTCACATCTTCGCCATCCACGTTTTCCGGCGCCGCCACCCCCGCCAATTTCGCCAGTGTCGGAAACAGGTCCACCCCCGACACCACCGCCTTCGTCTCCACCCGCCCCGCGGGCACATGCCCCGGCCAGCGCACAATCCCCGGCTCCCGCACGCCCCCCTCATACAAACTGCGCTTCCGCCCGCGAAACGGCCCCGGACTCCCAAACGCCGCGTGCGAAGCATTGCTGATGTGAATGTCCTCCGGTCCGTTGTCCGACGAAAAAACGATCAGCGTCTCCTTATCCAGCCCATCCTTCTCCAACTCCGTAAACAGCCGTCCCAACTGCGTATCCAGATCGCGCAGCGACGCCTGGTAAACCTGTTGCGCCCCCGGCCATGGCACATGCGGACCCGGCTGCAGACCCTTGAACTCGGCCATCTGCTCCGCCGTCGGAGCCAGCGGCGCGTGCGGCAGCAGCATCCACAACTGCGCATAGAATGGCGTCCCCTTCGGCACTCCCCGAATGAACTCCAGCGCATTGTCTACAATCCACTGCGACGACTTTGCCCGGAACCCCGGCGCATTCTCTTCCCACCGCGTCTCGTTCGACGTCACCGACCGGTGTTGGGCGAACCCATAGGCGTCCGGCATCGGCGCGCCCGTGAATCGTCCCAGATGCCACTTCCCAAAATGCCCCGTGCGATACTCCGCGCCCTGCAACATCCGCGCCACCGTCGGCACCTTCGGATCGAGAAAATTCGGCATCGCCCGCCGCGCGTTGATCTCCTCCGTCGCCAAGTGCCCGTGCATCTTGTTCCGCGCCGGAAACATCCCCGTCATAAACGCGCTCCGCGTCGGACTACACACGCTCCCGTTCACATAAAACTGCGTGAACAGCGTCCCCTGCGCCGCCAGTTTGTCCAGGTTCGGCGTCTTCATCCGCGG
>JBDTVQ010000158.1:0-13873 GCA_040007195.1 Acidobacteriota bacterium | reverse complement strand
ACCTGGCGCTGATGAACTGGCCGCGGCAGGACTATCACGACGAGTCGATTCTCGACCGCTCGCCGGCCGACACGGCGCGTATTCTACAGCAGGCCAAGCGGGTCGCACCGGCGTTTCTTTACTGGCTGCAGACTGATCTCGAACGGGACGACGGCAAGGGCAAGGGCTACCCTGAACTGCGGCTGCGCAAAGAGGTGATGGGGACCGAAGACGGGTTGTCGAAGTATCCATATATTCGCGAATCGCGACGGCTGATTCCGGCTCGTGACCGTGTCGTGGAACAGGACGTAGTGGCTGAGTATCAACAAGGATCGCGGGCGCGCTGGTATGAAGATTCCATTGGAACGGGGTTCTGCATGGTGGACATCCACCCCTGCGGCGCCAACGAGCGCGGCCGTATGATGATGCCCCGGCCCTTTCAGATTCCGCAGCAGGCGATCATGCCACAGAAGGTGCGCAATTTGCTGGCTGCCGGGAAGAATATTGGCGTTACGCATCTCACCAACGGCGCGTTCCGCCTGCATCCGGTGGAATGGAATGTGGGCGAGGCCGCGGCCACGCTGGCGGTGCTTCGCATGAAGCTCGGCCGCGAACCGCTCCCGCTCGAACTACAGAACCAGTTGGCGCGTAATGGCGTGCCCCTGGTCTGGTTCGACGACGTGTCGGTGGATCATCCCGCCTTCGCCGAAATCCAGATGGCGGCGATTCGGGGCGTGTACCCGCTCAGCCAGCACGATCTGCATGCCTCGCCCGATGCTCCGGTGTCGCGGCGGGAAGCGGCGCACGCTTTGTCACGGCACTTCGGCATTCCCACCACCGATCCGATCCAGTTGGCTCTTGCACGTGGATGGATGGCCGTCGATCACCGCAAGTGGTTTCACGCCGATCTGCCGTTTTACTGGACAGATTGGAGGGAGGACAAGTTCCCCGCGCCGATCCCGGCGCATGGCGGCAGCAAGACTGGTCCGGTCACTCGAGTCGAGTTGGCGCGCCGGTTGAGCGGTGTGGCCGCAAGCCGGTAGGTCAGGCTCCCAATCGGAACGCGAGCGGGTCGGCCTCCCGCACCACGAAGCGTAGACGCGAGGGCCGGCCGCGCAGCGCGGAGCGTTCGGCTCCGACCTTCCAACGGTAGGTGCCTTCGATCTCATCTCCGACACGATCGGTGGCATCGGCCATTGGAGCAATCCTGGAAGTACTTCGGATCGACCGTCAGTTGCGCCCAAACTGCCGAAATCTTCCTCCTCGGATAGGTTGTCGGTCTCAAACGTCTACAATCGGGAGGTCAGGGCTGCGCCGCGCTCACATAGCTTCCCGGAACCGATCAGCCCGAGAAGGTCCGAAGTTGAGCGAGCCTTTCGGCGTCGATGACACAGGGGACCAACTCTCTGCATTTGAGAATCGCTGGCAGCAAACAAAGAGTGAGATCCAAGGTGCCCGGGACTTCTTGGAGGCCCACTCGTTGACCGTGAAAGGACCAGGCCCTCATGGCCTACGAGGCTGCTGGAACGGCAGCCTCATTTCCGCGGATAGTCCCTTGCTCGTCACAATAGCAGGCGCAACCGGGCTATCCAGACTGCCACTGGCGTCTGGTTCTTAGTCCATAGCGGCCAAGTGATCGCCAGATAACAACAACTGCAAACTCCCCTCTTTTGGAAGGGCAATCCACCCCTCCAAAACCGCGGCTGCGAGATCCGATTCAGGCACAGGATCACAGAGTGCAATGGCCGCGGCTCTAGCGACGAGTGCGGCCACGAGGGCGTCGAAACAGTCATCCGATTGGCGGCACTTCTCCGCAAGAGCTTCCGGAAGCCTTAACCAATCAGCTGTGCGCGCGATGACCTCCTCGAATCCGGCGCACTCCCATCGGTCCCGTGCGGCGCGAGGATACACCTCTACGAATCTTCCTATTCCGGTGCGATCAATCCGACCATACTTCTGCTCCATTCGAGATTTGCGAAACTCAGTGTCGTTCAAGGCGATCGTCTGATTGCGCACATTCGCTCAGACCTTCGTTGGATAACTTCCGAAAGCAGCTCCTGATTGTTTGAATGCGGTCTGTTGCGACCAGCGCGCAAATCCGCTCGATGGGACGATGCATACGCATCCAGAGTGATCTTTGTCGGTACCCGCTGCCCTTTCCTCGCCTTGCGCAGAAACGCTTTGGCCGCGTTCACATCCCGGTGCCGGCTCAGATAGAAATCCACCGTCTTGCCCGCCTTGTCGACCGCGCGATACAGATAGACCCATTCTCCGCGCACCTTCACGTACGTTTCGTCCATGCGCCATGAGCCGCCTACCGGGCGGGCGTAGCGCTGCCACCGCTTCTCGAACTCCGGCGTGTAATGCTGCACCCAACGAAGAATCGTCGTGTGCGCCATCTCAATACCCCGCTCGCTCATCATGCTCGCCAAGTCTCGATAGCTGAGCTTGAAACTCAGGTACCAGCGAACGCACAAGACGACGATTTCCGCATCGAAGTGGCGCCCCACGAACAATTCTTCGATGGGAGCAAACCGGGCCATTCCTCCATCTTCGCCCCATCCCCTCCGTCTTGCACCAGAGCCCTATCCTGCTGCCTCCAGAAATTTGGACTTCGGAGCCATCGGTACTAATATGGGTGAACCTGGAGTTTTCCGGAGGCAGGCCTTGGATTTTCTAAGCTTTGGCGGCGATTACGTCGGCAAGCTGCGCAACGGCGAACCGGAGGTGGAGCGTCATTTCGCTGCGCATTTCGGACATCTGCTGGAAATTAAATTACGCGCCAGGCTGCGGGCGAGAACGCTCGTGGAAGATGCGCGGCAGGAGACTCTCTTGCGCGTTCTTGCGACGCTCCGCAATCCTTCCAAGCGGCAACCGGAAAACCTCGGCGCATTCGTGAACGCCGTCTGCAACAATGTGCTGCTGGAGTTGTTCCGGGCGGAATCGCGTACGTCGCCGATGGCCGAGGATGCGCCGGAGCCGATGGACCGGTGCCCGAATCCGGAAATGCAAGTCGTTACGGCGGACCAGCGCAGAACCGTCGACCGGGTGCTCGCGGAAATGACGCCGCGAGACCGCGACTTGATTCGAGGAGTTTTCCTCGAAGAGGCCGACAAAGATGAGGTCTGCCGACTTCACCAGGTCGACCGCGAATACCTGAGGGTTCTTCTCCATCGTGCCAAGGCACGGTTCCGCGTGGCGATGGGAGGGTCGCGCCGGGCGGCGATCGGTTCGTGACCGGGATGAAACGTTTGGCTACGAGGAATCACTATACGAGTAGAGGGAGGCTTGGCTCCGAGTTGTATGGATCACGAGTTTGCAATTAAGAACCACTTCGCCGAACGGTATCTGCTGCGAGAATTGACTGGCTCTGAGCGGGACGAATTCGAGGCGCATTTCTTTGAGTGCACGGTGTGTGCCGATGAGGTCAAATCGGCCGATGCGTTTATCGAGAATGCCCGAGCGGCTTTGGCAGCGGTGCCAGCAGCGAACGCGTCGAAGGCCGCCCGATGGTGGGAATTCACCTGGTGGAAGCCGTCGTTCGGTTTGGCAGGAATGGCCGCCGCGCTCGTCATTGCCGCCTATCCGTGGTACTTCGTGGTTCCCGGTCTGGAAAAGCGTGTCGCGGTCGCATCGGCCCCACAGGCTGTCACGCCCCATGTCCTGCGGGCCGAGTCGCGAGGAGAACCAGCAGCTGTCGCGGCACAAGCCGACGGTCCGCTGCTGTTGGTCTTCGACGTGAACGCCGCGGAGACATTCCCCAAGTACTTCGCGACGATCGAGGACTCCAAAGCCGCAACGGTCATGGAATCCGAAGTGCCCGCGCCGTCCCGTTCCGAATCTTTTCATTTGCTGCTTCCAGCGCCACGGCTCGAGCCCGGCCGCTATGTGCTGATCATGCGAGGCACGGCGGGGGATTCGCGCTCCGGAACCGAGATCGGAAGATACTATTTCCAAATCGAAGCGAAGTAGTGAATAACATAGATAGACTCTAAGATCATGTTCCGGGCGTGAGAAAGAGGAACTATGCCATCTGATTCGATCAGCAGATTTCTTTTCAGAGGAAATGCAGCCGGGCTCGGCGCACGTCTGCGGCGTCCTGTGGACGCGATTTGGAAGATGCAGGGCACCAGCACGCTTCCCACCATCGGCGGAGTGTCGGAGTCCAGCGTGAGCTGGGCCGAATTCCAAAAGTCGAAAGACTATAAGCAGCTTGGAGAGTTCCGCGACTACATTCGATTCGACTCGGTTCACACGGAAGCGCGCGGCGATTTCGTCGATCAGCAGGCAGCACTGGCGATGACGTTCGGCAAGGCCGAGGAAGGAAAGATCGCGACGCAAACGACGGTGGCCTCCACCGTGACCGGCCTGGTTGTGGCGAACCGCCTCAAGATTGCATCGGCGACCGCGGGGCTGGTGGCGGACTATCCCAAGCCTCGCCAACAGCCGCCGATCCGGCCCGTCGGCAACGCCATCGCGGGCGTGAGTATCGACGGTCACGAACTGGCCATCGAGTTGAACGAGAAGGTTTTCGTCGAAAAGGCAACTCTCCGGGACCTGACGTCGGCTTATGAGCGGGATGACGCTTTTTACCGCAAGCATCGGCGCCATTTCGTGGAAATCGGGGCGGGAAAGTCGTTGAAGCGGCGAGCGCCGCTGGCACGCGGGTATATCTACTGCACGGTGGTGAGCCGTATCCGCTGGGTGGGAGATCCCCATCCGGACGCCAAGATCCAAGACAACATGGTGACGGTGCCGGAATTCGGCCGGATCTACTTTGGCGAGCTGCTGATCTCGGAGTACGCGCGGCGGCTGAGTATGTTGCGGATCAAGCTTGGTTCTCCGGAAGGCGGCGATCTGTGCATGGCCGAGGTCGAGACGAACGGATCTACCTGGCCCGATTGAGGCCGGCCGCGTTGGTTTGCCTGCTCGTTCTGGCTGCCTGCGGCGGCTCGACTGAGGCACGGCTTGATGACCTTCACCAGCGCGCCACGATCGAACTGCGGCAAGGCAACCATGCAGGCGCGCTGACGCTGGCTGAGCGTGGCAAGACTCTCGCAGGGAATAGTCCGGATTCCATGTGGGTCTGGAAATTCCGGTTGCTGCAGGCCGAGGCGCTGTCATCGCTCGGGCGTGCGGACGACGCTTTGGCCGAATTGTCGGCACGTCCTCCCCATACACCGGAATTCGCCGAAATTCGAGCCCGCGTGCAATTGCGCCGGGGCCGCGCCTACATGGCCAAGGGGAAGTACGGCGAGGCTGACGAGATTCTTTCCAAGGCGGCCGAGTTGGGTGGACAGGCGAATGCGGTGAGTGCCGTTGCAGAGGCGGAAGCGTTTCGCGGAGCTTGCCTGCTTCGAATGAAACAAGCCGGGGCGGGGGAAGCGATGCTCGAACGCGCGCTTGCTCGCGCCCAGGGCCTTCGGGACGATTATCTCGAAGGCGGCATCCTTCTCAACCTGGGCTTTCTCCGGCAAAGCCAGTTTCGCTATGACGAGGCGGCGGCGATATTTCGCCGCGTCGCGGCGCTCACGAAGGACCGCGCCCAAGTGTTGCACGCGCAGGCGATGCTGAACCTCTCGATTTGCCAGGCGCGGCTGGGCGAGTTCGACGCAGCGCTTGCGGCGGGCCGTGAGGCGAGCCGGGTGCTGGAGTCGGCCTCGGTGCGCGTTCCCCTGCAGCAGTCGCTGGGCGAAATGGGTAACACGTACCTGTTGAAAGGGGAGCCGTCGGTGGCCATTCCGTACCTGAAACGCGCACTGAAGAGCGCTCGGGCGCTGAAGCGGGGTGGCGATGCCGCCATCTGGGCCGGGAGCCTGGCGTCGGCGTACGCGCTTCTGTCGGACTGGGATTCCGCCGAGCAGTTCAATGCCGAGGCAACACGCATCAAGACGGACGCCGGCGCGGCCACTCTCGTTTACAACACCGTCAACTCGGCGCGTATCGCGATGGGCCGCGGTAGCTACGATGCGGCAGCCCACCTGTACCAAACGGCGATCGCAGCGGCACCCGAAGACCCTTCCGTGCTTTGGGACTCGCACGCAGGCTTGGGAGCGGTCTTCTTCGCACAGGGAGACAAGCGGGCGGCGGCGAAACACTTC
This sequence comes from Acidobacteriota bacterium, assembly GCA_040007195.1. Lineage (GTDB taxonomy): Bacteria > Acidobacteriota > Terriglobia > Bryobacterales > Bryobacteraceae > JAFLBB01. Next base: position 7,793 of record JBDTVQ010000158.1, on the reverse strand, counting down.
GAAGCCGCGCTCGCCGTCATCGAAAAGACGCGAGCGCAACTGTTGCGCACAGACAGTAAGGTGACTCTGCTGAGCCGTCTCATCCGCTTCTATTGGGACTATGTCGAATTGCTAGTCGACAACGGGCAATCGGAACGCGCGCTCGCCGTCGCTAATTCGAGCCGCACTCAGTTGTTGGGAACGCTGGCGGCCGGCGCCCAGACACGCACTGAGCCGGACAGGTTTCGCCTCGCCGCACGTCGATCCAACGCCATATTCCTCTCGTACTGGCTGGCGCCGAAGCGCGCCTATGTCTGGGTAGTGACGGCGAACGAGATCGTGTGTCTTCCGCTGGGTATTTCTGCCGGGGAGATTGCGCAGTTGGCCAACGAATACAGGTCGGCTGTTGAGGAGTCGCTCGCCGACCCGATGCGTTCCCGGCAGCAGTCCGGTGCGCGATTGTACGAAGTGCTGATCGCGCCGGTGCGGAAATGGATTCACACGGGTGCGCGCGTCGTCGTCGTTCCGGACGGAGCGCTGCACAACCTGAGTTTCGATACGCTTCCCATCTACCACGCCGCCCGATCTCGCTACCTGATCGAAGATGTAGTCTTATCCGTTGCACCGGCGGTTCCGGTGGCGATGCTTTCCCGTACGAAGCCTCCCGATTCGCTGCTTCTGATTGGCGATCCGGAGCAGGAGGACGCGGACTTTCCCAAACTCCGCTTCGCCGGCCGCGAGATGGACGGCATTGCAAAGCAGTTCGAGCGGCGGGCCGTTGTGCTTCGTGGATCGGAAGCGACGCCCGCCGCCTTCCATGAGCATACGTCGCAATCGTATTCAGCCATTCACTTCACGGTCCACGCTACGGCGAATCGCGAGAGCCCTCTGGACTCGGCGCTGATTCTCTCGGCAGGAAGCGGCGGCTACAAGCTCTATGCGCGGGAGTTGCTTCAGTCTCGGCTCTCGCCCGACTTGATCACCGTCTCGGCATGCCGCGGCGCGGGCGCCCGCACATACTCCGGTGAGGGACTGGTCGGTTTTGCATGGGCGCTCATTCATGCCGGAGCGCGTAATGTGATCGCCGGATTATGGGACGTGAACGACCTGTCGACAGCGGACCTGATGGTGGCCACCTATTCACAACTCGCGGCTGGTGCCGGACCCGCCGTTGCTTTGCGTGAAGCAAAGCTTCGCCTCGTCCGCTCCGAAGGCAACTTCCGCAAGCCCTATTACTGGGGGCCCTTCCAACACTACGTGGCGCCCTAGTAGCCGGTCGTAACGCCGGGCCCGGGGAGTACGCAAGCGGGATGTGTGCGTACTTCCTCCGGGAGTGTCCACGCGGGTCAGACGTTGAAGCCAGGGTGCACGTCGAAGTTGGAGTTGATGATGTTGTTCGCCCGCTGGCGAGCCTGGTTCTTCATTGCAGTTGACGTACGCGTGCCGGCAAAGGCGAACCACGCAAGCCAGCACACCTGCCATCTCCAGGCGCCATTGTATCCCCAACTGGAGTCGTTGTTGCCGCTATCGTGACCCTTCCCATCGGCATGTCTGGATTCGTGAAGGATCGTTCCAGCGCGCAGGCTGACTCCTTCGCTATAGAAGAACGGAAGGAAGAGACGCGTCCAGTCGTTGACAAATGGTCCCCACTGCGTTTGCGCGAATGCGCTGCCGTCGCCGCAACGGGCATCCACTTCGTCGATCGCGTTTCGCGCGAACCGGCAGCCCCATTGGAGGATATTGGAGTCATACGACTCGTTGTGATAATCCTCGGCGGAATAGGTAAGGCACCAAATCCCCGAGAGCGCGCGGCCTAGGGGTTGAGTCTTGTCGCATACGGCGTCATAGCCAAAGCCGTCGTCCCAGTCCTCCTTGTCAAAGTCGAAGGCGTCCCAGGCCCAGTCGATAAAGGGTTGCCAGCAGATCCGGGGGGCGTACAGATTGTCTCCGGAAGAATCCAGGTTCGGCACTGAGTAAGTACATGTAGCCATGATTAGTTCTCCTTTCGGCAGTGGCAGGTGCTGGGGGCTGTGTGATCGGCGGCCATCTTGGGCGCTCTGAATCCGACTTCTCCGCCCTCCTTCCGCTCGGCCTCGACGACCACTTCTTCGGTCCGCGCCGTCCGGATGTCGAGCATCCAGTGGTCTTCTGCCTTGAGGATTCCGCGGACCTTATCGGCCAGGCCCAACTCTTTGGCCGCTTTCACCGCCTCGATCAGCACAGGCCGCTCAAGGTTGGAGCCGACCAATTTCAGGACGTGATCGGCCGCTTCGGCATGCCGCCGGGCAACGTATTGCAGCGACTCCACAGCCATGGTGCGGACCAGCAGTTCGAGGTCGCGAGGGCCTTCACAGCCCACTCGCTGGCGCTCCGGAAGCGGCTCCATTGCAGTGCGGACCAGGAAGTCCGCGGCATTGCTACCGGCGAAGGCGCCAATCAAATAGAGCAGGTTCCAGCGAAGGGGAACATCTCCCGGCGCCGCCCGAAAAGAAAGCTGCGCCGCCGTCTCCATCGCGTCCTTTCTCTCCGCGAGGATCTCGATCACGCGCTGGTAGGCGAGCGAGCCCTCGTCGTCGCCAGTATTCAGGTGGCGGATCGCTTCGCCCAGCAACCATCCTGTCGTGCTCGCATCAAAGTGACGGGTACCGGCAGAGAGATCGAGGCGATCACTGCCGCTCTGTCCCATCGAATCGTTGCAACTCATGCGTTTCCTCCTATCTAATTTGCCCGCTATGAAACGAGCGTCCGATGTAGCGTGAATTGCAATCCGCCGCCGTTGCAGTTTGCCGTGATTTCTAATGCGAAATATTTCTTTCAAAAAAAGTTTCTGAAACACGCAACGATTCCGTTCCTCACTGCACGTTATGCATGAAACATGAGAGACGGAGAATTCAAGCTACCCATTTAGGGATTCCCAAAAGGCAATCCGCGACCCGAGGAGACCTTCGTGGAAGCCGGGCACAGAACCCGGCAACAAGTGGAACGCCGGGGGATGCGCTGCCACGGCGCGCTGCCGGTTCGGAGGAGACAGCGGCGTGCCGTGGAATGGCGGCCCGGAGGTACTTACGAAGTGGAAGGAATGCGGTTCTACTGGCTGATCCTCGGCGCACTGTGCGTATGGAGAATGACCCACCTCCTGAGCGCCGAGGATGGCCCGTGGGGCGTTTTCGCGTGGGTGCGCAGAAGCGTGGCCCAAACATTTCTTGCTGGTCCTATGAATTGCTTTTACTGCCTCAGCCTCTGGATTGCCATGCCCTTCGCCGTCGTCGTCGGAGGCGATGTTCGCGAGCGGGTCCTGCTGTGGCCGGCGCTATCGGCCGCGGCAATTCTAATGGAACGCGTGATTTCATCGACGCAACCAGCGCAGGCCGCCTTCTGGGAAGACGGCGAACAGACTGAAATATCGAACGAGTACGAATCTCGGAGTGAACAGGATGTCTTGTTGCGGAAATAGAAGCAAGTCCACTACCCCCCCAGTGCCGCTGGCTCGTGCGGTGGCCGCAGGCGCGGTAGTCAAAAACGTCACGGCACCCCACATGACCGTGCACTACGAATACATCGGGGATAACCGGCTGGTCGCCGTTGGTCCGGTAACGGGAAAACCTTACCGTTTTGAAACGCCCGGGCAGGTGCTGCCAGTAGACCTGAGGGACGCAGCGGCGCTCTCCTCGGTCCCGAAATTGCGGCGTCTCCAACGAACCTAGCGAGCTCTTCCTTTTAGTGCCTGTCAAGACGCGGTTCACCTAGCCGTAGGACGGCGCTCTTGCGCTCAATCGGAGGGGTGTGTCTGTTCATCGCGAAGCGGCGGCGAACGGTTGCACCAAATAACGAAGAAACCCGGCCCGTCAGGAACGAGGATGCGGGTGAATACGGAGGAAAACTGTGGACGAAAACAAGATGAGTCAATATGCGGATCTGCTTCGGTTCATCAACCAGGCGGAATCACCGGAGGAATTGGCAGCGCATCTCAAGGCGGCGGTCGGCAAGGATCCGAAGGCCCTTAGCGAAGAGATCATGAGCCACAAGAGCGAGGCGGGAGGCGCCTTGCTTGACGACTCCATGCTGACCACTATCGCCGGGGTCGACCGCGGCCTGTTGATGCGCTTGACGGAATTGGTGGCGAAAGCGCTGATTCCGCCCGCGGTGGAAGCCGAGCGCCACCAGTTCATGGCGAAGCTGGTGCAGAACCCGAACTACTTCGGCAATCTCGAGGTCAGCAAATTCACGCCTGTACTGAAGAAGATTGGGGACACCACTTACGAAGAAATGACCTGCGTCGGACTGCAACCGGCGTTCGACCGGCTGGAAGCGACGATCCAAATCAAGAAGCCTTCCGGTTACTCCGGCCCGATGTGCGATCCGGGTTCACGCGAGTATGTGCGGTTCTATGTGGACCTGCATGACAACGGCGTACTGCACGACGTTGGCATGGCGAGCGTCCGTGTACACGACATTCCCGGCGTCAAGCCGATCTGCTATGCCGTGTACCTGGATTTCGAATCGATCCGCAAGCTCTGCCTGAGCGAGAACATCGTGCGTGTTCGCGCCATTCTCTCCTGGAACGTGCCGCCGCCGGCGAATACACCGAACTTCGCCCCGGTGTGGGGCAACCGCCTGGACGTCCAGGTGCAGATCAGGCCTCGCCGACTCATCATCTTCTCGGATTTCCTAAACGAACTGGAGATTGCGAAAGTGAAGATTCCTCCGGCGGTGCAGCCGCTGGTCGCTGCCGTCGAACCGGCATCGGAGCTGCAGACGATCGCGGAACTGTCGTTGAGCATCGATCAGAAGCGGCGAATTTACAAGAATGAAGTTCCGGTTCACCGCTTTGCGTTTCCGGAAGTGAACCAGCTTTTGATGTCGCCAGGAGCTGCTGGCGAATTCCTCCTGTCGGATGAAAGCGCTCTGGGCAAGCTCGGGCTTCAGGCCGCGGAGTTCGACAACCTGCTGGGGAAGATTTTCAACACCGACGGCGATACCAGCTTCGAGGAACTCAAGTGCGTGGGCCTCTATCCGGAGGCCGACTTGATCGAAGCCGTGTTGACGGTGAAGAAGAACAGCGGCTACTCCGGCTCCTTGTGCCAGGTGGGCTCCACCGAATATGTGGCATTCTGGATGGACTTCGGCGATGGCGCAGGTTTCACCTACATGGGCACTTCGACCGTGATTGTCCACGACCTGCAACAGATTGGGAACGGTGTTCAGTATGCCGTGTTCCTCAAGACGAATCTGGCGAAGCGTCTGGTGCCATGCTTCGCCGGCGCCCGTGTCGTCCGGCTTCGGGCGATCCTTTCCTGGGAATCCGCGCCCCCGCCCAACAATCCGAACTTCATTCCCGTATGGGGCAACCGCGAGGAGTGCCGCGTCCAGTTGCGGCCCGGCTTCGGCACCGGCCACATCCCGCTCATCGAGACGGTCGGCGACGTCGGCGTGGACGACATCAATCAGGCCGATGGACTCGCCACCGGCAACCTTGTGATCGCGGCCGCATCGGTGAACCAGTCCCCGTTTGGATTGGGCGTCACCATCACCGGGCGCATCGGCAATCCGCCCGACTCGTTCGGCGGCGGGGCCATTCCCTTCAAGTACAAGATCGAAGTTGCGCCGGACGGAACCAACGACTGGCAACCGCTCACCAACAAGATCCACGTCAAGAAGTCGGAGTTCATCAACGGCATCCCGGTTCAGTGCGCCCCTGGCGACTTTGTCTGCGATGTTGTGCTCACGCCGACCGACGACGGCGATGGTCACGGGCCCGGCTGGTATCCCTACATCGAGGATCTCTCCGCTCCGGCGCAGCGCTTCCTGGTGGTCGACGTTCTCGGACGCTGGGACACCAACTCCAACATGGAAGGCCTGTGGAAAATCCGGATCACGGCCAAGAATCCGGCTACGACGCCACCGCAAATGTTCCCTGGCGTACAGGTGGTGAAGGTGCGCATCGACAACACCGCGCCAACGGCAAATATCGCGATCACGGGCGCCATGCTCAACGGGCAAGCGGTTCCCGCGGTGGACTGCGGTAAGTTCAGGGTCGGCACCATCCTGAGCGGCACGTTCTCGGTGCACGACCCCGGCGCCTCTTCCGCCGCGGCCGCATTCCAGCACTATCGCAGTGCCTCGATCGCGGTGACGCCGTCGCTTGCGGGCAACGGAGTGGTGACCACCATTCCGGTGAATCTGAGCTTCCCTGCGGTCGGCACAACCGGCGTGAACGGCACATGGGAGTTAAAGACAGCCGGCATGCAACCGTGCGGCTATGTGCTGCGGCTGACCGGCTGCGACCGGACCAACGTCAATAGCAGCGGCGTCTCGTTCTGCACGGTGGACGACGTCGGCTTCTGCCTCGAATAGGTCCGTACTTTGGAGGGGATCGGCGGCAACCTACCGCCCTCCCCATTCCTTCGGCGCGTTCTTGCCTTCTCGGAGTGGGCGAGGGCGCGCCGATTTTCGTTTCCGCCTGCCAACTGGCGACCTGCGATAGGGCCCGCAGCAGCGTGGGAGGTGGTCAACCCTTACGACCTGAAGTGGAAGTGTTCTCACCTGCGATCCCACTACGGAGTTATTGTTCGGGACGCGGCCATTCCGTTTGGAAAGCGATTTCATCGCGCTCGAAGTAAATCGTTTCCGCCGTCTGTGGGGAAGAAGCCTACTCCCTCGCACTTTTGCTATGCGAGCATGCGGCCACGCTGGACACCCGCCCAAAGATACAGGTCTTTGCCACTGATATCGACGAGCGGGGGTTGGAAATAGCCCGCAAGGGACGCTACCCTGAGAGCGTCGCGCAGCACGTCAGCCCTGAACGCCTGGAGCGTTACTTCACCGGACATCGTTGTAATGCTCGACGTACCCCTCCACCAGCCGCCGCGCATCCTCCAGCGACAGCGGCGTTCCGGGCCGAATGCACTCTCCTTTTAGCGATTTGTGCCAACGTTCGATTTTCCCGTTGGATTGGGGATAGTAGGGCGAAGTCCTGACGTGCGTCATGCCGGAGATTCGAATGAACTCCTTGAAGTCCTTGGCGATGAACTGCGGCCCGTTGTCGGAGATGATCCGGGGCCGCGCTTCCGGGTACTTCTCCTTGACACGCTCCATGATGACCTCAATGTCCGCCTCGGTCATCGACTCCCGCAGATCCCAGTTGACGATGTACCGGCTGCAGCCGTCCAGAATGCTGCACAGGTAGTAGAACGTCCCGCTGATGTTGATGTACGACACGTCGATGTGCCAATGCTGATGAGCGGCCAGCGGCTGCTCAAAGCCCGTGCCCTTCTTCGATGGCGTGCCGTTCCACTTCGACAACAGTCCCGCCTGCCCCAGCACGCGCCAGACGCTGGTCGGACTCACCGCCACGATATCGGCGTCCAGCATCATGAATGTCAGCCGCCGGTAGCCTTCCAGCGGGTTCTTCAGCTGGAAGCCGATGATGGCCTGCTTCTCCCAATCCTCTAGCCAGAAATCGCGGGGAACCCAGCCGTTGTGCTCGTTCGCCTTCCCGTAGCGTTCCCGCCAGTCATAGAACTTGCTGGGGGTGATGTCGAGCCACACAATGAAGCGCCCGGCGCCAATCTCAGTTTTCGCGGACCAACGCCGGACGAAATCCACGATCTGATCCCGCGTATCGTGCGGAACCCAGATCCCGGTCAGAGTTCCCCAAGCGTTTTTTTAGCGCGACGTGCTCCGCCATCATCTCGGCCAAGACCTCATCCTTAGTGTGGATCTTCTTCTCCAGATAGGCGATCCATTCTGTTCGGCTGAATGGTTGGGTTGCGATTTTTGCTGAAAGGCAGCCGTGCCGTTTTCGAAGAACTCCT
>JBDTVQ010000157.1:0-13931 GCA_040007195.1 Acidobacteriota bacterium | reverse complement strand
CTCTACCCAAAGGCTTTGTCAATCTGGACGAACGCGTTAGCCGGACAGCAGTGAACGTGGCTACACAGCGCGACACTAGGCAAGCCGAAGAAGAACTATCGCTGGCTGCTGGAGAATTGAATTCAGCGAAAAAATGGCTAGTCTACTCATCGACCTCATTCGGCCGATTTCTCGCGGAGCTCCACGAACGCAATCCGAGAATGGCCAGTGGGGCCTACGAGCACTATGCCCGAGCTTCGCACCCGCGTGCGCCTGAGTGGTCGAAAGACCCATTCAGGGATAGGCCATATTTTGATGGAATGATCGCTTCATCACTATTCTTCAATCCGGAGCTGATCTCCGCCAATGCCGATTCGTACAAAAGTTCGATGGCTGACGCGAATTCAGAGGCATTGAGACTGCGCGACGACTTTCAACAATACTTTCGCACCACGAAGGAAGAGGTCGGGAATTGGAAAGTTGATGTCGGTAAGGAGGAGAAGGAGCGAGCACAAAAGCACGTTAAGGGTTTCGAAGATGCGCAAGGGGCAAGGCTCAAGGAATTTGAAACATTCCGCAACGAGGCTAACGAAAAAATTAGCTCGCTAGAAAAAACCTACCAAGCGCAACTTCGATTGCAGGGACCAGGAGAGTACTGGGAACAACTTGAATCGAAGTACTCAAAGTCGGGATACATTTGGTCGAGTGTTGCCGCAGTATCGGTGGCTCTGGTGTTGAGGATGGTCTCGAATCTGCTTTACTGGCCACCGGATACTTGGAAAGATAGTGGAATATCGCTCGTCGGCGTCAAAGGGGCAATCGTCCTGACAGTGGGACTTTCACTAGCAGCGTATTTGATCAATTTGTTTGTCAGACTCGCAGTCAGTTCCTTTCATCTCGCTCGAGATGCCCGTGAGCGCTACCAACTCACCCATGTGTACTTGGCTCTTATGAAGGAGAATGCCGTTGAGGAGAAGGACCGAGCTATCATTCTGACTGCACTATTCAGTCGTGCCGACACGGGCTTGCTGAGACATGATGGAAGTCCTAGTATGCCGACGCCAATGTCAGCACTTTTCGACTCAATCAAGCGTTCAGGTCACGGATCGTAGGTTACATCACTGCAGGTTAAAGATGAGCCGGAATTCATCGTCGTCAGCGCCGGCGTGATCGTTCTGCGGCGCGCGCAACCAGACCGGCCGCGTTCGTTCCGCGTCCCCCTGGTGCCATTCCTCCCGCTCATCTCCATTGGCATGTGCCTGCTGCTCATGCTCAGTCTGCCGCTGGAAACCTGGCTGCGTTTCGTCATTTGGCTGGCCATCGGTTTGGCGATTTACTTCGTCTACGGCAAGAAGCGGACGGCGCAGATCTAGTGTTCCACCCCGACTCCCATCGTGATACGATTCGCACCAGGAGGCCCGTAGTATGACGCCTTGTGCCAGAAGACGGTTCTTGAAATTCGGATTGACGGCCGGAGCGCTTGCTTCTACCGGCAACCTGCCACTGCTCGCCGCTGGCGGAACGGCGACCGACTGGGTCACGCTCGGCAAGTCGGGTGTTAAGGTCACGCGGCTCGCTCTTGGTACCGGCACCATGAGTGGCCGTACACAACGCGAATTGGGCCAGGATGAATTCACAAAGCTGGTGCGGCACGCCTACGACCGGGGCATTCGATTCTTTGAAACCGCCGAGAGCTATGGCGAAATGCACAAGATGCTCGGCATCGCGCTCAAGGGCGTTCCGCGGGACACCTACCGGCTGATGTCCAAGGTCACCACGCGGGAAGGCGTCGATCCGCAGGAGAAGATCGACGAACTGCGCCGCCTTGCCAATACGGAATACTTCGACGTCTTACTGATGCACTATCAGCACGTGGCCACTTGGCCCACCGACACGGTTCGGTGGCAGGACGGAATTCTTGAGGCGAAGCACAAGCAGGCCGTCGTTGGCTACGGAGCTTCTGTACACGGCCTACCCGCATTGCGGCAGTTCCCGAATAATAAATGGCTGGAAATCGCCATGATCCGCATGAATCACAACGGTGTCCGGATGGACGCCGAAGACTACAATTCACCGAATCCGGGCAACGTTAAGGAAGTCGTCGAGCATACCAAACAGGTTCATAAAGATGGCATGGGAGTCATTAGTATGAAATTGGTCGGCGAGGGTGCATTCACCAAGCGCGAGGATCGCCAGGCCGCCATGAAGTTCGCCTTCCGGAAAGCCGGCGTCGATTGCGTCACCGTGGGTTTCAAGAATACCGCTGAGATCGACGAAGCGATCGAGAATTTGAACCTGGCGCTCGCCTAGCGGCGCTTCGTCGCCTGGCTTGCTATCGGTTTGGCGATCTACTTCGTCTACGGCAAGAGGAGAACCGCCAACGTATGAAGGCCGCATTCCTGTTTACCGCCGCATTGTCCGCTGCCCAGATCCAGCACCAGCATCACCCGGCGCGTTCCGCCGATGAGTACGCGAAGATTCTCGAAGATCCCTCGCGTGATGCGTGGCAGAAGCCTCACGATGTCATTCAGGCGCTCAAGCTGAAGCCCACAGAGGTTATCGCCGACATCGGTTCGGGCTCCGGTTACTTTACCCGCCGCTTCGCCATGCACGCGGCGAAGGTCTACGCGGTCGATATCGATGCGGCGTTGCTTGCCCGGTCCAAGGGCGACAAAATTGAAGCGGTTCTCGCAATCCCTGACGATCCCAAACTCCCCGCTTCCTCGGTCGACACGATCTTCATTTGCGACGTCCTCCATCACATCGCCAACCGCGGCGCCTATTACAAGAAACTCACCGCCTCCCTCAAACCCGGCGGTCGCATCGTGATCATCGATTTCTATAAGCGCGACCTCCCCGTCGGCCCGCCCGTCTCCATGAAGCTGTCCGAGGACGAGGTGCGCGCCGAGCTTGCCGCCGCCGGCTTCCACCAAAGCGCGCAGCACACCATTTTGCCAAATCAATATTTTCTCGAGTTCCAGCGCTGATCACGGCCCGCTCGTAACCAAATCTCCTCGCGTCTCTGGCACATACGGCCACTCGTCGTCGAACATCGCACGCGTCACTGGCACCATGGAGCCGTGAGCGAACAGCGGAACTACGGCCACCAAACAGCGCCCCCGCCTCGCGGCCACCCGCCTGCCGCTTGCCGCACATGCGTGTTTGACAGAACGAACCCAACATCGCTTTGAAAACACACAGCCGCCCTCCCCGGCCGAACCCGACCCGAGCCCAAACCGCCACGCGCGTACCCCCGTCCGGTCGACTACAATCGGTTCGATGATCACTCGCATTTGCGCGCTTCTGTTGCTACTCGCGGCCTGCAGCGTTCTATTCGCCGCCGACCCCCCACAGGCCCACATCACCAACGGCGCGATTGACGCCACGCTCAACTTGCCGGACGCGCGGAACGGCTACTACCGGGGCACGCGATTCGATTGGTCCGGCCAGATCGCCAGCCTCAAATACAAGGGGCATGAGTACTTCGGCAAGTGGTTCGACAAATACGACCCGCTCATCCACGACGCCATCCTCGGCCCGGTCGAAGAGTTCCTCTCCGATGATGCCGGCCTCGGATACAACGAAACGAAGCCAGACGAAAGCTTTGTCCGCATTGGCGTGGGCGCGGTGCGCAAGCCGCAAGAAGACGGCTACAAGCGCTTCAACACCTACGAGATCACCAACTCCGGCAAGTGGACCGTCAAGCCGCACAAAGACCGCGTCGAGTTCACGCACGAACTGGCCAACACCGGCGGCTATGCGTACTCCTATAAGAAGACTGTCCGGCTGGCGGCAGGCGAGAAGCCGCAGATGGTCCTCGAACACACGCTCCACAACAAGGGCTCGAAGCCCATCGAGACCAGCGTCTACAATCACAACTTTTACGTGATCGACGGCGTGCCTTCCGGCCCCGAGTTCACCGTCAAGTTTCCCTTCGATGTGAAGGCCTCGCGCGATCTCGGCGGCCGTGCTGAGACCGTGGGTAATGAACTGCGATACCTGCAGGAGTTGGAGACGGGCAAGTCAGTCTTCTCCGAACTGACGGGCTTTGGCGATGCTCCGCGCGACTACGACATCCGCGTCGAAAATCGCAAATCCCGCGCCGGCGTGCGCCAGACTTCGGACCGCCCCATGTCGAAGCTCATCTTCTGGTCCATTCGCACGACGGTGTGCCCGGAAGCCTACATCCACATGCGAATCGCCCCCGGCGAGTCATTCTCCTGGAAGATCGTGTACGATTTCTACGAGCTTCCATGACCAGCCGCCGAACTTTCGCCAAATCGCTTCTCGCTGCCCCGATCATTCCCGCGGCAGCCGCACAGGAGGTCGCCAAAAAGACCAGCGGCCTTCCCAAACTGACAATCAAAGACGCGAAGATCATCGCCACCAGTGGTGGCGGCAACTACCGCTGGATCTTCCTCAAGCTCATCACTTCGGAGCCGGGACTGTATGGCATTGGCTCGGCATCCAATCACTTCCAGACCCATGCCGTCATCGCCGCGCTGGAGCAACACCTCAAGCCGTGGCTCATTGGCAAGGATGCCGATCAGATTGAAGACCTCTGGCAGAGCTCGCATCTGCGCACCTACTGGCGCAATGGTCCCGTGAACAACAACGTCCTCAGCGCAATGGACATGGCGCTGTGGGACATCAAGGGCAAGCGCGCGGGTATGCCGGTGTACGACCTGCTGGGCGGACGGGTGCGCGACGCCGTTCCCTGCTACGACCATGTCGGGGGCAAAGACGCCGCCGAGGCGAGCGAAAATGTGCAGAAGTCCCAGGCCCTGGGTTTCCGCCACATTCGCGTGCAGTTCGGCAACTACGGCGGAGGCGGCTTCATTCCCGCCGGCACGGGCAGCCGCGCCGAAGGCGGATACTCCGGTCCCGCGTTCGACGAGGAGACCTACGTCGAGACCGTGCCGAAGCTGTTCGAGCAGATTCGCGCCAAGGTGGGCATGGTCCCCAAGCTCTGCCACGACGTCCACTCGCACCTCTCAGGCATGAACGCCGCCGAGTTCAGCCGCCGCCTGCAGCACCTCCAAATGTTCTTCATCGAAGACGTCCTGCCGCCCGAGCAACTGGCCTGGTACCGCGAGATCCGCAAGACTTCCACCACGCCGCAAGCCGTCGGGGAACTGTTTACGCACCCGTTCGAGTACATGCCGTTCCTCGCCGACAAGCTGATCGACTTTGCACGCTGCCGCGTCTCAGCCATCGGCGGCATCACGCCGGCGAAGAAGGTCGCCGTGATGTGTGAGATCAATGGCACGCGCACGGCATTCCAGGAAGGCGGCGAGAACGATCCTGTGAATCAACTGGCCGCCTACCACGTCGACATCAGCAGCCCCGGCTTCGGCATCCAGGAGGAGAACCATTTCCCGCCCCCGGTGCGCGAACTGTTCTCGGGCGTCGCCGATATTCGCGGCGGTTACCTGTACGGCAGCGGGAAGCCGGGCCTGGGAATCGACATCAATGAAGCAGTCGCGGCGAAGCAGCCGTTGCGGCCCATCACCGGCGGAGGCGTCTACAGCCTTGACCGCGCGATGGACGGAAGCGTCGTAAAGCCCTGATATTGCGCGTTCGTCCCGAATTTTCACGTCGGCTGCAATAATTCCCTTGCGGGCCTCGTATTCCCAAATGAGGACCGATAAATGGGAACGGCTATCCCGGCCATCACCGCGACACCAGTATTTGTGAAACCACCACCTGAACTCGAGGAGCTCTACAACCGCTACTCGGGTACCGTGTTCCAGGCGGCGATGCGTGTCGCCGGGAACGCGGCCGACGCGGAAGACGTGCTGCAGGTCGTTTTCCTGCGGATGTTGAACAACCGGTCGATGATGAGTCCGGCGGACTCGCTGGAAAAGTACTTCCGGCGCGCCGCGGTGAACGCCTCCATCGACATCTTGCGGCGCAAGAAATGGCTCTCCGAAGTCGAGCTCGATTCAGGCCGCGAGTACGCCGGCAAGGAGAGTACGGCGATTCTCAAGGAGCGCATCCGGCGATCGCTCGCAAAACTGCCCACCGATGACGCGGAGATCTTCGTCCTTTGCTACCTGGAGGGGTATTCCTACGACGAGCTGGCCGAGCAATTCCAGGTGGAGCGCGGAACCATTGGCAGCAGGCTGCATAGGATTCGCGCGGTGCTGAAGAAAGATTTGAGCAGGTGAAGGAGCCAAGGCCATGACCGAAGAACGATTTGACGAACTCCTGGGCGAGATGCGCGAAGAGCGTGCGCCGTCCGAACAAGTGGCCGCGGCTCGCGACCGGGTGTGGCGGCAACTGGTCCAATCCACCTCTCTCGCCTGCGCCGAGTTCCGCCCGGAATTCGGCGCTTTTCGCGCTGGTGAATTGACGGCTGCGCGGCGCCTGCTGATTGACGATCATCTGAGCCGGTGCGCGGAATGCCGCCGTATCTTCGACGATCCGAATCGCGAACACAAAGTCCTGCCCATGATGCGGCCCGAAAGCGCGGTGAAGTTCGCTGGATGGACGCGCTGGGCCGCAGCCGCGGTTCTTGCGATGGGCGCTCTCTATCTAGGTCGCGACACGATCGATACGGCGCTTGCGCCCTCGGGCCCGCGCGCGTCGGTGGTCTCTGTCGCGGGGGTGTTTCAGCGGCTGCAGGGCGATGGGATTCAGCCGGGCGCTTCGCTTTCAGAATTCGAAGTTGTGCGCACCGGAGCCGGTTCTCGCGCCGTGCTGCAGCTGGCCGATGGCTCGCTTGTGGAACTGAACCAGCGCACGGAACTGGCCGTACGGGCTGCCTGGAGCGGTGAGACGATCATGCTGCGTCATGGCGACGTGATTGTGCAGGCCGCCAAACAACGGCGCGGCCATCTGCGTGTGGTCACGAACGATACGACTGCCTCGGTGAAGGGCACGATCTTCGCCGTGTCGAGCGGTACGGCCGGATCTCTGGTGTCGGTTGTCGAAGGTGCTGTGGATGTGGTCCAGCCGGGGACGAATCAGCTGGTGACTGCCGGGAAGCAGTCGGCCTCGAACGCCGCGCTCTCACGCATTCCCGTCCACCAGGCGGTTGCCTGGAGCCAGGACAAGGAGAAGTATTTCGCGCTGCTGGCGGAGTTTGCCGGCATTGAAAAGCAACTGGCCGCCTTGCCCGCCCCTGCGCTACGTACGGAAGCCCGCCTGCTGCGCTACCTGCCGTCGAACGCGATTCTCTATTTCGCCATCCCCAACCTGGACGGCACCATGCGCCAGGCCATGCGGCTGGTGGAACAGCGCGCCCAGGAGAATGCCGTGCTGAAGGAGTGGTGGACCTCCGAACACGCTGAACATTTGCGCGAAGGGTTGGACCATCTGCAAACGGTGACGCCGCTTTTGGGCGACGAGATCTTGCTGGTGATCAACAAGAACGGCACAAAGCTTGATGGCGGTATTCCGTTGATGCTGGCCCAGGTGCAACCGGGCCGCGGCGACCGGCTGGTGGAAGCGATGGAACGGATATCGGCCAGTCTGCCGCAACCCATTCCTTACAAGATCGCGCAGGACCTGCTGATCGTTTCCGGTAGCCAAGAGCAGTTGGCCACGGTGCTGCCGCAGTTGGGAAGCGGAGCGTCATCGCCGTTCGCGTCTGAAATCTCGCGGCGCTATCAGAACGGTGTCGGCTGGCTGCTAGGCCTCGATGCCGCCTCTGTTGTTCCGGCGGTTGAAGCGAAGGACGAGGTGGGCATGATGGGAATCCTCAACGTCCGGTACCTCTTCTTCGAGCAGCGCTCCTCCGGCGGCAGGGATGAGAACCAGGCGACGCTTACGTTTCAGGGAGCGCGCAAGGGAATCGCCTCGTGGCTGGCCGCGCCCGGAGTGGCGGCCTCGGCCGAGTATGTTTCGAACGAAGTGGTGCTGGCCTTTTCAGCTTCGACTCGCGACCCGCGGCAGGCATTAGAGGAGTTGTTCTCTTCGTTCACGGGCATAACCGCCGATCTGCAGAAATTCGAGTCCGAAACGGGCGTCAACTTGACTTCCGATATCGCCGGGTCGCTCGGCACCGACATCACGTTTGCCGTCGAACGTCCTTCGCTTCCGATTCCCGGCTGGCTGGCAGCAATCGAAGTGGTACGGCCTTCGGTGTTGGACGACTCAATTCGCCGGTTCGTGGAGGCGTTCAACCGGCATTTGAAACCGGAAGAGACGAAGGAACGCATGGTCCTCACGCAGGAGTCCGTGAATGGGCGGACATGGAATGTGCTGGTCAGTGCCGTCGCGCCCGCTTCCCTCTATTGGACCTACGACAACGGCTTTCTGATTGCGTCCACCGACCGCGCGCTGGCGGCGAGGGCGATCTCGATTCGCGCAACCACATCGTCACTGGTTCGCTCGACGAAGTTCCAGGAGCGGTTCCCGGCGACCGGCGATCTGCATCACTCGGGCTTCCTCTGGCTGAACACAAATGGCGTGATCGCCGACCTGGCAGGACTGGTCAACAGCCCGGCAGTGAAGTCGCTCATGGAAAATCGGGATCCTTTGTTGATCGTTTTCGACGGAGAAGCGGAACGAATTCGCGCCGCGAGTCGTAGTCGATTAACGAGCCTGATTCTCGACGCGATGATGCTGCATGGCGCGGGGGAATCGGTGCATCCTCCGGGTTCACCGGCGACCGTGCAAAAGAAGCTCAAATCGACCCTATGACCCCAGTCATCGAACTTGAAAACTTGCGAGTCAAACTGGGCCGGCGGGAGATCCTCAAGGGAATCTCCTGCCGGCTCGGCGCATCCGGCACGGGCAAGGCGATCGGCCTGCTTGGCCCCAACGGCGCGGGGAAGTCCACGCTGATCCTGACGATGCTCGGTTTTCACAAGCCGGTGTCGGGTTCGGCGCGCATTCTTGGATTCGACTGCCACGCGCAATCGATGCTGGTGAAATCGCGCGTCGGCTACATGCCGGAGAACGAAGCGCTCATCGCCGATATGAGCGCGGTGCGATTTCTACGGATCATGGGCGAGTTGTCCGGTCTTCCGTCGCGCGTGGCCTTGGAGAAAGCGCACGAGGTGCTGTTCCATGTCGGCTTGGGCGAGGCACGATACCGGCCGCTCGGCACCTATTCGCTGGGCATGAAGCAGCTGGCGAAGCTGGCGCAGGCGATTATCCACGGGCCGGAGTTGGTGATTCTCGATGAACCCACCAATGGGCTCGACCCGGCCGCACGCGCCCGCATGTTGAAGCTGGTGCTGGAAATGAAGAACGAGCATGGCATGAATGTGCTGTTGTGCTCGCACCTGCTGCGGGACGTGGAAGAGGTTTGCGATGAAGTCGTGATCCTCAAGGATGGGGCGATGGTGCACCACGCCAATCTCGAAGAGGAGCGGCGCGCCAACCGGCGCTTTGTGGAACTCGAAGTTTCCGGCGACGACCGCAACTTTGCTGCCGCGTTGGGTGAGTATGGCGCCGAGGGCGTGAACGAAGGCAGCGGCCGCTGGCGCATTGTGATGCCTCCGAAGGTGGAGTTGAACGTCCTATGGCATCTGGTAGGGCGCGAGAACCTTGACGTTCATCGCCTGACCCACCGGCGCGACTCGCTGGAAGAGATCTTCTTGAAGGCTGTCGGCCACATTCAACGCACGGCTGGAGATTCGGCGGCGCCGGCCGAGGAGGTGGTTTCCGATGGCCGTCTATAGACGCGGGTATCAACGCTACGAAGGGCCGCTCACAGGGGCATGGGAACGGCTGTTCGTACTGCCGCGATTTGCCTGGGAACGGTTGATGCAGCAAAAGCTGGTGGCAATCTTTTTCGTTGTTGCCACGTTCTGGCCGGTTGCCTGCGCCTTGTTTATCTACCTGTCGCATCACCTGGAACTGCTGCGCGGCTTCGGCGACGACGCGGGCAAATTCCTGCAGATCAACGGCGAATTTTTCTTCGTGTTCATGAACGCTCAATCGGTGTTCGCCATCATCCTCTCCGCGTTCGCCGGACCAAGCCTGGTTGCGCCCGATCTGGCGAACGGCGCGCTGCCGCTCTATTTCAGCAGACCGCTGACACGCACCTCGTATGTTGTGTCGCGGATGTTGGTTCTGGTAGGCGTGCTCTCGCCCGTCACGTGGATTCCCGGCATGATGCTGTTCTTCATGCAGTCCGGCATGGCCGGGTGGACGTGGTTCACGGAGAATTATCATCTGGGGCTGGCTGTGTTTTTCGGGTTCCTGTTGTGGATCCTGCTGGTGAGCCTGGTGGCGATGGCGAGTTCGGCGTATGTGCGCTGGCGCATGGTCGCCGGGGCGCTGGTCCTGGGCATCTTTTTTATTCTGGCCGGGGCCGCGGAGATGGCAAACGCGGTATTGCGCGTGGAATGGGCATCGGGCATGAACCCGGCGAGATCGGTGAATCAGATATGGCGGTATATGTTGGGGGTTGAGGCCTTCCCCGGTCCCGACGCGTGGCAGTGCGCGATCTGCATCGGTGTGATGGTCGCCATGCTCGTCTTGGTTCTGCAACGCAAGCTGCGGCCCGTGGAGGTGGTGTCATGAGCGCGCCGGAGGTGATCTTCGACGAAGTTTCCAAGTTTTACGGCGAAGTCCTGGGAGTGAACCGTGTATCGCTGCGAATTCCTCCCGGCATCACGAGCCTTGTGGGCCCGAACGGCTCCGGCAAGACAACGCTCATGAACCTGATGGCGGGCCTGATCCATGCCGACCGCGGCGTGGTCTCCCTGCGCGGCTTGTCGCCGCGCGATCCCGAGAACCTCATGCGGATTCTCGGCTATGCAACGCAGTACGACGCCGCGTCGCGCGGAGTTACGGGATTCGATTTTGTTTGGACAGGTCTGCTGTTGGCGGGCTACTCTAGCTCCGAGGCGGCGGCGAGAGCGGAGCGGGCGCTTGAACGCGTGCGCATGTCGGACGCGGCGCCGCGCAAAGTGGCCTCTTACTCGAAGGGCATGCGGCAACGCATCCGGCTGGCGCAGGCCATCGCGCACGACCCCGAAGTGCTGGTGCTCGATGAACCGCTGAACGGACTGGATCCCCTGGTGCGAGCCGAGACGATCGCGCTGTTCCGCGAATTCTCCGCGCTGGGCCGGCACGTGATTCTTTCCAGCCACGTCTTGCAGGAAGTGGACATCATTTCCGATCAGGTGATCCTGATCGCCAACGGCATGATCATTGCCGAGGGCGAGATTCGCAGTGTTCGCGAAGAGATTCACGAGCATCCGAGCCAATATCTGATTCGCTGCCGCGACGCGTCGCGCATCGCTTCCCTGCTGTTCGAACAGGACCACATCACGCAGATCCAAATTCAAGACGACCGGCTGGGGTTGGTCGTGATGACGCGCAGCCGCCGCGAATTCTCCCGCGCCCTGACGCGCATCTCGCTTGCCGGGCACATCGTGGAATCCGTCGTGCCGGCCGATGAAAACATGGGAGCGCTTTATGAGTACCTGATCGGGGGCGATCGATGATTACGGCGACCCGTCTGCGACAGGTATGGACCATAGCGCAACTACAACTGCGGCGCGTCTTCTTTTCCAAGCGGAGCTTCTGGGTTTATCTATTGGCGCTGTTTCCCTCGGTGATCTTCTTCGTGCATGGACTTGATGTAAAGATCAAGCGCGAGCGCTGGACTAACCGGATGACGCCGATCGCCACGATCGACGCGATCCGCTTGGGCGATTCGGAGCTGGAAGTCCTGAATCGCGCCGGATTCCCCATCCAAGACAACCGGGACGATGGCCGAAGGCGCCGCCGCGGGCGGCGGGGTTCGGACGAGGAGGTCCGCGAACCCAGCCGCCGTTACATGATGTACTTCGATGGCAACAAACAATGGCACCTTCGTTTCGAAGAGGGGATTTTGCAGAGCAAGATGCCACGATCCCTCAACGACTTTGAGGAGACGCGCCAGATCTTCGCTGGTGTTTTTCAATATTTCTATTTGCGTCTGGCCATCTTTTTTGGATGCCTCGGCATCTTCATGAACCTGTTTCGCGGCGAGATGCTCGACAAGACGCTGCACTTCTGGTTTCTCGTTCCCGCGCGGCGCGAAGTGCTGCTTGCGGGAAAGTACCTGGCTGGGCTGATTGCGGCTATTGTCATATTCGGCGCCGGGGCGGCCCTCTGTTTCGGCGTCATGCTGTGGCCGCAAAATCCCGCCGAGCTTGCCTCGTTTTGGCAGGCGGAAGGCGCCTCGCACATCTTCTGGTACTCAGCCGCCGCGGCGCTCGCCTGCGTGGGCTATGGCAGCGTGTTCCTGGCCGCCGGGTTGCTGCTGCGGAATCCTATAATTCCCGCGGTCACCATTCTGTTCTGGGAGAGCATCAACGGAATTTTGCCGGCGGCGCTGCAGAAATTGAGCGTGCTTTATTACGTCCAATCGCTCTGCCCGGTCCCGGCGCCAATGGATGCCAACGCGCCGCTGTTGATCAAGCTCCTGGCATCGCCGGCCGAACCGCCAACGCCCGCTTTCGCCATCCTGGGACTGTTGGGTGTGACGGTACTCGTCCTATGGCTTGCTTCGCGCGCCGTGCAAAAGCTGGAGATCAACTACGGCGTCGACTAACCGGCTCATTACCGGCTAATCTGCTCATACCAGCGCAGCAGCCCTTCGCCGCGAAATGCGATCAACAGACCCGCGGCGGCAAGAAAGCTGCCGAAAGGCAGCTCATACTGATTAGCCGCCTGCTTCCGGTACCAGATCCACAGAAGGCCGATCACCGAACCGGCGACGCAGCCGACGAGGATTGTGGCCATCGCTCCCGTGATGCCGAGAAACGCCCCAAGCATGGCCACCATCTTGACGTCTCCGAAGCCGAGTCCCTCCCGGCCGCGAATTTTCGAGTAAGCCTCTGCCACCAACCAGAAGGTCCCACTGCCGATGGCGGCGCCAATGCCGGCGTCGACCATGCTGATCAGCGCGGGCGAAAGCGACGGCACGAAAAAGGACAGGAAGGTGTTTTGTTGGGGAACGAGCACACTAAGAATGAGGCCGGCGCCGAGGCCGCCGAGCGTGAATTCATCGGGGAGCAGTCGCGTTTCGAGGTCCGTAAACAGCATTCCGACGCAGAGCGCCGCGAAAAGCATGTACTTGAGGGCAGCGGGGGTCGGTCCCCAGGTGAGTACGGTGAGCGCGAATAGCACGCCCGTCGAGGCTTCGACCAATGGATAGCGCCAGTGGATTCGCGTGAAGCAGTGACGGCAGTGGCCGTGCAGCAGCAGCCAACTCAGTAGGGGAATGTTGTCGTAGGGGGCGAGCGCGTGGCGGCAGGTGGGGCAGCGCGAGCCGGGCCACACGATGGATTCGTCGCGTGGCATGCGATGAATGCAGACGTTGAGGAAGCTGCCGATGATGAGGCCAAAGAGTGCGGCGAGAATGGCCGGGAGCAGGGCTTCAATCATAGGGCCGTAACGACTATTGTCGCGCAGTAGGGCAGTGCCCCCTGTGCAGCTCTCAGTTCGAGGGGTTGTCGCTGCCTGGAACGGTGCGGATGAGGTCCGCGCTGAGAATCGACGGGGCCCATTTCGATTCGATGTGCTCGATCACCAGTTCGGTGCCGCGCGTGTGGCTGACAAAGGGCCGGGTGCGCGGATCATACATCGAGTCCGTGAGGTCGCGGACGAGGACGACGTTGAAGCCGAGCCGGGTGAGCTGGCGAAGGCCGAAACCGCGATTCAGGATGCAGATGTTGGTGTGAACGCCCATGAGGGCGATGTTGGTGATGCCCTCCTGCTTGCAGTAGTTATAAATCTCCTGGCCGTTGTCGCTAACCCCGTCATAGCCGAGAATGTCGATGGCTGCGTTTTGGCGCTTCCAAGGGAAGGGGCCGGTCCAAGGCTTCACGACGGGATCGTCGCAGCCGCCGGCGGTGTCGTCAATGGGAAAATTCCGTTCCTCGGCCGGCTCGCGCGGGCACCGGTTGAGAATCGGGACAGGGGGTGTAACGGCGGGCGCCTGCTGCATGCGGCGGCGCGCGACGGTGCCTTCGTAAAACGTCATCGTGTCACTGGGG